>NZ_JAZKRW010000004.1:0-54501 GCF_036626415.1 Salinibacter sp.
ACGAGGCCCTCGGCCTCCACGAGGCGAAAATCGTAACGCGCTTTTGGATTGTGACGGCCATCACCGTGATTGCTGCCCTGCTCGTCCTCCGCATCCGCTGATTCTGGATGAGGGGACCTCGGTCCTCAAACCCGGCTGGTGGACTGTTGAATCGCTGACTCTTTACAGACTGTGACTCGTAATGCGCGAACCGTGAATGCGTGAACCGTAATCGATGGTCGACAGACGTCCTCACGCATCACTCCACACGCATCATGCTCCGTAGAGGGAGCAGCAATGAGAAATTCGCCCCCGCAAAAAAACGTTCGGGCCTGTTCATGACCCCAGAGGATGTGCACACAAAACGAGCCACCGTGGTGGGCGGCGCCCGGAGTGGGCGCGCCGTGGCCCGGCTGCTGGCCGAGGCGGGGGGTGAGGTGTTCCTGACCGAGCAGGGCGACCTGCCGGACGGCACCGCGGCGGCCCTCGACGCGGCCGGGGTGGACTACGAGTCCGGGGGGCACACGGCAGCGGCCCTCGACGCCGACTTCCTCGCGCTCAGTCCGGGGGTGCCCACGCAGTCAAGCATTGTACAGCAGGCGCTGCGGGCCGGGCTCGACGTGTACTCCGAAATCGAGGCGGCGTCCTGGTTCTGCGACGCCCCCATCGTGGCGATCACCGGCACCAACGGAAAGACGACCACGACGAGCCTCGCGGGGCACGTCTTCCGGACGGCCTTCGCGGACGATCCGGGCCGCGAGGCCATTGTGGCCGGCAACATCGGGCATCCGTTTTCCGACTGCGTGCTCGACGCCGAGCCGGAGGACGTGGTGGTGCTGGAAGTGTCCAGCTTTCAGCTCGACCACGTCGACACGTTTCATCCGCGCGTGAGCGTGCTGCTCAACATTACCCCGGATCACCTGGGGCGCTACGACCACAACTTTGAGGCCTACGCCCGGGCCAAGTTCAACATTTTCCGCAACCAGGAGGAGGGGGATGCGATGATCTACAACCGCGACGACCACGACGTGCGGGGCGGCGCGAAGCAGGCGGCGGCCGAACAGGACGTTCGCCCGCTGGCGATTACGACGGACGGGGTGCCGGCGGCCGGGGCCGGGCTGCAGGACAATCGAATTGTGCTTCGAACGGATGACGAGGAGGAACCGCTTATGGCTCAGGACGAGCTCGCCCTTCGAGGTCAGCACAACGTGTACAACTCGCTCGCGGCCGCGGTCTCCGCCCGTGTGATGGAGGTCGAGAACGACGTCATCCGCGAGAGCCTGTCCGGCTTCGAGGGCGTGCCGCACCGGCTGGAGGCGGTGCGCACGGTCGACGACGTGCTGTACGTCAACGACTCGAAGGCCACCAACGTGAACGCCGTCTGGTATGCCCTGGAGAGCTTTGACCGGCCCATTGTGCTGATTGCCGGCGGGCGGGACAAGGGCAACGACTACACGGACCTCAAGCCGCTCGTCCGCGACCGGGTGCGGGCGGTGGTGGCGCTCGGGGAGAGTGCCGAGACGGTGGTGCGGGAGCTCGGGGCCGAGGCGAGCGCGCACCGCCGGGCCGACACCATGGAGGCGGCCGTGAGGCAGGCCCAGCGCGCGGCCCGGCCGGGCGACGTGGTGTTGCTGAGCCCGGCGTGCTCCTCCTTCGACATGTATGAGGACTACGAGGAACGGGGCGACACCTTTCGCCGCCTCGTGGAGACGCTTCTATAGCGTATTGCGTGTTGCGTATTGCGTACGCCGTCGGAGAGATGGACCATTTACGCAATACGTACTACGCACTACGTACTAGGCCGAAGATTTGAGACTTCTGACGTAGCATGGACACTCGATGAGCTTCATTCAGACCCTCCAACATAAGGTCACCGACCGCCCCCCAGCGGACAAGTACGTGGTGTGGATCGTGTTGGCGCTGTCGGCGGTGGGGGTCGTGGCGGTGTACAGCGCCGTCACGTACCTGGCAGAGGTGCGGGTCGGAACCGAGCCGGTGCACTTCCTGCTGCGTCACCTTGTCCGCGTGGGCATTGCCCTCGGGGCGATGGGGGTGGTGAGCCTGATTGATTATCGCACGCTGGCCCGCTACAGCCGTGTCGCGCTCGTGGGCGCCCTGGTCCTGCTAGTCGCCGTGAAGGGCGTCGGCTTCTTCTCCGAGGGGGCCGACCGCTGGCTGCAAATTGCGGGGATCGGGTTTCAGCCGTCGGAGCTTGCGCGGGTGGCGCTGATCTTCTACGTGGCGGTCCTGCTCGTGCAGAAGCAGGACTACGTGAAGAGCTTCAGCCGCACGTTTCTGCCGGTGCTGGTGTGGGTGGGGCTCGCGGTGGGGCTCATTGGGCTCGACGATCTGTCAACGGCCCTCGTGCTGCTGCTCGGCGTGCTGCTGATGAGCTTCGTGGGGCGCGTGAGCCTCCTCCAGATCGGGGGGCTCGTCGTGCTGGGCGGTGTGATGGCGTTTGGCGTCCTGTCGACGTCGCCCGACCGCGCCGCCCGCGTGGAGGCGTACCTCGGCATGAATGTGTTTCCGAACACCGACATGGAACAGGTCATGGACGCGAGGGGGGAGCAGTATCAGTCGCGGCAGGCCCGGATGGCGTTTGCGGCGGGAGGGTTGACCGGCGTGGGGCCGGGGAAGAGCGTCCAACGCGACTTTCTCCCGGAGCCCTACAACGACTTTATTTTCGCCATCATCGCCGAGGAATACGGGGTCCTCGGGGCCCTGGCCCTGCTGGCCGGATTCTTCGTGTTGCTTTTTCGGGGATACCTCCGCATTGCGCGGGACGCCCCCGATCCCCTTGGCCTCATCCTGGCGGTCGGGGTCACCACGCTAATCGTGACGTACGGGTTCGTGCACGCGGGGGTGGCGAGCGGGCTGTTGCCCGTGACCGGGCTTCCGATGCCGTTCGTTTCGTACGGCGGCACGTCCCTGTTGGCCAACGGCATCATGGTTGGAGTCCTGTTGAATATCTCCCGCCACGCGGGACCGCGGTCCGCCGAGCGGGGGTGAGGGGCTCCGGTTCAATATTCTTCGGGCCTTCGGGCCCATCGACGACGATTTCGAGATTCTCATGAGCACGCGCGCTCCGCACATACTGATGGTTGGAGGGGGCACCGGGGGACACGTGTACCCGGCCATCGCCATTGCCGACGCGGTGCAGGCCCTCCGTCCGGACGCCCGGGTCGTGTTTGCGGGCACGCAGGACCGGCTGGAGGCGCGGGCGGTGCCGGACGCGGGCTACGCCCTCCACCCCATCACGGCGCAGGGCCTCCAGCGTCGCGCCACGGCGTCGAACCTCCTGCTCCCAATCCGCGTGGCGCAGGGCCTGATGCAGAGCTGGCGCCTGGTGGGGGCCATCGAGCCGGACGTGGCGGTGGGCACGGGCGGGTACGTGGCCGCCCCGGTGCTGATGGCAGCGTGGCTGCGCGGACGGCCCCTGCTGGTACAGGAGCAGAACGCCTACGCGGGCCTCACCAACCGGGTGCTCGCGCGCCTCGCTGCGCGCATCCACCTCGCCTTCCCCGAGGCGGAGGACTGGGTGCCCGCCGACCGCGCGGTGGTGAGCGGGAATCCCACGCGCCAGGCACTTCGAGACGCAGATCCCGCCACGGCCCGGGCCGCCTTCAACCTTCCGGAGGATGGGCGCGTGGTGCTGGCAATGGGGGGGTCGCTGGGCAGCGCGGCGATCAACGGGGCGGTGCGGCGTACCCTGGGCGCCCTACTGTCCGAAGACGACGTACACGTGGTGTGGCAGACGGGAAAACGGTACTACGACGACATTGCCGAGGCGGTGGACGAGCACCCGCAGCTTCACATTCTGGAATACATCGATCGGATGGAGCACGCCTACGCCGCGGCCGACCTCGTGGTGTGCCGGGCCGGGGCCCTTACCTGCAGCGAGCTAATGGTGACCGGCACGCCCGCCGTGCTCGTGCCCTCCCCCAACGTCACGGCCGACCATCAAACCAAGAACGCGCGGAGCATGGAACAGGCCGGCGCCGCCGTCCGGCTGGAGGAGGCGGACCTCGACGCCCGGCTGGAGGCGGTGCTCCTCGACCTGCTCGACGACCCCGAGCGGCGGGCGCAGATGGCCGAGGCCGCCCGCGACCGGGCCCGCCCCGACGCCGCGGAGACCATTGCCCGCGACGTCCTCGCCCTTGCCGACCAATACCGTACGAACTGACTGCCGACCCTCAATCCCTGACGATCCGCTCCGGACACTCCGGCGAGGACCCTCAACCCGAACGAATTGACTTCGATGGCTGAACTCCGCACACAACCGGCTTTGGGCCGCATCCGCCAGGTCCACATGGTGGGCATCGGCGGCATCGGCATGAGCTCCATCGCCGAGGTGCTCCTCAACCGCGGCTACACCGTGACGGGCTCGGACCTGGAGCGGAGCGACGTGACCGAGCGCCTCGAGGCGGACGGGGCTACCGTCTATGAGGGGCATGCCGCCGAGCAGGTGGGCGAGGCCGACGTGGTGGTGTACTCCAGCGCCGTCGATCCCGAGGAGAATCCGGAGACCCGCGAGGCCGAGCGCCGCCGCATTTCCCTCATCCCCCGGGCCGAGATGCTGGGCGAACTCATCCGGATGAAGTTTGGGGTTGGCGTGGCCGGGACGCACGGCAAGACGACCACGACCTCGATGGCAGGGCTCGTCGTGGCCGAGGGCGGTTTCGATCCGACCGTGATCGTGGGGGGGAAGGTGACGGCGTTTGGGTCCAACGCCATCACGGGGGAGGGCGACGTCCTCGTGATCGAGGCCGACGAGTACGACCGCACGTTCCTGCGCCTCACGCCGTCGCTGGCCGTCATCACGAGCATCGAGGAGGACCACCTCGACGTGTACGAGGACCTGGACGACATCAAGGCGGCCTTCACGCAGTACGCCAACAGCGTGCCGTTCTTCGGGGCGGCCATCCTCTGCCTCGACGACCCGAACGTGCAGGCCATCGTGGGCGACGTGGAGCGCCGCATCGTCACCTACGGCACCACCCGCCAGGCCGAGGTGCGGGCCGAAAACATCCGGCGGGACGAGATGACGACGCGGTTCGACGTGGTGGTGCGGGGCGAGCGCCTCGGCACCCTCGAGCTGCACGTGCCCGGCCTGCACAACGTGCGCAACGCGCTCGCCGCCGTGGCAGTGGGGCAGGAGCTTGAGATCTCGTTTGAGAAGGTGCGGGACGGGCTCGGCATGTTCACGGGCGTTCGCCGCCGGTTCGAGAAGAAGGGGGAGGTGGGCGGCATCACGGTCCTCGATGACTACGCCCACCACCCGACGGAGATTGAGGCGACCCTCGACGCCGCGCATCAGGGCTTTCCCGACCGTCGTGTGGTCGCGGTCTTCCAGCCGCACATGTACTCCCGCACGCAGAATTTCATGGACGCATTTGCGCGCTCGTTCTTCAATGCCGACGTGCTCGTGTTGACCGACGTGTACGGGGCACGCGAGGCCCCGATTGAGGGGGTGAGCGGCGGGCGCCTGGCCGAGCGGGCCGAGCAGTTTGGCCACCGCGCCGTTCACTACGTGCCGGACACGACGGACCTGCCGGGTCGTCTTCAAGAGCTTGTGGAGCCGGGCGACGTCGTCCTGATGCTGGGGGCGGGAGACATCTGGCGGGCCAGCGAGGCGTTCGTGGATTTGCTCAATGAGAAGGAGGCGGAAATTACCGAGTAGTGCGTGTTGCGTAGTGCGTAAGGCGTCTATCTACAGCGACACACGCAATACGAAATACGCAATATGAAATACGCAATACGAAATATGAGCCACGCTTGACGAGAGCCTACATACTTTGACGCTCCACTCATGACTTCTGAGTCGGCAAACACATTCGGACGCCGGGCCCTTCGCCTTGGAGGCGTGGGGCTCCTCCTCGCGGGGGTTGTCGCGCTGGGCCTGCTGGGGTGGCAGTGGCGGGCGAACGCGACGGTCGACCGTGTGGCCGTTGCCGGCACGCAGCATGCCCCGGCCGACACGGTGCGTCGCCTCGCCCGGGTGGACCGCGGCACGGCGATGATGGCGGTGGAGCCGTCGCTCGTAGCCGACCGCGTGGCTCGCCATCCGTGGGTGAAGGGAGCGACCGTCGAGCCGCAGTGGATGAACGGCGTCCTCGCACTTACGGTGACGGAGCGCACCCCCGCAGCCCTGGCGGTGGATGCGCAGGGCCGTCCGGCCTACTACCTCGACCGGGGCGGCCACGCGATGCCGCTCCCCGACAGCGCCGGGTACGACGTGCCGCTGGTGCGAGGCCTCGAGGCCGAGGCGCCCTGGACGCACCCCGACACGATACAGGCCCCGTCGTCGCTGCGCCGGGTGCTGAGGGCCCTCCCCAAGGCGGACGTGACCGACCTCGTTGCCGAGATTGAAGTGGGGCCCGACGACACCATCCGGTTCATGACAACCCCGATCGGCCCGCACGGGGCCCTGCCGGTGCGCCTTGGGCGTGGCGACGTGTCCCAGAAACTGCGCACGCTCCGCGCCTTTGCCCGGCAGGTGCTCGCGACCGCGTCCGACGAGCCGATCGCATACATTGACCTCCGCTTCGACGGACAGGTGGTCACCCGAACACAACCGCTCGACGGATAATGAGCACGATCCATCTCGCATAATGCGCTGCCCTTTGCTCAGTGATGGGTGAGGCGTGACGCGCGAGTCGTGAGACGGCGCGCGCAATCACGCGTCCCGACTTACGATTCAGCCTGACATTGACCCCCAAATTGCCATGAATGAAGACATCGTCGTAGGAGTCGACATCGGCACGACCAAGGTGTGCGCGGTCGTCGCCGGCAAGGACGAGCTCGACCGCGTGAACATTCTTGGGGTGGGCATGGCCCCCTCCGACGGCCTCAACCGCGGGGTTGTCGTCAACATCGACCGCACCGTGGCGGCCGTCCGGGAGGCGGTGGAGGAGGCCGAGCGGGCCGCCGGCGTGGAGGTGCAGAGCGTAGTCGTGGGCATTGCGGGCGACCACGTGCAGAGCTTCCAGACGCGCGGGGTCGTCACGATCAACGCCAACGAGATTACTCAAAACGACGTGCAGCGCCTCCTAGAGGACACGACGCACGTCGCCCTGCCCGCCGACCGTGAGATCCTGCACGTCATCCCGCAGGAGTTCATCGTGGATGGGCAGGACGGCGTGGCCGACCCGGTGGGCATGAGCGGGGTGCGCCTGGAGGCGGACGTCCACATCATCACCGGCCTCGTCTCCGCCGCCAAAAACATCTATCGCTGCATCGAGAAGGCCGGCTTCCAGGTGTCCGACCTGGTGCTGGAGCCGCTCGCCTCCTCCTTCAGCGTGCTGCACGAGGACGAGAAGGAGGTGGGTGTGGCCCTCATCGACATCGGGGGAGGCACCACCGACATTGCCGTCTTCGAGGACCACACCATTCGCCACACGGCCGTCATCGCTGTGGCCGGCGACAAGGTGACCGACGACATCCGCAAGGGCCTCGGCGTCATGCGCGACCAGGCGGAGCAGCTGAAGCGCCAGTTCGGCGTGGCCCTGGCCGACGAGGCCGACGCGGACGAGAAGATCGAGATTCCGGGCATCGGCGGGCGGGACGAAAAGACGATCGGGCGCGACGCCCTGGCACAGATCATCCAGCCCCGCATGGAGGAGGTGTTGGAGATCGCCGCGATGGAGATCAAGCGCAGCGGCTACGGCCGACACCTGGGCGTGGGCTGTGTGCTCACCGGCGGCGGCTCCCTCGTCCCCCATACCGACGAGCTGGCCGCCGAGGTGCTCGGCATGGAGGCCCGGGTGGGGCGCCCCATGGGCCTGAGTGGCGGGCTCGTGGAAGAGGTCAGCGACCCAAAGTTCTCGACCGGCGTGGGCCTCGTGCTCTACGGCATGCGCCCCGACATTATCGGCGGCACCACGCTCTCGGAGGAGGTGCGGGCCCACCAGAACGGCCAGGCCCCCGGAGAGACGCTCATGGCCCGCATCGCCAACCGCATGAAAGCCTGGTTCGACGAACTGTAAGTGGTTGAACGCTGCCAGGGGAAAGGTTGAACGTTCACTCGTTCTGCCGGTCTACGCCCAGTTTGCCAACGTTCAACCCTTCAACTTTTCAAGCTTCAACTTCAACACCGACCATTTCACACCGATGGCCCGGCACTCAACGGCTTGAAGCCGCTCACTTCAGGCCCGCCGGGCTGCGCTCTCACACTCTCAATACCACAGACCCACTGGAGGGACCATGGACCAAGATTTTAGCTCAAAATTTTCGTTCGACGACGCTGCAAATGAGGAAGCCAAGATCTGCGTCATCGGCGTCGGCGGCGGAGGCGGCAATGCCATCAACAATATGGTGCAGAAAGGCATCCACGGCAGCGTCGAATTTATCGCCGTCAACACCGACGCCCAGGCGCTCAGCGAGAACCGCGCGCCCCAAAAGATTCAGGCGGGCCAGGACCTGACAAGCGGCCTGGGGGCGGGGGCGCGGCCCAGCATTGGGGCCGAGGCCATCGAGGAGAACAGCAAGGAAGTCAGGCAGGCCCTCGAGGGCTACGACATGGCCTTTATCACGGCCGGGATGGGAGGGGGCACGGGCACTGGCGGCGCGCCCGTGGTGGCGGCCATCGCCCGCAGCCTCGACATCCTGACCGTCGCCATCGTCACCAAGCCCTTCGACTGTGAAGGGTCGCGGCGCATGAACACGGCGCTCGAAGGAATCGAGCTGCTGCGCGAGAACGTCGACACGCTTATCGTCATCCCCAACGAGCGGCTGCTCGACATTGCCGACCCGGACACGAGCCTCATCGAGGCGTTCGAAAAGGCCGACGAGGTGCTCTACAACGCCACCCGCGGCATCAGCGACCTGATCACGGTCCACGGCCTGATCAACCTCGACTTTGCCGACGTGCAGACGACCATGAAGGATGGCGGGACGGCCCTCATGGGCTCGGCCACGGCCACCGGCGAAAACCGCTCGGAGAAAGCCGCGGTGCAGGCCATCAGCAGCCCGTTGCTCGACGGCCTCTCCATTGCGGGGGCCACCAACGTGCTGGTCAACATCACCAGCGGCCCGTCGCTCGGGATTCGCGAGGCCACCCAGGCCACGAGCGTCATTCAGAAGGAGGCCGGCGAGGACGTGGAGGTCATCTTTGGCACCGTCATCGAGGAGGACATCGAGGACAAGCTTCGGGTGACCGTCATTGCCACAGGCTTCGACCGCGACAACGAGCCGGAGAACGACGGCGGCGATGGGCGGCGTACGGTGCCGCTCGAGGACCAGGAGGAAGACGACGAGACGGCGGAGTACAAAGGCGAAACCAACCTCCGACAGCTCGACACCCCGGCCTACGAACGCCGCAACGCGCCCCTTCGCTCTCAGTCGTCGGAGGGCGACTCTCCCGACGAGACGGACGCGGACGACCGCGACGACGCCCCCAACATTCGTCGCCTAGAGGCCGACGACCTGGGAGAGCGAGAGGACCGCGACGAGCGCTCCCGCGCCGACGAAGAGGATGACACCGACACCCCGGCCTTCCTCCGAAAGATGATGGACTGACGGCACTGTCGAGACGCGATGCTCGAAGGGGGCAGGCAGGGGCAGCGGCGTCCGTGAGCCGCATCGCTCCCGGGTCGGCCGCCCTTCGCGGATTCTCAGTCGCCACCAAGCGGGCCCTCCAGCCCCACCACAGGTCGACCGGAGCAGCGGCGGGACTCTGTCCTGGTTTGGGGCAGAACAGGTCCTGTCGGGTCTCGTCCCGCCGACTGCCCGGACGCCTGATCGCAACGTCTGAGCAGCGTTGCGGCACTGTGGTTGTGTGCAAGAGGCCTCGGGCGTTTCCGGCTGGCCTCTGCCACGCACGCAAGAGCCACGCCCGGCCCTGCGCCGGCGCGTGGCTTTTCGTGTTTGGTGGAGACGGTTACCGCGCGGCGGTCCTCTCGTCGGCCCGCCGGAGGGCGGCTGGGGCGTTTACGATGGCCCCGGTGTCGGAGAGCGTGCCGAACGGGACGGACTTAGAGTCGCCGGGGCGCGTGACGAGCTGGTCCCGATGGGGCGTCGCCGTGTTGAGGATGATGGTGCGAACGTCGGTGGCACTCAGGGACGGATAGTGGGCCATGATGAGGGCGGCCAGCCCGCTCACCATGGGGGCCGCCATGCTCGTTCCGTCGTTGCGCTTGTACGCGTTGCCGGGGACGGTAGAGTAAATGGAGTGCCCCGGTGCGAAGACGTCGACGCGTTCTTCCCCGTAGTTGCTGAACGGAGCGGCCAGCTTTTTGCCGCCCTTCCAGGACGAGGCCCCCACCTCGATCCACCGCTGGGCCCGCCCGCCGCCGTCGTAGTAGGGCGAAGGGAAGTTGTTGGTCGAATCCACGTTGGCCCCGTCGTTTCCGGCGGCGTGGACCATGAGAACCCCCATCGAGTCGGCGTATTGGACGGCGGCGTCGACCACGTCCTTGTGGGGGGAGTAGGCCTTGCCGAAGCTCATGTTGATGACGTCGGCCCCGTTGTCGACCGCGTACCGGATGGCATTGGCCACGTCTTTGTCCCGCTCGTCCCCATTGGGCACTGCGCGGACGGACATGAGGCGGACGCCCCGCGCAATGCCGTCGATGCCGACCGTGTTCGCGCGGGTGGCGCCGACGATGCCGGCCACGTGTGTGCCGTGCCCGGGGTCCGGGCCCTCCGCGTCGCTGTTCCCGTACCGGCGCTCGGTCTTGTCCGCGTAGTCGTCGCCCACGATGGGACGTGGGTTAAAGTCGGGGTTGTAGTTGTACTCGACCTGCCGCGCCAGCTGGTCCTTGTAGTCTGCGAGGTCGGACGGAGCGAGGTCCTGGTCGTAAAAATACTGGAGGGTCTGCTGGGCCCGGCGCACGTCCTGGCGGGGGCTGGACACCGAGCGGACGGCCGACGGGGTGAGGCTGTCGGTGTCGAGGTGGGTCTTCAGCACGTCCACGGACGCCTGGACGGCCTTCTGGGCCTTCCGGACCCCTGTGAGCCGCTTGCGGGCCTCGCGGCGCTTCTCTTGAAACGTGCGCTTGATCTCCTGATACCGCTCGTATTGGTCCCGCTCGTCGGGGGCGACGGCCGCCGAGTCGACATCGGCGAAGCGCTCCCGCAGGTCGACGTAGATCCGGGTGAGCTCGTACGTGTCCTGGTTGACATTTTTGCCGTCGGGGCCCCCGATGAAGTTCCAGCCGTGCACGTCGTCGACGTAGCCGTTGCCGTCGTCGTCCACGCCGTTGTTGGGGCGTTCGTCGGCGTTGGTCCAGGTTTCGGCCGACAGGTCTTCGTGGTCGAGGTCGAGGCCGGAGTCGATAATGGCGACCTGCACGGTGTCCCGGGGCGCCCGATCCCGAAGCACGGTCTGGTAGGCCGCCCGGGTGTCGAGGCCGGGGCCGCTGCGCGGAACGCGATCGAGGTGGTACCAGTCCTGCGGGGCGCGCTCGGGGGCCGGGGGCGCGTCGGCCGTCTCGGAGGTTGTTTCGGAGGTTGTGTCCGAGGCGGCCGGGGCGGAGGCCGTGGTGGTGTCCGGCGTGGTTGGCGTGGTGGCCGGACGGCTTCCGGAGCAGCTCACCAGCAGAAGGGCCACGAAAAGGGCGGAGAGGGGCGGTGCGTTCTTCATGGAGCGAGAGATCCTGGAGGGACAGGGGCAGAAAGGCTACGCCACGATCGGACCGTGGAGGTCGCGCTTCAGGTCCGGCGGCAGGCCGGTGTGCTCGTCGCGGAAGCCACCGAGGTCGTCGATCGTTTCGCTGGAGAGGCGCTGCACGAGGGCGTCGATGGCTGGACCGCCCATCAGCAGGGGGAGGTGCGTGAGCAGCAGTTCGTCTCCCTGACAGTGGGCCACGACCTGGTACTCCTCGAGCTCCTCTCGGGGCGTGTCGTGAACCACACATCGACGCGTCCAGTCGGCCGGATCGTGCGAGTCGGCGTCGAGGAGACGTCCGGTCCGCGCGGCGAGGTCGACGTGTTCGGACAGATAGGCCTGACACCGGCGCTTCGAGGATGCGGAAACGGACTGCTGCATCGTGGCGTGGCACTTCATGCAGAGGGCATGCCCGAAGACCGTTTCCCGGACGTCATAGGCCTCGTATTGGCGGTAGCCCTTCTCGATCAGGTACTCGGTGGGGCCGTCCAACAGCGACCGGTCGCAGGCGAGACACGTGGCGATCGGGTCTCCGGTCTCGATGGAGTGCAGCGACTCGGGAATTGGGATCCGTTCGGGAAGCACAGACGGGGCCCGGTGCGTGTAGGGAGCGTGCGAAGAGACTGCCTCCCTCTTTTGAGGCAGTGCCCCTTTGTAAATGCGAGCGTTGGGGAAGGTTCGGTTTTGCCCCGCCCGCCGCTCTGGATTGGAGGGGGCTCCTCCTTGCAGCGTCCGTTCATCGGCGGCACCCTGCCCCGAACACCGGGCAGACCGCGGTGTATCTTCACCGTGTGGTTACATGCTCAGACTGGAATGCTCAGACTTGAAAGGGGCTGCTCGGCCGCCATGCACGTTCTCGTTGTTCCGTCCTGGTATCCGACCACCGAGGCGCCCCTGGAGGGGATCTACTTCGCGGAGCAGGCGTGCTGCCTGCAGGCACACGGGATGGAGGTGGGGGTGGTGTACCCGGAGCAGCAGAGCCTGCGCCGGGCCACCGCGGGGGCGCTCCGGCGCAAGCACTTCCAGACGGAATGGACGACGAACCACGGGGTCCCGACCCTCCGCCGGTACGGGTGGAATGTGTGGTGGCGCTTCCCGCCTGGCTTTCGCCTCCGGATCCGTGGTGCCGTGCGCCTTGCGCGACGGTACGTGGACCGCCGCGGCCTCCCCGATGTGATTCATGCCCACAGCGCCCGCTGGGCCGGAGCGGCCGCGGCCCAGATAAGCGACGCGTTGGGCGTGCCGTACGTGCTGACCGAGCATTTCAGCGGCTTCCTTCGGGGGACGATGTGGCCGTGGCGCCGGCCGCTCGTGGACCGGGGACTCCGCCATGCAAGCGGCCTCGCGGCCGTCAGTACGGCCCTCAGAGACGTTCTCAGGGCCCGGAGAGGGGCTGCCTCCGAGGACGTGGCAGTCCACCCGAACCCCGTCCGGGCCTCGTTTTTCACGCGCCCCCCCGAGGGGCGTCCGTCGCCGCCCCCATTGCGCTTCGTGACGGTGGCCGGGCTGAACCCTCGCAAAAACGTGGGTGGACTGATCGAGGCGTTTGCGCGGGCCTTCGATTCCTCCCAGGCGGCGGTGCTCAGCATCGTGGGCGACGGGCCGCGGCGGGCGGCGCTGGAGGCGCAGGCGCGTCGGCTCAACGTTGCGGACCGGGTGGACTTCCGGGGGCAGCAAGGTCGCGCCGGCGTGCGGGAGGCGCTCTGGAACGCCCACGCCTTCGCCCTCTCGAGTCGCCACGAGACGTTTGGCGTTGCGCTCGTGGAGGCGATGGCGACGGGGCTGCCCGTCATCGCAACCCGGTGTGGCGGCCCGGAGGACATCGTGACGGAGGAAACGGGGGTGCTCGTGCCGCCCGCGGCCCCGACCGCGCTGGCCCAGGCCCTTTGCACGATGCAGGAGCAGAGGGCCGCGTACGCTCCTGGTCGCATCCGGGCGCACGCAGTGGATCGCTACGGGCCGGAACCTTTCGTTCGGCGCACGCAATCACTCTATCGGCACGCCTGCACCATCTGATCGGGGCCGTCTCGCTCCCCTTCCGTGTTTGCTATGCTCGACCGTCGTGGCCTCTTTCCGTGGGTGCTGTGGGGCGTCCTGCTCCTGGCGCCCGCATCGGCGGTGGGGCAGGTGGGCAATGACTTCGACCCGGCGTGGTACGACCCAGGGGCGCCCCACGTCCAACTGAGCGTCACCACCGATGGGGTGTACCGCGTCTCGGCGGAGGCACTGGCGGCGGCGCTTCCGGAGGGGACGACGCTGGCCGACATTCCTCCGGAGACCATTCGTCTCTTGGAGAATGGGGACGAGATCCCGATCCACGTCGAGGGGGCGGGGGACGGTGTGCTCGACCCGTCGGACACGATCACGTTCGTGGGGCACCGGAACCGGGGAACGGACGAGCGCTGGGCCTACGACGGGGACGCTTCGGCACAGAGCAGCACCCACCGCAGCCTCTACAGCGACACAACCCACTACTGGATGACCTGGGGCGGGGAGGCCGGGCGTCGATACGCACAGGGAACCCCCGACGCCACGTCCGTGGTGCGGGCGCTCCGCGACACGGTTCGCATCGAGCAGGACCAGACCTACTACTTCGGCCGTCCCAGCAGCAACGGCAACCCCCTCTACACCGAGTCGGAGGGCTACTACTGGCGCCAGTTTCGGCACAACGACACGGCGCCCATTTCTGAACGGTATCTCCTTCCGGTCGGGCGCCGGGCGGACACGGGCGCGTCGCTCGACCTTCGGGTTCGGGTCGACGCCGCGAGCAGCTCGTGCCACCGCGTCGAAGTGGAAGGGAAGCTCCGGCAGCCGGATGGCACCCAGGCCTTCGAGTCGCTCGCGGCCGCGGAGTGGAAGAACCTCGCCCGGCGGACGATCGAGGCGTCCGTCGCGCAGGACCGCGTGCCAGAGGGGGGGCTGGAGCTGCGCCTCACCTCCTACAACGACGGGTTCTCGGCCGACCTTGAGTGCTCCGACCCGTCGAGCACGCCGAACTACGTCCTGTTCGACTGGGCGGAGGCGGCCTACACGCGGACTCTCGCGGCCCAGGACGACGATGCGCAGCGCCATGTCGTCCCCACAACCGAGGCCACCACCTTTGCCCTAACGAACCACGTGGGCGACTCGGTGCGCGTGTACAGCCCGGCCGATGCTCGCCGGTACGAGGCTGCCATCGAGGCCGACACCGCGTTCGTGGAGGCCGCCCCGTCGACGGCGCCGGCGCCGCATTGGGCCGTGGGGGCGGACGGGTACAAGACGCCCGCTGCGATCCAGCCGGACGCGTCCAGCAACTGGTCGGACCCCGACGCCCACAGCGCCGACTACCTTCTCCTCACCACCGAGGCGCTGCTCCCCGCCGCCGAGCAGCTGGCCGACTACCGCCGGTCGCACGACGGCTACGAGGTGGAGGTGGCGCTCGTGCAGAATGTCTTCGACGAGTTTGACTACGGGCGGCCCACCCCGATTGCCATCCGTCGCTTTGTGCAGTCCACGCAGTCGTGGTCCAGCCCCCCCGAGTACCTCGCCATCTTTGCCGACGCCCAGTATCCCATCCGCGACGGCTCGGTTGATACGCTGTATCCGGAGTGGAGCGTCCCCTCGTTCGGCTACGCGCCCTCGGACGGGTGGTTTGCGATGCAGAGCGACGGGCCTGACGACTGGTCCGAGCTCCTCGCCGTGGGGCGCATTCCGGTGCGGTCCGTGGCGCAGGGCGAGCTCTTCGTCGACAAGCTCCAGACCTACGAGGCGGCGCCCCTGAAGCGGTGGCAGAAGCGCATGCTTTTGCTTGCGGGGGGCACGACCGAGAGCGAACAGAACCAGCTCCAGTTCTACTCCAATCGCTGGGGCAAGATCGCATCGGACACGGAGGCGTCCATCGACGGATCCGAGTTGCCCGTGCACACCGGGGCGGACACGCTTCGGTACTACAAAAAGGTCAACGATCCCCTGGACGCCAGCTTTCAGGACTCCCTGGCCGTCGATCTGCAGCGGGGCGCCGGATGGCTCAACTACTTCGGCCACTCGGGCGCCCAGACGTGGGAGATCGTGACGGACCCCCCTGCGGAGTTTAACAACGCCGGTCGCCTCCCCGTCGTCGTGTCCCTCGGCTGTCGCACCGGGTCGTTCGCCGGGGGGCGCTTTGAGGAGAAGAGCACGCCCTCGCTGGGCGAGCAGCTCGTCGTGGGCTCGGTACGCCCCGACGGCACGCCGCGCGACGGGGCCCTGAACGGCGGCATCGCCCATTTTGGCGAATCGGCCCTGGGCAACCTGGTGCCCTCGGCCCGCCTCAACGACGCCCTCGTGCAGCGCGTCTTCGTCGATACGATGCGCGTGCTCGGCGAGGCCATCCGCTCGGCCAAGGCGGAGATCGCCGCCGACTTCGGCAGTAGCGACTTTTACGTAAAGCACCTCCTGCAGTACGGCCTGATCGGGGACCCCGCCACGAACGTGGCCCTGCCGGCCAAGCCCGACCTGCACGTGTCGCCCGACCTCATTGCAACGGAGCCAACGGCCCCGGTCCCGTCCGACGCGCTGACCACGACGGTGCAGGTCCAAAACCGCGGCCTCATTCCGTCGGACAGCGTCACCGCCCAACTCACCTGGGAGCGCCCAGACGGGCGCACGACCCGGCGTGCACGGCGGGTCGACCGGTTTCCCCTCGAGCGCACGCTTTCCTTCTCGTTCTCTCTCGACGAGGAGACCATCGGAAGCAACACGTTTCGGGCGGGCGTCGACCCTGCCGACGCGTACGACGAGGTGAACGAGACGAACAACACGGCCGAGCGCGCCCAGGTGGTGTTCGACACGGGCGTCTCGCTCCTCACCCCGCCCGACTACGGGACGATTCCCGCCGAGGAGCCGTCGCTGGAGGTTGTCGTCTCCGGCCAGGCGACGGGGCCGATCCCGGTCGTCCTCCAGCTTGACACGGTGCCTGACTTCTCGTCGCCGGCCCGCCGCGAGGTGCGGCGCGAGGTGGACGGCCTGCGCGGCACCTGGCGGCCGTCCGGCCTTGCTGCGGACCAGACCTACTACTGGCGCGCCCGGCTGGCCGACGGAGGCACGGAAGCCTGGCGCACGGCCCGCTTTACTGTCGAAGGAGAGGAGGGCGATGGGGACGCCTCGTGGCTCCAGCGCGGGCGGCTCTTCGCGGAAAACGAGAGTCCTCGGCTCCGCCGCGCCGGACGCTCCTGGACGTTCGACACGTACACCCGAAACGTGCTGGTCTTCTCCGAGCGGGGACAGGGATCCCGGACGGATGGCTTCATCATCGACGGAACTGCCGACTACGAGTACCTGAAGTTCGGGTTTGGCGTGCTCGTCATGGACGGGCTCACAGGAGAAGTGCGGGCCAGCGAGTCGTTTCCCACCTACGACCTGCCGACGCAGTGGGAAGAGTACCTGAAGGACCGAGGAGAATTTATTGGCGACGGGCAGGATGCCATTGATGCCCTCGACAACTTCCTCAGCACCGTGCCGCAGCAGGGCGATTACGTCTTCGTTCGCACCCGGCACCTCGCCCGCCAGGGTGGGGCGACCATTCCCGATGAGGTAACGTCGCTCTTCCAGGACCTGGGCTCGGCCGCCGTCGATACGCTCACGTACAATCACGTTTGGGCCCTGAAAGCCCGGAAGGGGCATCCCGACGAAACCGTAGAGCAGGTCTCTCCGCCCTCGGAGGCGGGAGACGTGAATGAGGTCAGCCTCGTGTCGGAGCCTCCGTTCTCACACGCTACCGGGCGCACAATTTCGTCACGCATCGGCCCGGCCAGCGACTGGGAGACGCTGCGGTGGGAGGGCACGGCCCCGGACGCGTCGGACGCGATCGCGCTCGACGTTCTCGCCGCGGACTCGACGGTTCTCATCGACGATCTCGCCGGGCCGTCGGGCGAGCGGGCCCTCAGTTCCATCGACGCGGAGGCCCATCCCTACCTGCATCTGCGGGCCACCCTCACGGACTCGACGGCCCGCACCGCGCCGCAACTCGATCGGTGGAGCGTGGCGCACACGGGCGTCCCCGAGCTCGTGCTGGACCCTTCCGGGCTGGCGTCGCTTTCCGATACGCTTCGGCAGGGGGAGCAGGCCTCGGCGCCCGCCTCCGTCGTGAACCTGGGCCCGGTGGCGAGCCGGCCGGTCCGTGTGCGTGCGACCCTCCAAGACGCCTCCAACACGACCACAACCCTGCTTGCCGATACCCTCGCGGCGCTGTCTCCGGATGGAGGCCGCGACACGAGCGCGCTTTCCCTCTCGAGCGCCGAGTTCCCGGGCGGAAATGTGCTCCGGGTGGAGGCCGCTGCGGACGGGCCGCCGGAGCGCCTCCCAAGCAACAACACCGCGGTCCGAAATCTCTTCGTGCGGGCGGACGACCAGCCCCCCTCTCTGCGCGTGCTGGCCAACGGCCGCGAGCTCCCCCCCACCTCCGACGACGTGACCAACCTCCAGGCCCCCGAGCTGCCGTTTGTCTCGACGCAGCCAACCCTCGAGGTGCTCGTGCAGGACGACAACCCGTACCTCGTCCTCGACGACACGAGCCACGTCGACGTGTATCTGAAAGGCGGGCTTCCGAGTCGGGGCCCGGGCCTCGGGACCGACTTTCGGCGCGTTCCATTCTCGGACCCGGCCCTCTCGCTCGTCCCTCCCGACTCGGGGACCACCGATCCGCTGCGACTGCAGTTTGAGCCCGACCTTGGGGCACGCGACTCGACGTATACCCTGAAAGTGGAGGCCGAGGACACGCGCGGCAATGCCGTGGAGCCGTATCAGGGCAGCTTCCGGGTGCAGCAGGCACAGGTGATTCGGGACGTGTACCCGTACCCGAATCCGATGAGCACCCACACGACGTTTGCTTTTCGGGTCGAAGGGGGACGCAATGAGGCGCTTCGCGACTTCACCCTCCGCATCTACACCCTGTCCGGCCGCCTCGTGCGCCAGTTGGAGGAGCGCCACCTCGACCAGCCGCTGCGGGTGGGGTGGAACACGCTGCGCTGGAACGGGCGGGATGAAGACGGGGACCGGGTGGCGACCGGCGTGTACCTCTACCGCGTCGACATTGAGGGCAGAGAGTCCACCTTCCGGGGCGACGTCGAGAAGATCAGCGTGATTCGGTAGTAAGCGTTTCGGGCATGTTGTCGGGCAGCACGTGACGGCAGAGCCGTGCGAAGCGCTCGCCGATCGGCCCCCACCGATACTGCGAGGCCGCCTCCCGGGCGTTCTCGGCGCACCGCCGGTATCGCTCTGGATGGGCTTGCCATTCGTCGAGCACGTCGAGCACCGCCGCCGGATCCCCCGGCGGCACCACGGCGCCGCACCCGTGCCGCTCCACGAACCGCCGCCACAGCGGAATGTCTGAGCAAATCAGGGGCAGGCCGTAATGCAGGTATTCGTAGAACTTTGTGGGGATGGAACCTACGTGGTTGGGGTGCGGCTCGCAGAGGGCGAGTCCCACGTCGGCCCGGCGGTAGTGCGGCGGCATGGCCGAGGGCCGGACGTACGCGTCCCAGCCCACACGGTCGACGACCGCACCGAGCCCCCCACGTCGGATCTGTTTTTCGGTCCGGGCCCGCTGGGTCGGGTAGCGACAGATTCCGACGAGGGTAATGGTTTCTGGACGGTCTGCACGACGGATGCGGGCCGCTAGGTCAATCATCGTTCCGAGGCCGCGGCTGTCGGACAGGGTGCCGGTGTAGAGAAGACGCGTCGGCGGCTCTCTGATTTCCACGGGGGGAGGCGGGTGCTCCTCCCCGATCGGGCGGACGTAGTTGGGAATGTAGGTGTGGGGCACCGCGTGGTCCTCCACGATCGCCCGATAACTCTGCTCGGCGATCAGCACGTGATCGACCCATCGGAAGGCCCAGCGCTCCAGTGCTCGAAGAAACCGGCCCAGCATCGCCCCCTTCGACCGGTAGTTCTCGTGCATGTCGTAAACGACCTGGGCCCCGGTTCTCGTTTTCAAAAGACCGGCGAGGGGGAGCAGTTCGGGGTCGTGGATGTGATACAGCGCGGCATTGAGCGCGCGGGCCGTCCGGAACACCCGAGGCTGAAGGGCGAGCCGGTGGGCCCGATTCTGGGGCCGCGGCAGCCCATGAATGGAAATGCCGCGGACGCGCTCGGTGCGTTCATGGGGGGCCACGAGGTGGGCGTCGAAGCCGGCGTCCCGGAGCGACGCGAGCTGCTTGTGAAAGATGCGCGGGTCGAATGGATGGTGCACCGTGGTGAGGTGCGCGACCCGGCACCAAGAACGGACATCCCGCTGGTTCATGGGAGGGGCCGTCGTCGACTCAACAGGCCGGGCGAGTAGAGTCGTTCGAACCAGAGCCCTGAGGGACGGTTCGCACGACGGGTTCTTGTTTCTACCGGACAGGAGGGCCCCGCTGAGGCCTCGGGTCCTCCCGAACCGTCCTGTTCTCCACCTCTCTTGCGCCGCATGCCCACGGTAACACTGCACGGAGGGCTGGGGAATCAGCTCTTCCAGTACGCGGTCGGCAGGGCCCTCGCGCACAAGACCGGGGCTACGCTTTTTCTGGATGTCTCCGTTCTTGCGGGGGCGTCGACGGCCGGGCTGCCCTCCCGAGAGTTGCATCTGCCCGAGTTTGCCGTTCAGGGAACGGTGGTTCGACGACCGATTGAGGACGCACCTCTCCTAAAGGGACGATTCAAGCTGTTCAGTCGACTCCGACGGGTGGCCCGCGGGCTCGGGGTCCGGATCTGCAGGGTTCACAAGAACCTCCAGGACCCCCATCGCTTCGACCCGACGGTGCTTCGCGCCCCCGGAGGCACGCGCCTCTACGGCTACTACCAGTCTGAGAAGTACTTTCGTTCGATCGGGGAGGTCCTACGGGAAGAGCTTACACTACACAGCGAAGCAAGCGGCCCCACCCGGCGCTGGAAAGAGCAGATCGCGGAGAGACCCTCGGTGGCGGTACACGTCCGACGCGGCGACTACGTGGACCAGGGGTGGGCCCTCCCGACGGCGTACTATCGACGTTCGGTGCGCAGACTGCAGGGGGAGAAAGATCCGTGTTTGTTTTTCTTTTCGGACGACATCGGGTGGGTGAGGGAGAACATAGGCCGCGTAGTTCCCCAAGGGACATCGCTGGAAAATGTGAGGTTCGTGGACTGCAACGGTCCCCGCGAGCCCTGCGAGGATCTTCGACTGATGAAGGCGTGCGACCACAACATCATCGCCAACAGTACCCTGAGCTGGTGGGGCGCCTGGCTGAATCAGAACGAGAACAAGACGGTCCTCACCCCGGCCTACTGGATTCGAAACCGTGTTGAGAGGTTAGACGTGGTCCCGAACCGATGGGAGACCGTCGACTGGTAAGCGATGCCCCGCGCATTGCGTCACAGATCCTCTCGAACCACAATGCCTGAGGACATTGCCCCCGCGTCTGAGGCAGTCGTAATTTGCACCCGGAACCGTCCGGATGTATTGAGAGAGACCCTTCGAAGTGTGGCGTCACAGTCTGGTGCGGCGGAGCGTCCCGTTCTCGTCGTCGACGGGAGCGACCGCGAGGAGGCCGAACGCACGGCCCGTGTCGTCCAGGATTGGTCCGACGAAGAGGCGCCCGTCCACTACCATCGCTATTCCGGGGCGCCGGCCGCCACGCGGCAGCGCAACGCGGGCGTAGCCCTGTTGCCGGACTCGGTCGAGATCGTCCACTTCATCGACGACGACGCAACACTGCGGGCTGGCTACTTCGATGCGCTTCGCGCGGCCCTTGAGCATCACCCGCACCTTCTGGGGGTCGGGGGCATCATCACAGCATCCGGCGGGACTTCTCCTCGGCCGTCGGTGCACTGGGGGCACCGCCTCTTCCTGCTTCGGGTCGATCGGCCGAGCCGCGTGCTTTCCTCTGGCCAGACGACGCCCGCGTGGCCAATCGGGACCGAAGACTTACAGCCGGCCGAGTGGCTCAGCACCTGTGCATCTAGCTATCGGGCGCGTGTGTTCGACACGCATCGCTTCGACCCTGCGGTCGAGGGGCCGTCGCCCCGTCTTGAGGACCTCGACTTTTCGGCTCGCGTAGCCGAGGACGGACCGCTCGCCGTGGTGCCCGGCGCCCGGTGTGTCCACCGCGTGTCGTCCCGCAACCGTCGCGGCACAGCGGCCACTGCGCGCGAGCGCTTCGTCCGGCGGTACTGGTTCGTCCGGAAGAACATGGACCACCCGCTGAACCGCCTCGCGTTCTGGTGGAGCGCCCTGGGCCAACTCGCTGCGCTCGTGGTGTCCTCGCATCCGGACCGCAACGCGGCCCTCTGGGGCTACCTGCAGGGGGTCTGGCAGGTCTGGACCCGGGCGCACTCCCTGCTCTATGAGGAGTCGACCGGTGCCTAATCGAGGTGTGCAACTTCCAGCGGTAGGGCCTATGTTTAAGACGCGTTCCACGACGCTCGGCTCGCTGTCTTGCGCCTGGCGTTGCCGACTGAACCGAACACGTTTCTCTCAAAATCCGACTGCACATCGATGAAGTACGCCGTCATCATGGCCGGAGGCATTGGCACGCGCTTCTGGCCCGTCAGCCGCAAGGAGCACCCCAAGCAGTTCCTGGACATCTTCGGGGACGGGACGCTCATCCAGAACACCATCGCGCGGCTGCAGGGCCTTGTGCCCCCGGAGCGCTGCCTCATCGTCACCCACGAGCGGTACACGGAGAAGACGAAAAAGCAGCTTCCGGCCGTGCCGGAGGAAAACATCCTCGCGGAGCCCATCAGCCGCAACACGGCCCCGTGCATTGCCTACGCGGCCACGACGCTGGCCAAGCGGGACCCGGACGCGACGATGGCGGTTCTCCCGGCCGACCATGTGATCGGGGACGTGGCGCAGTTTCACGACACGCTCGACGTGGCGTTCGACGCCGCCCAGGAGGACGACGCCCTCGTGACCATTGGCATCGACCCCACCTACCCGGCCACCGGCTACGGCTACATCCAGTACGACGGCCCCGGCGCCGCGGCCCCGGACCTCACCGCCCATCCCGTGCGCACCTTCGCCGAGAAGCCGGACCAGTCCACGGCCGAACGGTTCATTGACTCCGGCGACTTCCTGTGGAACAGCGGCATGTTCATCTGGCGGGCGGACACGATCCTCGACCAGATCGAGACCCATCTTCCCGACGCCCACGAGGCGTTTGCGCCGGTCCGGGCGGCCGACGGGGCAGTCGATGCCGATACCCTCACGGACGCCTTCCGGGACAGCCCGCACATTTCCATCGACTACGGGGTGATGGAGCAGGCCGACACGGTCTACGTGGTGCCGGGGACGTTCGACTGGAACGACGTCGGCGACTGGCGGGCTGTCTATGACCTCAGCGAGAAAGACGAGCACGGCAACGTGATTGAGGGGGAGGTCATCATGCAGGACTCCAGCCGCTGCTACGTCCAGACTGAGGATCGACTCGTGGTGCTCGTGGGCCTCCACGACAAGGTGGTCGTCGACACCGGCGACGCGGTGCTGGTGTGCGATCGGGAGAGCGCCCAGCAGGTGAAGCAGGTGGTGGAGTACCTGCACGCCCATCAGTTCGAGGAGTACGTCTGAGGAAGGCCGCGGTCCGCGGACGGCCGACGACGACAATCAAACGTACCGGTGCAGGTAGTCCATCACGGCGTCGGGGCCGAGAAGGCGGGCGTCGGCCTGCGTCTCGCCCTCGCCCACCTTGATGGTGACCGCCTCGCGATCCATGTTCTGCAGGGCCGCAAAGGCGTCCTCGTCCGTCACATCGTCCCCGAGGTAGACGGGCACGCGACGGGGGTGCTGGTCCGCGATGCGACGCACGGCGGTGCCCTTCGTGAGCCCATCCGGGCGAAGCTCCACCACCTTCTTGCCCCAAATGGCGTCGAGCACGTCCGGCAGGTCGGCGAGCCAGTTCCTGAGTTGGCGCCGGGCCGTCTCTTCGTCCGCCGCCTCGCGGTAGTGCACCGCGAAGGACTGGTCTTTCTCTTCCACCTGAAGCCCCTCGACTGCCGGCACGGATTCGCGGAGGCGGTGGAGGGCCTCGGCGGCGGCGTCCGACATGAGGGTGTGAGCGTCGCGGCCCACGGTGCCTTCCTGCGCCCCGTGCAGTCCAATTGCCGAATAGGGGCGATCGAGAAACGAGGAGAGGGCCTGCAGGTCGCGTCCCGTCACGATCCAGAGGGGATGCCGGGCGTCGAGCGTGCGGAGCAGGGCGGGGGCCTCGGGGTGGGGCACGGCCGCCCCCGGGTCGTCCACGATGGGGGCGAGCGTGCCGTCGTAGTCCAGAAAAAAGAGGGGATTTTCGACGACGGGGGGCATAGGAGGTTCGTTCGTATTTCGTATTGCATGCTTCGTCCCCACAGGCTGAGACGCACTACGCAATACGCACTGCGCAATACGTGCGTCTGTGCCGGAGAACGTCTGCGTCCCGAAATGCAGACCAGAGACGGCGGAGCTTCTACTCCTGAATCGACCCCAGGAAGTTGCCGGCCCAGTTGTGGACATCGAGGGTCTCGATGGTCTCCTTCAGCCCGGCGAGGCGCTGCTCACGCTCCGCCTGCGGCATCTCAAGGGCGGTGCGGATGGCGTCGGCAACCCCGGCGTGGTCGTAGGGGTTGACCTGCACGGCTTCGGGGAGGAGGTAGGCCGCACCGGTCAACTCCGAGAGGACGAGCACGCCGTCCTGAGAGGCGGTGACGAACTCCTGGGTGACCACGTTCATCCCGTCGCGGAGGGGCGTGATGAGTGCGGCGTCGGCCGCCCGGTAAAAGGCGCACAGCTCGTACTGGGTGTAGGTCCGGTAGCGATAGTTCACCGGCACCCAGCTCTCCTGCGCGAAGCGGCCGTTGATCCGGCCCACGACCTCGTCCACCTCGCGCCGGATTTGCTGGTACGACTCCAGCTCCGTGCGGCTCGGCGTGGCAATCTGGAAGAAGCTCACGTTGCCGTGATACTCGGGGTTCTCCTCCAGAAACTTCTCGAACGCCAGCATGCGGGACCGAATGCCCTTTGTGTAGTCGAGCCGGTCGATGCCAATGACGATGTGGTCGGAGCCGAGTCGTTCCCGAAATTTCCGGGCGTCCTGCTCGATGGAGGCGTCCCGAGACATTTCCTTGAACCGGTTGACGTCGATCCCAATCGGGTGTGCCTCCACCCGGGTCACCTGCCCGTCGTACTTGATGCGGGGGCCGTCCACCTCGGCGTCGAGCAGCACGTCGGCGCTCTCGATGAAGTTGTCGACGTACTCCTGCACGTGGAACCCGATTAGGTCGCACCCCAGCATGCCACGCAGCAGCTCGCGCGACCACGGCAGGATGCGGAAGATCTCCATGGCCGGCCACGGAATGTGCCAGAAGTGCCCGATCGTGGCCTCCGGCCGCTCCTGCCGGATGAGGTTCGGCGACAGCATCTGGTGGTAGTCCTGGATCCAGATGACGTCCCCGTCGCCCTTCTCCGTTTCCGAGAGGACGGCCTCGGCGAAGCGCTTGTTCACCTCGCGGTACGTCTCGATGAACGCGTCGTCCAGGTTGAGGTGCTGGATGAGGTAGTGCGAGAGGGGCCAGAGGATCTGGTTGGCCATGCCGTAGTAGTACCCGTCGAGCTCTTGGGAGCTGAGGGGCACGCGCCGCACGAGGAAGTCGGGATCGTCGGCCGGGTACTCCTGGCGCTCGGGCAGCTCCGGGTCCTCGCCCATCCCGACCCACATCCCGCCCTCCTCTTCGAGCACAGGAAGCAGCGCGGTGGTGAGGCCGCCCACCGACGTTTCCCAGCCGTCGTCGGTCTGTCGAATGGGGACACGGTTCGCAACTACGGTCAGACTCAAGGCGATGGGCGTTGCGTGGTCAGAGAGGCAGTGAGGGGACACCGGCGCCCTTCCGGGCGTCCGTCGACTCGTCCCCGGGCATGCGGGGAGGATGTTACTAGCATACCGGTGCGGACGAACGAAGGCAAGAGCAACGTCGGGGGCTCTCGTCTCGCCTCCGCCGGCAGGCGCTCGCGCCCGACGTCCTCATCGCCGGGAAGCGTTTAGGCCATCGGACGAGTCGGTGCCTTCCGACTTCCGAGACCACTCGTAGAGGGCGCGGTGCTTTACGGCGTCGCCGAAGAGGCACAGCCCGGCGTTGAGGGCCACGAGGCTGGCCGTCCCGGCGGCCACCCACTTCCAGGTCGGGGCGTCGCGCCCTTTCAGGAGGGTCGACTGCCCGACGCCGCTGGCGCCGAGGCCCGTGGCCAGGAGGCCGAGCGGGGCGAGGGTTTTCCAGGTCCGATAGTGCTGGTCCGCAGCGTCGTCTGTGCTTGGGGGGGCGTGCGTCATAAGAGAGGGGGGCGAAAAATGGGAACGATGGACAAGAAAATGGGAGCGACGGAGAAAGGGGCCGGGACGACCGGCAGCTGTCAATCCGAAGCGGCCAGTTCCTCCACGACGTTCGCGCCGACGTCCGGGTAGTCGGTGATCAGTCCGTCGACCCCAAGGCGGATGAGGCGGCGCATGGCGTCGCGCTCGTTCACGGTCCAGGGCACCACGCGGAGGCCGCGGTCGTGGGCGGCCCGGAGCAGTGCCTCATCGACGGCGGAGTGGGCCGGGCTGTAGACGGCCGGGGAGAAGCCGAGGGCTTCCAATTGATCGGCGAGGGGCGCGGCCGCGTCTTGCGTCACGAGAAGGGCAAGCTGCACGGTCGGTTCCGGGGCCCTATTCTTTTCGCGCAGGCGCCGGGTCGCTCGGAGGGCCCGCGCGTCGAACGACTGGACCGTGGTCCGCGCCGCGACCTCCCCTTCGTGCACCGCGGCGAGCACGCGTTTCGCGAAGGCCTCGGGGGCGGGGTGAAACGTCCCGTCCCACTCGGGCCGCGACTTGATCTCAATGTTGTACCGTGCGGGCGGTCGGCCGTGGTCGGCCGCGTAGGCCTCCGCCATTTCAATGACGTCGCGGAGGAGGGGCTTGGACGCGGGCTGGGGCTCCTGCCGCGGGAACTCCGGGTGCGGGCGCCGCCCACAGTCGTACCGCTCAATCTCGGCGTACGGCATGTGGTAAAGGTTGTGCTCGCGGGCGTTCGCCTCGGCGACCGGCGCGCCGGACGGGAGTGTGCAGAGGGCCGGATTCATCCACGGCTCGTGCGACACGACAACCTGCCCGTCGGCGCTGATGACGACATCCATCTCCAGCGTCGTCACGCCGATCGCCAGGGCCCGCCGGAACGCCGGAATCGTATTTTCCGGGGCGAGGCCGCGGGCCCCCCGGTGGCCCTGAAGGTCAAACTCCGTCGGCGGACCGGCGGGGGCAGGGGCGGGCGTCGTGGCGGGCATCCCGATCCCGACTGTGGCGAGGAGGGAGAGAAATACGGCGGAGGTCATTGTGGAGGGCGCCTATTCCGTGTGCTGCGAAGCACCGTCGGGAGACAAGTGCTCGGTGACGTGGTTCGTGATCATGGTGAACAGGTGTAGCCGCGTTTGGCCCCCGGCGATGCCGTGCTCGTGGGTCGGGTACATCATGAACCGAAACTGCTTGTTGGCCGACTGCAGTTGGTTTACCATCTGCACGCTGTTCTGGAAGTGCACATTGTCGTCGTCGTCGCCGTGCACGATGAGCAGGTTCTGGTCGTCGCGCAGGCGATCGGCGTAGGCCTGCGGGGCGCCGTTCTCGTAGCCGTCCGCGTTCTGGTCGGGGGTGGACATGTAGCGTTCGGTGTAAATGGTGTCGTAGAGCCGCCAGTCGGTCACGGGCGCCACGGAGACGCCCGTATCGAACGTGGAGGGGCCCTCCTCCCTCAGCATGGACAGGAGGGTCATGTAGCCGCCATAGCTCCAGCCCCAGATGCCGATGTTGTCCGCGTCCACCCACGCAGAGTCGGCCAGGGCCTGCGCCGCGTGGATCTGGTCGGCCGACTCCGGCTGGCCGAGGCGCTGATACGGCACGTCCTGGAAGGCCTTGCCCCGCCCCCCGGTGCCCCGGTTGTCGACGCTGACGACGACCATGTCGTGCGCCCGGGCAAGGTACTGGTGCCAAAGCTGTCGGGGGCCTCCCCACTGGTTGGTCACCGTCTGCACGCCGGGCCCGCCGTAGACGTACATCAGCACCGGGTACGACCGCGACGGGTCGAAGTCTTGGGGTTTGATGACGTACGCGTTGAGGGAGGTGTCGTCGGCCCCGGGGAGGCTCGTAAACTGCTTCCGCGGGAGATCAAGGCTGTCGAGGCGCCCCTCGAGGGCGTCGTTGGCCTGGAGGGTGGTGAGACGCTCGCCCGACACGTCGTGAAGGGTCCAGGTGGGGGGCGTGTCCGTCGTCGAGTGCCGGTCGATGTAGTAGGCGTGGTCCGCCGACAGGTTGAGGGCGTGCCAGCCCGGACGCGATGTCACTTTGCGGACGGACGGGGCCGTCTCATGCGGGGTGAACGACACGTCTGCCGCGTAGAGGTGCCGCTCCAGTGACGTATCGCGGGTGCCCGTGACGTAGGCCGTCGAGGCGTCCTCGTTCACGCCATGGAACTGCGTCACCTCCCACGCCCCTCCGGTGAGGGGCCCCACCTCCGTGCCGTCGACGCGGTACAAGGAGGCGTGGTTGTAGCCGCTTCGCTCGGACAGGAAGACAAAGTGCTCCCCGCCGTCGAGGTAGGTGAGCTTGTCGTCCGTCACGTCGATGTACGTGTCCTGCGTGTGTTGAAGCACCTGCTCCGTCTCCCCGGTCTCGGGGTGGCCGTACAAGAGGTCCAGCACGTTTTGATTCCGATTGAGGCGGTACATCCAGACCCGGTGCGTGCCGTCAACCTCGGGGGTCCATCCCATGCGGGCCAGGTACTCGTGCGTCCGGCCCCCGGCGTTCCACGTATTGGTGTCGAAATACCGGGTCGCCTGCGGCTGGCCCTGCGCGGTCGTGTCGACGGCCGCGAGGTCGATCACCCCAATCTTGATCTCGCTGTTCTGCTCGCCCGCCTTCGGATAGCGAAACTCTGTGGTTTCTGGGTAGCGGGTGGTGTTGTTCATCAGCGGGAACGACCGGGTGCCGGACTCGTCGAGCTTGAAGAACGCGATGCGCTCGCCGTCGGGGCTCCATTTCCACCCGTCGCGCAGGCCGAACTCCTCCTCGTAGACCCAGTCGAACGTGCCGTTGATAATCGTCCCGTCCTCCCCGTCTGTGGTGAGGGCCGTCTCCGTCCCCGTCCTGAGGTCGACGACGTGCAGGTTCCGATGTCGGACGAAGGCCACCTTCGTGGCCGACGGGTTGAACTTCGCGAACATCTGGTAGCCCTCGTCGCGATCGGAGACCGGCGTGAGCGTCTGCGTGTCGAGGTCGTAGACGTAGTAGTAGCCCTTCGTGTTGGCGCGCCACACCTCCTCCGAGTCCGTGTAGATGAGCACCTTGTCGCCCGATTCGCTGAACGTGTAGTCCTCAATCGGCACGAGGCGATCCACGTCGTCCGCGTGCAGGTTCGTGCCATCGATCACCCGTGTCTGCTCGTCCGTCCGCAGGTTGTACCGCAGGAGATGCGTCGCGTCGGCCGTGTCGGCGGGCTCGATGTACGTGATGACGGGGCCCTGATCCGTCCACTTTCCGCCCTGGAAGGAGCTGGGGCGAAACGTGGTCGAGGCATGGATGCTCTCGAGGGTCAATTCGGGGTCGTCTTGGGCCCGAACGGGCTCTGAGGGGAAGGGGAGGACCAGAAGAACGACGAGCGAAAGAACAGCGCGGCGAATCATCTACGGGGAACGGATCGGTGCGAAGAGAACGGGCGGGCCGACTGCCGAGAACATATCCTTCTTGCGGGGCTTTTGCAATGCACGATGCCTCTACCGGCCCGGAGCCGCGCGGCTGGCAGAACCGGTCGTCTCGCCCCAAATGGGTGGCGTTCTTCTTGTCGGGCCCCGAGCACGCGTTCGAGCATGTGTCGGGGAACCATCGTCCAGCCGGACGCCTATGAAGCGCTTGCTTATTCATTTTCGTGCGCAACCCCACTTCGCTTGCCATCAATCGGTCGGCCGACATCGTCGAAGGCGCTCCGGTGACCGCCACCGTGGACCTGGCGGCCATTCGGCACAATGCACGCATTCTGCAGGAGCGGGCCGGCGAGGCGGAGCTCATGGCCGTCATCAAGGCCGATGCGTACGGGCACGGGGCGCGTCCGGTGGCCCGAGCGGCGCACGAAGCGGGGGTTCGGCACTACGGGGTGGCCCGGTTGCCCGAGGGCATTCACCTGCGGGAGGACGGACACACGGGTCGAATTCTCGTCCTCGGGGCCCCGTCCCCGGAGCAGCTGCCCCGGTATGCCGATCACGACCTCGACCTGACCGTCTCCTCGGCCGATGTCGCGGCGGCGGTCCTGCGGCGCGCGTCCCCGACGGCCCCGCTCCGGGTGCACGTGAAGGTCGATACGGGCATGGGACGCCTGGGGCTCCCCCCCGACGACGTGCCGGCGATCCTGGCCCGCCTGTCCGATGCGCCCGGCGTTCGTCTGGCGGGGCTGTGGACTCACTTCGCAACGGCCGATGCGTCCGGAAGCGCGTTCGCGCAGACGCAGCTCGACCGGTTCCGGGCGGTGGTAGAGGCCGTCGACGTGGACGTGGAGCACGTGCACGCGGCCAATACCGGAGCCCTCCTCACCGTTGGGGAGCCCGCCTACGACTTTGGCGCGTCTCTCGTGCGGAGTGGGATCGCGCTGTACGGCCTGGCGGCCACCCCAGAGCTGAGCGCCCGCCTCGACCTGCGCCCGGCCATGCGGCTCACGGCCCGCGTCACCCAGCTTAAGACGGTCCCGGCCGGGACCCCGATCTCGTACGGCGCGCGTTGGCAGGCCCCGCGCCGAACCCGCATCGCGACGCTGGGCGCGGGCTACGGCGACGGCTACCCCCGCCGGGGATCCGGCCGCGCCTCGGTCCGGATTGGGGGCGCCTCCTGCCCCGTCGTGGGCACCATCTGCATGGACATGTGTATGATCGACCTTGGCCCCCCGGACCAGGCCCCGGCCACCCGTGTCGAGCGGGGCGACGAGGCCGTCCTGTTCGGGCCCGCCGGGCCCACCGCGCACGAGGTGGCGCAGTGGAGCGACACCATCCCGTACGAGATCTTCTGTGGCGTGTCCCCCCGGGTGCCCCGACGGTACACGGACCGGGCCGACGACGCTTCCGTTCAGGCCCGTCCGGTCCAGCCCGCCGCGTCGGACGCCTGATCGGAACACATCATTTTCACACTTGGGTCGGCGCCCACGATGCGAATGCTGCATCCCATCCTACGGCTATCGCATAGGATGTAGGCGGTAAGGGAAACGTTCTTCCCCGATCCTCGATCAAAGAGACGTACAAAGTTTTTATTTTCCACTCATCAATCTCCTATAAGCAATGCCTATCACTGCTGACCCTAGTGACATCGATGTTCTCGTCGTCGACGATGAGAAAGATGTTGTCGAAGTCGTCGGTCACTTTCTGGAAGAGGAAGGGTACACCGTTCATACAGCCTTCGACGGAGAGGAAGCCCTCGAAACCGCCTCGGGGAAGATCGATCTGATTGTTCTCGACATCATGCTCCCGGGCGTGGACGGCTACGAGGTGTGCAAAGAGCTGCGCTCTCGCGTCGAGACTGAAGAGATCCCGATCGTCTTTCTGAGCGCGAAGACCGAGGAAGAAGATCAGATTGAGGGCCTAATGCTTGGGGGCGACGACTACCTCACCAAGCCTGTCTCGCCCCAGGTGCTCGTGGCGCACGTGAAGGCCGTACTGCGTCGCTCCGGCGTGGAGGAGAGCAGCATCCTCGAGGTCGACGGCCTTAAGATCTACGAGGACGAGTACCGCGCGGAGCTGAACGGAGAGGACCTTGGTCTGACGCTGACGGAGTTCGAGCTCCTTCGCTACCTGGTGCGCCATCCCCGCAAGGCGTTCACCCGCCAGCAGCTGCTGGAGACCATCTGGAAGGACGCAATGATGGTGACCGAGCGGACTGTGGACGCGCACATCAAGAACCTGCGCGAAAAGCTGGGCGACTTCGCCAAGCACATCCAGACGGTTCGAGGCGTTGGGTACCGGTTTGTGCAGGAGGAGGAGTCGGCCGAAGCGTGACCCCCGGCCCCGCCTCGCACTGATTTGCGGGAGTTGGTTCTCGCCTGCGTCGTATGTCTGTTGCTTCGTCGATTCGTGACGCGTTGCTGCCCCGCCGGGCCTCGACGCAGACCTGGATGGTTCTGACGTTTGCCCTGTTCGTGGGCACGGCCGTCGTGGGCACGGGGCTCTACGTCGTGCTGGTGCTGCGGGGGGAGATGCGGACGGCCATGCAGGAGACGCTTCGCAACCAGGCCGACCGGATTGCGGTGCAGGTGGAGCAGGAGCCGAATCCGGTGCGGCGGGGGCGCATCGTGGACAACCTGACGGAGCTGCGCGACCTGCACATCGCCCTCGTTACCCCCGACACGACCTACCGCCCCTCGTCTCGGGCCGTCCCGTCTGTGCCGGCCGATACGCTGGTCGACGTGTCGGCCCTCCAGGGGATGACGGACGAGACGGTGCGGTTTGCACGCCACACGTCCGACGACGGAACGCAGTTTTTCCTCGCGGCCCTCTACCGCCCGTCGTCGAACCTGATCGTGCAGGTGGGCCAGCCGCCGCCGCCCCTGTACCGCCTCGCCCAGCGCTCCCAAGTCGTGCTCGTCCTGGGCCTGATCCTGGCCCTCGTGCTGGCCCTCATCGGCAGCTTCATTGCGGCCTACCAGGTCACCACCCCCCTCACGCGCATCAGCAAGACGGCCCGCCGGGTGGCGGAGGGAGAGTTGACCGGCAAAATCCGGGTCGAGTCGCGCGCGGCCGAGTTTCAGGACCTCGCCGAGAGCCTCAATCGCGCCTCCGACACGTTCCGGGAGAAGATCGAAGAGCTGGAGCGCATGACCCGCCTGCAAAGCGAGTTTATTGGCAACGTCTCCCACGAGGTCCGCAATCCCATCTTCTCCATCAGCGGATACCTGGAGGCCCTCGGCACCCCCGGGCTCGACGATGAGCAGCGGAAAATGTACGCCGAAAAGGCGCTGACCAACCTGAATCGCCTCCAGAACCTGTTCAACGACCTGATCGACATCGCCCGGCTCGAATACCGAGAAGACCTCATTAACCGATCGGCGTTCGACCTCAAGAACCTGGTCGACGAGGTGACCGAGATGCTGCGGCCCAAGGCCGAAGAGAAGGCCCTCGACCTTGAGGCCGACGTGCCCCGGTTCTTCGTTCGCGCCGATCGGTCCCGCATCCGCCAGGTGCTGACCAACCTGATCGAGAACGGCATCGCCTACACGAACAGCGGATCGGTGCGCTGCCGGGTGCAGCGGCGCCTCGACAAGATCCGGGTAGAGATCGTAGACACGGGGCAGGGCATCGACGAGGATCATCTCGACCGCATCTTCGAGCGCTTCTATCGGGTCGACCCCGATCGCTCCCGCGAGAGCGGCGGCACCGGGCTCGGGCTTAGCATCGTGAAGCAAATCCTGCAGGCCCACGGCGAAGACATCCACGTCGAGAGCACAAAAGGACGGGGCACTCGGTTCTGGTTTGAGCTTCCCTACGAATCGGAGCCGGAGCCGGAAGCCGTTGAGGCGTAACCCGCCACGCAGTTCCCGGCGGCCTCCGCCCAATCGCCTCCGCATTCTTCCGGAGTCTTTCCGGAAGGACCTTTTCGGAGATCGAGAAATTCCATATACTGTGCCCAGCGTACGTCCTGTGTGCCCGCAACTGGGCACTCCCGAATTTCGGAAGCGCTTTCAAGGCTGGGCAGGGTGGCATCCCTCGGCTCCGGGCCCCGTTGCCTCGTGCTTTCGTGGGGTTTTGTGTGCGGGGCGCGTCTCGTGTGTAGGGGCGCGCAGGGGGCCGGGGATCCTTTGGCCCTCAATGTCGTGTCGACTCACCAAATTGGCTTCGATCAATGGCTACACCCGAGATGCAAGACACGAACGACTCGGACCTTGATGCTCAGGCGAATGCCTCGTCGGGCGCCCCGAAGGCCGACTCGCCGGAGCCAGAACGGCCGGATGGCGAACCGCCCTCCCCGCCCTCCCCGCCCGACGCGGAGACGGCCGTGGAGGCCGCTGCGGAGGAGATCCCGGCCGAGAATCTTATGCATGGGGACGGCCACGCCGCCATCCCCCAGATCCCCTCCATCACGTCGGACGAGTCGATCGAGGTCGACGAGCTCTCCCCCGCGGACTTTGAGCCCGATGATCTGCGGCAGCGGCTCCGCACGATGATGCTCTCGCGGCGGCTCGACGAGAAAATGATGACGTTGCTGAAGCAGGGGAAGGGGCACTTTCATATCGGGTGTGCCGGGCACGAGGCCGTGCAGTCGGCCCTCAGCCGCTACTCCAATCCCGGCCAAGGCCCGGGCCACGACTGGTTTTGCTTTTACTACCGAGACCTGTGCATGGCGCTCTCGCTGGGGATGACGCCCCGAGAAACCCTGCTCGCCCACCTGGCAAAGGCCGACGACCCAAACTCCGGCGGGCGGCAGATGCCGGAGCACTTCGGCCTGGAGCACCTCAATGTGATGACGACCGCCTCCTCGGTCGGGGCACAGTTTAATCCCGGGCTTGGGTTCGGGTTTGGGATCCAGCAGCGCGGGGACGACAACTACGTGTACATCTCGTGCGGCGACGGGGCCACCTCGCAGGGCGACTTCCACGAGGCCCTCAACTGGGCGGCCCGCGAGCAGGCGCCCGCCCTCTTCTTGGTTCAAGACAACAAGTACGCCATCAGCGTCCCCATCGAGGAGCAGACCGCGGGCGGCACCCCCTACAAGCTGGCCGCGGGCTACGAAGGGCTCAGCCGGATGCGGGTGGACGGCACCGACTTCTTCGCAAGCGCCTCCGCCGCGCAGGCCGCCATCCAGCACATCCGCGACGGTCGGGGGCCGGTCTGCCTCGTGGCCGACGTGGTGCGCCTGCTGCCCCACTCTTCTTCGGACGACCATACCAAGTACCGCACCCCCGACGAGCTGGAGGCCGATCGGAAGATTGACCCCATTGCTCGGATGGAGGCGGCCCTGATCGACGAGGGCGTCTTGACCAAGGACGAGGCGGAGGCCCTGCAGGAAGAGGTTCACGAGACGGTGGACGCGGCGGCCGAGTGGGCCAAGCAACAGGACGACCCCGATCCCGAAACGGCCACCGACCACGTCTTCTTTGAGGGCGAGCTCAACATCGACTACAACTCGGAGGACGACCTCGACGAGGACGCCGAGCCGATGGTAATGGTCGACGCCATCAACCGTACGCTCAAGGAGGAGATGGCGCGTGACGAGTCGGTCGTCGTCTACGGTGAGGACGTGGCGGGCGACAAGGGCGGCGTCTTTACCGCGACGAAGGACCTCACCGACGAGTTTGGCGGGGATCGCTGCTTCAACTCGCCCCTGGCGGAGGGCTCGATCATCGGCACTGCGGTGGGGTACGCCGCGAGTGGCTTCACGCCGGTCGTCGAAATCCAGTTTGCCGACTACATCTGGCCGGCGATGCAGCAGCTGCGCAACCAGGTGGCCCCCTTCCGCTACCGCTCGAACGGGGAGTGGAGCTGCCCGATGGTGATCCGCGTCCCCTGTGGCGGCTATATCCACGGCGGCCTCTGCCACTCGCAGAACGTGGAGTCCATCTTCGGCCACACGCCCGGCCTGAAGGTGGCCCTCCCCTCCACCGCCGCCGACGCGAAGGGCCTCCTGGCCACCGCCATCCGCTCGGAGGACCCGGTGCTTTTCCTGGAGCACAAGGCGCTCTACCGCGCGGCGTCGGCCCGCACGCCCACGCCGCCCGAGGACTACACGCTGCCGTTCGGGGAGGCCCGCGTTGCCCGGGAGGGGACCGACCTGACGATCGTCACCTACGGCATGATGACGCAGAAGTCGCTCAACGTGGCGAAGGAGCTGGAGCAGGAGGGCGTGGACGCAGAGGTGGTGGACCTTCGCACCATCGTGCCGCTCGACTCCGAGACAATTCTGGAGTCGGTGCAGAAGACGAACCGCGCGCTCGTCGTCTACGAGGACCACGAGTTCATCGGCTTTGGGGCCGAGCTCTGCGCCCAAATCGCCGACGATGCATTTACCTATCTCGACGCCCCCATCCGCCGGGTGGCCGGCGAGTTTACGCCGATTCCGTTTGCCCACGACCTGGAGCGCGCCGTGCTGCCGAGCGACGAGGGCATCTTGGAGGGGGCCCGCGACCTGGTCGCGTTTTAGACCCCCTTGGAGGTGCTACGGCGCCTCGGCCCGTGGCGTGGACTCGGAGGCCTGCATGGTGTCCGGCTGCGCGGAGTCCGGGGCCGGGGAGGCGGTAGACGGCACCTCCTGGACGCGGGTGACGCCCACGCCGCGCTTGTACACCATGGCCCCGCCGTTTTCTCCCGTCTCGTACATCGGATACAGGGTTCCCAGCCCCAGAACGAACAGGACGACGTGGACGGAGCGTTGGGCCCGAACCCAGGAGACAAACAGCCCGGCGGTTCGGAGCAGGGCGTACCCGCTCGTGGACACCATGGTGTACCACGCCCAGAACGAGTGTGTCGACAGGGTTGAGGCGGCCCCGGGCGTCACGATCGGTACCGTGTCGATGGCCCAGGTGCCGCTGTAGTAGCTCGCGGCTGCGCTCAGCCCCGTCGCCGCGTACAGCCCCGTCGCGACCTCCTGCCCTGTTTCCCAGCGCTCTCCCAGCCACAGGGCCAACGCGTCGGCGGCAACGGCAACAAAGATCAGGGCGATGGGAAAGTGAACGATGAGCGGGTGGGCGTTGGGGACCCACTCGGGCAGCAAAAAGTCGGGGACCACAGCGAAACGGACAGATTGTAGAGATGGCGTGGACACCCCCGAAAACCCGCCGCCGCGAAGACGTGGTTCTCGTAGATCGTAATCAACTCGCCATTGCCCTGCTATACCTCAACGAAAACGGAATAATCGGTCGTCCCGTGCCCTCCTCGACCGGGGTGCTCTGAACCGGGCCCGGGCAGGAAGGGGCCGGTTCCGCTTGTGAACAGAAGCCGGTCCGGCCCAAGAAGCGATGTTTCCGGAAACGTCGGGCACTGGAAACGTCGGGCACTGGTGCGCGCGATGCCTACGGCTTGAGGTAGGCGTGCGCAGAGCCGTTTGTCCGGGGCCGGTCGCCAGGGCCGGTTTCCAAGAGCAGGCGTCGCAGGCGGACTCGCGACTCGTGCGACGGGCCCGCGACCGACCGCAACCGCTGGAGGTAGGCGTTCAGGACAGCACGGGTGTGCGGCACAGGGCCCTCCAGTCCGAGAATGTTCGGGTGCTCGGTGGGGTGTACGGTCTCGTCGTCCCACACGAGTCGCTCGCTGAGCTTCTCGCCGGGCCGTCGGCCCACGTACTCGATCATCGTCTCCGGGTCGATGTGGGGATGCGCGCGCCGGATGAGGCGCTTGGCCAGCCACGCGATGCGAAGGGGATCGCCCATTCGGAAGATATAGGTGGGACGGGCCCCGAAGGGGAGGGTGTGAAGGACCAGCCCACAGGCCTCCTCGAGACTCATAAAGTAGCGCTCCATGTCCGGGTGCGTCACGGGCAGTGGCTCGCCCGCAGCAAGCTTTGCCTGAAATCGCGGCACGACGCCCCCTTCCGTCCCGAAGACGTTCCCAAAACGCACCGTTGTACAGTGCGTCGGGCCCGAGCCGGTGCGCATGTACCACTCGGCCAGCTGCTTGGTCGCGCCCAGTACGCCGGACGGATGCACGGCCTTGTCGGTCGACACGAAGGTGAACCGGTCGACCGCGTGCTCTTCACAGAGCTGGAGGAGCTGGATCGAGGCCTGCGTGTTGTTGCGGAACGCCTCGGCGGGATGCTGCTCCATGAGGGGGACGTGCTTATAGGCCGCCGCGTGAACCACGACGTCGGGCCGGTGGTGAGCAAGAAGCGCATCCATGCGGGGGGCGTCGCGCACGTCGGCGATGCAAAAGTCGAGGCCCCCCCGATGAGACTCGGAGCAGAGGGCAGTCTTGAGCTCGTACAAATTGTGCTCGCTCACGTCCACCAGGACGAGTCGGGACGGCTCCAGGGCCAGCAGCTGGCGGCTCAACTCCGCCCCAATGGCCCCGCCGGCCCCCGTCACGAGCACCGTGCGGTCGGACAGCATGTTGCGCAGGGCGTCCCGGTCCACGTCCACCGGCTCGCGGGACACGAGGTCGTCCAGGTGGGGGCCAGGGGCGGCCGTTTCGGGCGTCGGCGGGGCGGGCGGGGGCGTCCTCCTCATGGAGAGAAGCCCCCGCCATCCCAGGCGAAGGCCGAGAATCCCGACGAGGGCCACTGGCCCCAGCCCCGCAAGGACGCTTCGAGGCGGCACGGCGGCCGGGTCGATCGCGTAGACGAGGGCCCCCGTGCATCCCCACGCCCCGACGAGCCACGCCCCCACGCGCAGCAGATCCGCCGGGCGCATCTGGCGGGGCGAGAGGCGGTAGGCACCGCTGGCCCCCAGTGCGGCGCCGTACACGGCCAGAACGAGGACGGAGCCGGCCGCCTCCCACGCCGTCGTCTGGAGAAAGCCCCAGCCCCCGGAGTGAAGCGTGTATCCGAGGAACAGTCCCCCGCACAGGATCAGCGCATCCGGAAGGGCCAAAAGGACCGGGCTGCGGAGCCACGACTTGGAGGCAGGGAGGAGTGCGCTGAGGAAAGGGGTGGACATAGAACAATACCAACGGGTTCAGGAGTCCTCTAGGATGTCCTGGGGTGAGGGAGGTGCCGGGCCGGAGAGGTTCTGCCGACGTCCTCCACGAGAGCCGTGTACCGGTCGAGGATGGTCGCCCGGTCGAAGTGCCGCTGGGCCGCGGCCCGGGCATTCTGGCTCGCCTCCCTGCGAGCCCCGGGAGACGCAAGGACCGACTGAATTTGGTCCGCAAGGGCGTCCGGCGCCTCGGGCGGGACGACCCATCCACAGCCGTGTTGCCTTACGAACCGCTTCGTCCAGCCAGGGTTCGTCACCACGACGGGCGTTCCGGTCGCGAGGCTGTCGAACAGCTTGCCCGGCGCGTTGGCGGCCAGCACCGGGCGGTCGCGGAAGGGGACGAGGGAGAGGTCGGCGCGTTCGAAGAGCGCCAGGGCCTCGGGGTAGGGGAGGGGCGGAACCCGCCGGATGGCGTCGTGCCGGTGGGCGGCCTGGTCCACGAGGGGGGTGTGGTGGCCCCGCCCGGCGAGGGCCACGAGCACGTCCGAGCGGGCGCTGACGAGCCGACGAGCCGCGTCGAGCAGCGTGGGAATGGCGTTGGCGCGGCCGAACGTGCCGGCGTAAAGGACCAGGAAGCGGCGATCAGGGGGCAGGTGGTGTGTGACCGAGCGGCGGGCCTCTTCGCCGGCCGCATCGAGGAGGGCGGGAGCGGCCCCGTACGGCAGTGTCGTCACCGACGCGGAGGGGGCCTGGACGCGGACGTGCTGCTCCATGTCGGGCGACACCGTCACGACCTCGGCCGCGCTCCGATACAGGGCCGCCTCGCCCCACCGCAGCAGGGCGTGCAGGCCACAATCCGGCAGGGCGCCCATCTGGATCGGGAAGGCAGGCCAGAGGTCGCGCACCTCGAAAACCCAGGGCACGTCGCGCAGGTGGGCCACGAGGCCCGCCGCCGCGGCCGCCGTCAGCGGCGTGGATGAGCCGAGGATGAGGTCCGGTTGTGGCATTTGCAGGCCATGCCGGACGGCCCGGGCCGCGTAGTTCAGAAACGAAGTAAGTCGTTGGGCGGGCGACATGCCGTTGGCGTAGGGCACGTCGAACCGCACGAGGTCGACGCCCGGTGGCGCCCACGGAAACCGATGGGCCGTCCGCGTGTCCTCCCACGCCCGGGTCGTGATCACCGTCACCGCGTGGTCTTTCCCCAGCCGTTCCACCAGCGCGTAGGGCCGGGCCGCGGTGGGACAGTCGGGCGTGTGGTAGTGCTGCAGAAAGACGGCGATGTGCATGAGGCAGGGCTATTGGGGACGAGCAGGGACCCCGACGGCGGTGCAATGGGGCGGCAGGTCGTCGGGGACCACCGCCCCGGCCCCCACCGTTGCGCCGGCACCGACGGTGACGCGAGGGAGCACGACGGCACCCGCCCCAACGGTAACGCCCGTTTCCAGGTGCACCGCCCCGGAAATATGGGCCCCGGGGCGGAGCGAGACACAGGCGTCGAGCACCGCGTCGTGGCCCACCGTACAGTGCTGGTCGAGGACCGCGTGCGGGCCAACCTGGACGTCGACGGTCGGGGCGGCGCCCCGGCAGAGAATCGCCCCGGGACCGAGAGTGACCGTCCGGTGGACCGACACGGTGGGGTGGACGAGCGCAGCGGGCTGCAGATCGGCAGCGGCGAGGCGGTCGGCGACGGCGCGGCGGCTCTCCCCATCCCCAAGGGCGAGGGCGAAGCGGGGGCCCCTCTGTTGGGCGAGCCAGTCGACGCCGCCCCGGACGGGATGCCCCATCACGTCGGTGTCGTGCAGGGCCGGGTCGTCATCCACGAAGCCCTGGAGGGCCCACCGCGGCGTCTGCGTGTTCACGGCCTCGACGAGCGCGGCCACCTCGCGCCCGAATCCGCCGGCCCCGACCAGAAAGAGGGGGGTGGGCTCAGGCATGCGACCGGGAAGCAGGCGAAAATGAAGGGTTCGTCCCGTCCGTCCCGGTGACGCCAACGCCCTGCACCAGCGTGATGGGGGTGCGGAGCAGGATCCACAGGTCGAGCAAAAGACGCCGGTGCCGCACGTACCATACGTCGAGGTCGATGCGCTCGGGCCACGAGAGGGCATTGCGTCCGTGGATCTGGGCCCAGCCGGTAAGGCCGGGGCGCACCTGGAGGCGCCGTCGCTCGTGCGGGCCGTACTGCTCCACCTGCTCCGGCAGCGTGGGGCGAGGACCGACGAGGCTCATCTCCCCGCGGAGGACGTTCCAGAGCTGGGGCAGTTCGTCGAGCGCCCAGCGCCGGAGCACTGCGCCGACCCGCGTCGCATGGGCCGCCGGCTGCGTCGGATCGTCCGGCTCGCGGGTGAGCGTGCGAAATTTATAGATGCGGAACGGTTGTCCCCGGTGTCCGGCCCGCGTTTGGGTGAAGAGCAGCGGCCGCCCGTCGTCGAGCCAAATGCAGAGGGCCACGAGCCCGAACAGGGGCGAGAGCGCCACCAGAAGCACGCTCGTGCCCCCGAGGTCGAGGGCCCGTTTGGCCGTCGTGTATGGACCGGAGCGGTGCATGGTGCTACGATTGACGGGGCAGAGAAGGGAGCGTCTCGGCCAGGGCTTCGGCCACGCGGCTCACGTCCGTGCGGGACATGTCGCCGAAGAAGGGCAGGGCCAACGTCCGCGCCGAGACCGCCTCGCACATCGGAAAATCGCCCGAGGCAAACCCGAACCGGTCGCGGACGTGGGGCTGCAGGGGGATCGGGGGAAAGTACGGCGCGCAGCCGATCCCGCGGGCCTGCAGGCGATCCATGAGCTGATCGCGGGCGTCGGTGGCGAAATGGTCGCGCAGACGCACCACGTACACGAACCAGCTGCGTTCGGCGTCGGTCGGAGAGGGAGGACGCACCAGGTCGTCGGCAAGGGGGGCGAGGGCGTCCCGGTACATCGCCGCGACGGCGGCGCGGCGGTCGAGCAGCGTGTCCAGGCGGTCGAGCTGTGCGCAGCCGAGGGCCGCCGACATCTCGTCGAGGCGGTAGTTGTAGCCGAGGCGGTCGTGGCGAAGCGCGCCGTCGTCGGGGGGGCGGCCCTGGTTGCGGAGCGCACGGCACCGGCGGGCCAGATCGCCGTCGTCGGTCGTAATGCAGCCGCCCTCGCCGGTCGTGACCTGCTTGTTGGGGTAGAACCCAAAAGTCGCGGCGTCGCCCCAGCTCCCGACGGGCCGCCCATCCACCGATGCCCCGATCGCCTCGCAGGCATCGTCGATAAGGGCGAGGCCGTGCGCCTTTGCCAGGGCCGTGAGGGCCGGCCAGTCCGCGGGCACGCCGAACACGTCGACCGCAAGGATCGCCTCGGTCTGTGGCGTGAGGGCGTCCTCCACGCGGCCCACGTCGAGATTGTAGGTCGCCGGGTCAATGTCGACGAATCGGGGGCGCAGGTCCTCGTACAACAAGACGTTGGTGGACGCGACGAAGCTGAAGGGGGTCGTGAGGACCTCCGCGCCCGGCGAAAGGCCGAGGGCCGCGACGATGCAGTGCAGTGCGGCCGTTCCACTACTGACGGCCACGGCGTGCTCGGTGCCGCACCGCTCGGCCATGGCGGCCTCGAAGGCATCGAGCGCAGGGCCGCGGGAAAGACGGTTCGAGCGCAGCACCTCCAGCACCCGCTCGCGCTCGTGGCGCGTCACGTCCGGACGAGCGAGCGGAATCGAGGGGGCATCCGTGGAATGAGCAGCGGGGTGGCTCACGTGCGTGCGGGACAGGGGTCGGTTGGTGGAAAACGTTAACACTGAGAAGCTGTTTTGGCGGACTGTCTATGGCCACCCGGCGGGTGCTCGGTCGCACTCCACCAGCACTTCCTCGCGTACGCTCAGGGCGCTCCGCGCCCAGCGCTGCGACTTCGCGGGGTCCGGGCAGAAGGAGTTCTGCACGCGCCCGGCAGCTCACCAGGGGCCTGACCTCGCTCTTGCACGGCCCCCGATACAAGGCTCCGGGCCCCGTTTGTGCCCGTCGCCCGCTGTGCTCGGCTTGATACCCACCTACCGAACAGCTTCGGAAGATTCAAACCAAACATAAGAAGGCGTCCGGCAAAGTCGAAATGAAGTCGGGCTGCCGGTCTCGCGTGAAGAAACAACGGATCCGAGGGGAATGGGCCGTCGCCGCGTCCATCACGGGGCATCAATGTCTGGGTTCGGGCATTGCTTTTCCGGTCGGTCTTCCCGACGTTCACCTGCGGTTGGTTCCACGTCTCCCGAAGTCGTTGCCTGCACGTGCCGCGTGTCGGGTCCTGTGTCGTGTCCCCTGAATCATTCGGACCGGGGGTATACGTGTGGCATCGCTTTTGAGGCCTGTAGACGTAGACTGGAGGCAGACGTAGGATGGAGGCCGGCTTCCCCTCGCGTCGCCTTGATCGCCGTCCCTGTTGCGCCAGACTTTTTCAGACACCCTGCGTTCTCATCACCATGCCCATTTCCAACGACACGTCCGACCACCTCGACTGGCTCGAGTCGGAGGCCATTCACGTCATGCGGGAGACCGTCGCCCAGTTCGACAACCCCGTCCTGATGTTCAGCGGCGGAAAGGACTCGCTCACCATGATCCACCTGGCCCGGAAGGCATTCTACCCGGCCAAGGTGCCGTTCCCGATCCTCCACGTGGACACGGGGCACAACTTCCCGGAGACCATCGAATTCCGGGACACCCTGATGGACAAGCACGACCTGGACCTGATCGTGGGGAGTGTGGAGGAGACGATTGAGTCCGGGCGGGCCAAAGAGGAACAGGGGCCGGACGCGAGCCGCAACAAGCTGCAGATCGTGACCCTGCTCGACACGATTGAAGAGTACGGGTTTGATTCGGCCCTCGGCGGGGCGCGCCGGGACGAGGAGAAGGCGCGGGCCAAGGAGCGCTTCTTCTCGCACCGCGACCGGTTCGGCAACTGGGACCCGAAGAACCAGCGCCCCGAGCTCTGGAGCCTGTACAATGGCCGGAGCGGCCAGGGCGAGCACTTCCGCGTGTTTCCGCTCAGCAACTGGACGGAGCTGGACGTGTGGCAGTACATCCAACAGGAGGGCGTCGAGATTCCGAGCCTCTACCTCGCCCACGAGCGGACGATGTTCGAGCGGGACGGCGTGCTGCTCCCGAAGTCTCCCTACAACGACCTCCGCGACGACGAGCACTACGTGGAGAAGATGGTGCGCTTCCGCACGATCGGCGACATGACCTGCACCGGCGCGGTGGAGTCGACGGCGACGACGCTCGACGAGGTGATCGCCGAGGTGGCCACGACGCAGCAGGCCGAGCGCGGGGCGCGGGCCGACGACCAGCGCGCGGAGGCGGCCATGGAGGAGCGCAAGCGGGAAGGGTACTTCTAATCAATGACTCATCGGGGCATTGACTCATTGGGGCAGTTGGGCAAGAGGCATTGGGCGTGAGCAAGGGTCGAAGGTCGAAGGGGGGCTTGCCTGACACTCGACACCTCCGCCCGCCCAACTCGATTCGACACTCGCAACTCGACATTCGACACGGACACATGGACGTACTTCGGTTTACGACGGCCGGCAGCGTGGACGACGGCAAGAGCACGCTCATCGGGCGACTCATGTACGATACGCAGGAGATCTTCGAGGAGAAGATGGAGGAGATCGAGCGCAACACCCAGCGGGACGACGAAGAGCTGGAGCTCGCGCTGTTGACCGACGGCCTCCGCGCGGAGCGGGAGCAGGGCATCACGATCGACGTGGCCTACCGGTACTTCTCGACGCCGGAGCGCAAGTTCATCATCGCCGACACGCCGGGCCACGAGCAGTACACCCGCAACATGGTGACCGGCGCCTCGACGGCGGAGCTGGCCGTGGAGCTGATCGACGCCCGGAACGGGGTGCTGGAGCAGACGCGGCGGCACGGCTTCATCACCTCGCTGCTGCAGATTCCCCACGTCATCGTGGCCGTCAACAAGATGGACCTGGTCGGCTACAGCGAGGAGCGCTTCCGCGAGATCGTGGCCGCGTACGAGGACTTCGCCGACAACCTGGACGTGCAGGACATCACGTTCGTCCCCATCTCGGCCCTGAAGGGGGACAACGTGGTGCACCACTCTGACAACATGCCGTGGTACGAGGGATCGACCCTGCTGCACCGGCTGGAGACCGTGCGGACGGAGTCGACGCGCAACCAGGTGGACTTCCGGTTCCCGGTGCAGACGACAATTCGACCGCACCAGGACTTTCGGGGCGTTGCCGGTCAGGTGGCGTCCGGCACGATTCGGCCGGGCGAAGAGATTACGGTGCTTCCGGCCGGCTACACCTCCGAGGTCGACACGATTACAACGCTGGACGGCGACCTCGACGAGGCGGGCCCCGGCGACTCGGTGGTGCTGTCCCTCGAGGATGAGCTTGACGTCAGCCGCGGCTCGATGCTCGTCCGGAGCCGCAACAAGCCGGACGTGACCCGGCAGCTGGACGCCGATCTGTGCTGGATGAACGAGGAGGCGATGCGCCAGGACCGCCCCTACGTCCTGCAACACACCACGCGCCGGACGCAGGCCTACGTCTCGAAGATCGTGTACCGGACCAACGTGGAGACCTTCCATCGCGAGGAGGCCGACACCTTTGCGCTCAACGACATTGGGCGCGTGGAGATCGAAACGGCCGACCCGTTGTTTATCGACCCGTACAAGATCAACCGGGCGACCGGCAGCTTCATTTTGATCGACCCGGACACCAACGACACGGTGGCCGCCGGCATGATTCGGGGGGTGGCCGAGGACGTAACGCCGTTTGGCGAAGTGACCGAGTCCTCGGGGGAGGACGAGACGGAGACCTCGCCGAACGTGGTGTGGGAGGGGCTCCAAATTCCGCGGGAGGAGCGGGAGCAGAAGAACGGCCACAAGGCGGGGGTCGTGTGGCTGACGGGCCTCTCCGGCGCCGGCAAGTCCACCATCGCGAAGGCGGTGGAGGAGCGCCTCTTCGACGAAGACGTGCAGACGATGATGCTCGACGGCGACAACGTGCGGCACGGCCTGAGCGGCGACCTCGGCTTTGCGCCCGCCGACCGCAAGGAAAACGTCCGCCGGGTGAGCGAGGTGGCGCGTCTCTTCTTCGAGCAGGGCAACGTGACACTCTGCTCGTTCGTCTCGCCCTACCAAGAGGACCGCGACCGGGCCCGCGAGCTGCTGCCGGAGGACGTCCGCGACCGCTTCCTGGAGGTGCACGTCGACTGCCCGCTGGAGGTGTGCAAGGAGCGCGACACGAAGGGCCTCTACGCGAAGGCCGAGGCCGGTGAGATTGCCAACTTTACCGGCGTCTCGGCGCCCTACGAGGCGCCCTCGGATCCGGACGTGGTGGTGAACACCGACGCGGACGACGTGGAGGCGTGCGTCGATCAGATCGTCGAGGCCCTGGAGGCGCGCGGCATTATCTAACCCAAGTTGCGTGTTATTTCGCACCCCGGTGCGGCGCTTGAAGTAAAGCGACCGAGTAGTCTCTGGGCTGTGTTGGATGCAAAGCGACCGAGTGCACCAGGGATGAATCTCCCTTAGTTGAGCAGATTGTGCCATAGAGATTCTCCGTCGGAACATGCAGACTCCTGAATCCGGTCCAGAATGACCGTCTTTCGGGCAGGGGGGTAAATCGTCAATCTGAAGAGACAGATGAGGCTTCGATCTTCCTGGAAGATGCGTTGTTTTCGGTATTGAGCATTGGTCATTGAATTCCGTCCTTCGCTAGAGGCCGCCCTTCCATGCTTTCCGAGACCACTTCGCACCGTCTCCGGGACGTCTTCGCTGATCATCCTGTCGTACAGGCGGCATACGTCTTCGGATCGGTGGCGGCCGAACGTGAGCGGCCCAACAGCGATCTCGACCTCGCGGTTGTCGTTGACCCGAAACGCTGGGAGCCGTACGACAAGGTCCGATTAACCACCGACTGCATGGAGGCGGCGCAGCGGGACCACATCGATCTGGTCGTGCTTAACGACGCTCCCCTTGTACTGCAGTTTGAGGCGGTGCGGGCCAATGAGCCTCTCTACAGTGCAGCGGACTTTAATTCCGGAGCGTTTGTCTCGAAAGTGGCCCGCATGTACTGGGATTTTGAGCCGTATCTTGACTCCCAGCGCCGAGCCTACAAAGAACGTCGCCTCAAACGTCCCGATGGTTCGTCCTGAAACCCTCCGGCGTCGCCTGCAGAAGCTGGATGAGTTCATCGAATATCTGGAGTACGCGCAGGCGTACTCGTTTGAGGAATTTGCGTCTAACGTTGAGGTCTACAGTGCAGTTGAGCGGAACCTGCATCTCTCCATCGAGGCCCTCAACGATATGGCAGGACACCTCATTGTGGACGAAAACCTCGGCACCTTCGAACGGGCTCAGGATTTGCCGGCCCTCCTTGAAGAGCACGGGTTCATCGATGAAGGAGATCGAGACACTTGGCAGGACATGATTGGCTTCCGAAATGTACTTGTCCATGAGTATGCGGACATTGATCGGCGGACGGTCTACGCAGCACTTCAGGAGAACCTCGATGACATCCGTCGTCTCTCGCACGTCTTCGATCGTTTTCTGGAATAGGGGAATTCCTCTTGGAAGCTTCGCGGAGAGAAGGGCTCAGTTGTCAAACCCATGACGCCTCATCCCTTGCTCGGCCCCGACGCTTGGATTACGGGGGCGGTGGTGCTGGGGCTAGTGGGCGCCTTGATGGCGGACTGGGGCCGGCCGGATCTTGTGCTGTTGAGCGGGCTCTCCGTCCTGCTGGTTACGGGCGTCGTGTCGCCCGACCAGGCCTTTGCCGGGTTCTCCAACTCTGCGGTCCTCACCGTCGGCGCCCTTTACGTGGTGGCCGGGGGCGTGCAGCACACCAACGCCCTCTCGACGCTCGACCGGGTGCTCTTTCCCGACACCACGCGGCTGGGGCCGCTCCTGGCCCGCTTCATGGTGCCCACGTCCGTCCTGTCGGGGCTGCTCAACAACACGCCCATCGTGGCGATGCTCATTCCGCGCCTGCAGGCCTGGGCCGATGCGCAGGACATCCCCGCCTCAAAGCTCATGATCCCGCTCTCCTACGCGGCGATCACCGGGGGCATGATGACGCTCGTGGGCACCTCTACGAACCTCATCGTCGCGGGCCTGATGGAGGCGGAGGGCTACGAGCCGCTCCACCTGTTCGACGTCACCTGGGTCGGCGTGCCCGCGGCGCTGGTCGTCATCGCGTACTTTGTCCTGGGCGGCCACCGGTTGCTGCCGGACCGGGGTGGAGGCACGGCGGCGGTGGAGGAAGAACTCGGCCAGAACATGTTTGAGGTGACCGTCACCGCGTCGTCGCCCGTCGTGGGCCAGACGGTGGCCGAGGCCGGCCTGCGCGACCTCGGCGACGCCTACCTTACCCACGTCCGCCGTGGGGAGCAGGTCTTGCAGGGCCGCCCCGACCGGGGCCTCGAACAGGGCGACATCCTGGCCTTCAACGGCAGCCTCGCCGCGCGTGAACGACTGCTGGAGCGCCCGGGCCTCGAGCGGACCCTGCCGGCCCCCGAAGGCCCGCAGGGCGATCCGGTCCGCTACGAAACGCTTCCGCTCTACGAGGCCGTCATCGCCGAGTCGTCGGACCTCGTGGGCACGACGCTCGGGGCGGCCAACTTCCGCGAGCAGTATCAGGGCGTCGTCCTCGGCATCCAGCGCCAGGACGAGCCGGTAACGAGCCCGGTGGGCACGACGGAGCTGCAGGCGGGCGATCTGCTCATTGTGGAGGCGCCGGACGACTTCGAGGAGCGGTGGAGCAGCGGGAGCCGGGAGGAATTCTATCTCGTAGCGCCTCGCAACGGGCAGGCCCGGCAGGCCGCAGCGACGGAGGGCGAGGAAAGGGGGGGCGATGAGCGAGCGCGCAGCCGCCGGGCCCCGCTCGCTCTCCTGCTCACGGCGGGGATGGTGGGAGCCGCGGCCACCGGCCTCGTTCCCATCGTCACGGCCGCCTTCATCGCGGCCCTGCTTATGATCCTGACCGGGTGCATCCGGGCGGCCGAAGCGCAGCGGGCCCTCAACGTGCAGGTGCTCGTGGTCATTGCCGCTGCGCTGGGCATCGGGAAGGCCCTCCAGACCACCGGCCTCGCCAAGGCTGTGGCCCAGAGCGTACTGGCGTTCACCGAGCCCCTCGGGCCTGTTGCCGTGCTCGTGGCCCTGTATCTCATGACCAATCTCCTCACGGAGATGATCACGAACAACGCCGCTGCCGTGCTCATGCTGCCCATCTCGATGGCCGCGGCATCGAGCCTTGGGGCGCCGCCCGTCGCTTTTGGCCTCATCGTGGCGGTGGCCGCCTCCGCAAGCTTCCTGACCCCCATTGGGTACCAGACCAACCTGATGGTGATGTCGCCAGGCGGGTACCGGTTCAGCGACTACGCCCGCGTAGGCTGGCCGGTCACGCTCCTGGTGATGACAACCTCGGTCACGATCATTGCTTTGGTGTGGCTGTAATGCCGTTTTTGACGTCCCCGTGTCGGATCGAACACGAGCCGAGGTCGGAACCGAGGGAGCTCCTGAACACTCGCACCTCTACAGCACCAAGGCGATTCGTCGAGCGAGTTCCCGTCTTAATCGAATGAAAATCGGGCTTTGTCGAAGAGAGTAGGGAAGGGGGAACCTGCTTTCCTATTTTCGGAAGCGCTAGACGTCTCCCATTCTGGCGTTGCGTATGGCGCCCGCCTTCCCGTCTGCAGACGAGTCGCCTCTGATGTACGTCCCCGATCCGTCGCCGGCCGCACTGGCTTCTCACCTCCGCAAGACGACAGCCCCCGACGAAGTGGCAGTGGTGTTTCTGGGGGACGCACACAAAGATGCATTCTCGCAGTGGGAGCGTCTCGGGGCCGAAACGGAGTGTCCGGTGGTCGCCGGCCTGTTTCCCGGGGTCGTCGACGGTGCCCGCTGGCACCGCAAGGGCGCCGTGGTGTTCTCGGTCCCGGTTCAGGGAAGGCCGCAGGTGCTCGACCTCACCGGTCCCGTCCCCGATCCGACCGAGGGGGAGACGGCCCTCTCCAAATCCTCGTTCCTGGTATTGGTGGACGGGCTCTCCGAGCACGTTGGAAAAGCACTTTCGTGGCTTCGAGACCGGTGTGGAACGGAGCGCATCTGTGTGGGAGGAGGCGCGGGCCGCCGGTCCATGACACAGGGGCCGTGTCTGATCGCGAACGAGAGGCGTTGGCAGGATGCCGCCGTGGTCATTCCCCTGGCCGGACAGGTAGACCTTGGCGTGCGGCACGGCTGGACGCGAACCGGGACCTCACTCGTTGCCACGCGGACCGATGGTGCCGTCATCGAACACCTTAACTGGGAGCCGGCGGCTGAGGTCTATGCCCGGTCCGTGGAGGCGCACCAGGGCGCGCCGATGGCGCCGGACGCGTTCGCCGAAATGGCCGCCCGGCACCCGTTCGGCATCCTCCGCGAGGGCCGCGAGGACATTGTCCGCGATCCCGTCGCCCACGCCGACGACGGTAGCATTCGCTGCGCCGGGCCGGTTCCGGAGAACACTGTCCTGCATGTGCTTGAGGGCAGCGCCGACGCCCTCATTGATGCCGCCGGGCAGGTCGGCGCCGAGGGAGAGCCCTCCGAGTCGACCCCGGACACGGTGTTCGTGGCCGACTGCGTCTCCCGCCAGTTCTATTTAGATGACCGCATGGACGAAGAGCTGGAGGCCATCGCGGCGGGCGGACGTCGCAACGACCCAACCCCGTACGGCGTACTGAGCATCGGGGAAATTGCTTCCGATGGAACCGGGCACCTCGAATGGCTCAACAAGACGACCGTCCGGGCCTCGTTCTGAATGTCCTCGTCGTTCTCAACGTCCTCGTAAGGGAACGGTGAGGGTGCAGGTGCACAGGCGTTGAGGCGAGCAGGACGCGGAGGAGCTGTGGAGGGGCCCTGCCGGGACCGGACGGGGAGGCTTCCACCATCGTCAGATGGGCTCCAAATCGAGTTTGGGGCGACGGAGGTGGGGTTTTCTCCCGGAGGAAGCAGTCTTCCGGCGGTGCGCACAGGCCTTACACAACAGCACAGGCCGTTCTCAGAGCTCGGAATTCGAACGCACTCCAGCGCATGCTGCCATGGCCGATTCGTCCGAACTTATCGACCAGCTTTCCCTGTTGTACGAGCTGTCGCTCTCCGTGGGAGCGACGCTGGAGCCGGCTGAGAATGCGGCGGCCTTTGCCGGAACGCTGGCCGCGCGGAAGGACCTGGAGGGAGCGGCCGTCTGGAGGTGGAACGAGGGGGAGAACGGCCTCCATCTCCTCCACGCCACGCCCTCGTCGTACGTCGAGACGGAATTTCTGCCCGCCGGTCATGTCCTCGTACAGCGTCTACGGGCCGACGCCTCTGTCTCCGGCCACGCGTCGGACCCTGAGTTCGACTCTCTGGCGACGGGGCGGGCTGCCCGCGGCGGCGCCCTCGCGGCCCTGCGCCTGGGCGACCTCGGCTTCCTGGAGCTTCACGACTCGCGACGCGAGGCCCCTTTCCCGCCCCGTGAGCTGCGCCAGCTCGATCCCGTCCTCGTCAAGCTCGAACAGGCCCTCCGCGGGGGGCGCTCGCACCAGCAGCTCGAAGAGGAAGTCGAGCGCCGCGTCCGCACCGAAGAGGCCCTTCGCCGGTCCCGCTCCCAGCTCTCCGCCCTCGTTCAGAACCTGCAAGACGCCGTTCTGCTCGAAAATGAGGAGCGTGAGTTGTTGCTGGTCAATCAGGCCTGTTGCGACCTGTTCGAGATTCCTCAACCCCCGGAGGCGCTCTCCGGTGCCGACTGTGCGGCGGCCGCCGACACCGCCAAGGATCTCTTTTCCGACCCGTCGGACCTCACCGACCGGGTAGAGGTCATTCTGGACGCCGGAGAGCCGGTGCTCGCCGAAACCCTCCACATGGACGATGGGCGCATTGTGGAACGCGACTACGTGCCCGTCGATTTTGGCGACGAGACGACCGGTCACCTCTGGAAGTACCGAGACGTCACCAAGCAGCGGCGGCTCGATGCCCGTCTCCAAGAGCGCGAACGCGCCTACCGTCGGCTCGTCGAGTCTGCCAGTGATATCATCTACCGCTGCGACCGGGACGGGTGCTTCACGTACGTGAATCCGGTAGCGGCAGAGGTAACGGGGTACACGCACGACGAGCTGGTAGGACAACACTTTACAACCCTGGTGCGCCCCGACCATCGCGAGCGGCTGGTGCGCTTCTACCGGAACCAGATCGAGGAAGAGATTTCGGACACGCGCCGGGAGTTTCCCATCGTGACGGCGGACGGGAACGAACTCTGGGTCAGCCAGCAGGTGCAGCTCGTGCGAGAAGACGGGGCCGTTGCGGGGGTACAGGCCATTACCCGTGACATTACGGAGCGCAAACAGGCCGAGGAGGCTCTTCAGAAGAGCGAGGCCCGCTTCCGGACCATGTTCGAGCGCCACAGCGCCCCCATGCTCCTGATTGACCCAGAGAGCGGGGCCATTCGCGACGCCAACGCGGCGGCAGCGGAGTTCTACGGCTACACCGACACGGAGTGGGAGCAGCTCCACATCCAGGACATCAACGACCTGCCTGCCGACGAGGTGGCCGCCCGCCGCGCCGACGCGGAGGGGGGCGAGCAAAACACCTTCGTCTTCCCGCACCGCCTGAAGTCGGGCGAGACGCGCAGGGTGGAGGTCCGCTCCACGCCCATTGAGGTGCACGGCACCTCGCTGCTCTTCTCTATCATCCACGACATCACCGCCCGAGAGGAGGCGCGCGAAAAACTCCGTCGGAGCGAAGAGCGGTGGCGCCGCCTCGTGGAGTCGAACCGCGACCCGATTCAAATCACGGTCGACGGCACCATCCGGTACATCAACCCGGCCGGGGCCCGCATCTTCGGCGCCGAGGCGCCCGAGGAAGTCATCGGCCGGTCCTCGACGGACTTCGTCACCGAACCGGATGTTCTCGAAAAACTCCGTACTCGCAGCCGGCAGCTCGACCGCGGCGAGCCGACGGAGCCGCTGGAGCACACCATTCGGCGCCTGGACGGGGAGGAGCGCATCATCGTCTCGTATTCCCAGCCCGTCGAGTACAAGGGGGAGGCCGCGGCGCAGACCGTGCTTCGCGACGTGACCGAGCAGCGCGAGGCGGAGAAGGAGCTTCGGCACCTGAAGGACTTCTACGAGCAGGTTCTCAACGCGATGCCGATCGACCTGGCGATCTTCGGGCCGGAGGGTCGCTACGAGTACGTCACCCCCAGCGCCGTAAGCGACCCCGAGCGCCGCAGCGACATCCTCGGGATGACGGATGTGGAGTACGCTCGGATGCGAGGGCACAACGTGGAGGTGGCCCGCAGACGCCTGGAAACCATCCGGCGCGTGGCCCGCACCCGCGAGATGGAGCAGTTTGAGGAGACGATCGAGGACCAGAATGGGAATTCCCAGCACTTCATTCGGTTCGTCACGCCGGTGGTGCAGGACGGAGCGGTAATCAATGTGCTGGGCTACGGGCTGGAGATTACGCAGCGCAAGCAGGCGGAGATGAAACTGCGAGACGCCAAAGAGCAGGCGGAGGCGTCGCTGGCCGCCAAGGAACGCTTCCTGGCCACCATGAGCCACGAGGTGCGCACGCCCCTCAACGCCGTCCTCGGCATGGCGCAGCTGCTGGCGCGTACCGACCTGACGGAAGACCAGCGCTCGTACTTGCAGAGCATCCGCTTCTCGGGCAGCACGCTGCTGACCCTGCTCGACACGGTGCTCGACTTTGCGAAGCTGGAGGCGGGCGAGGTGGACCTCGAACAGGTGGCCTTCGATCCTGTGCGTCTGGCCCACCACGTGCGGGACATGCTGCGCAGCAAGGCGGAGGAGAGCAACCTCGACTTTCGGATTGAAGCCGATCCCCAGCTCCCCACCTCGGTCGTGGGCGATGCCGCCCGGGTGGGGCAAATCCTCACCAACCTGGGCAGCAACGCCCTCAAGTTTACCGACGACGGGTCCGTGGTCATTCATATCGAAACCAGCACCGCGCCGGCGGCCGCAGCGGACGATCCTGAGGCGTCGACCTGGATCACGTTTCGGGTGGAGGACACCGGCATTGGGATCCCGCCCGAGCAGCAGGACCACATCTTCGGCCACTTCAATCAGGCCGACGCCGATACGGGAGAGACGCGCAAAGAGACGCGCGAGGGCACGGGGCTGGGACTGGCCATCGTGCAGACGCTGGTCGACCAGATGGGCGGGACGATCGACCTGGAGAGCACCCTGGGGGAGGGCTCTGTCTTTACCGTACGTCTTCCGTTTGCCACCGACGGGGCCGAGTCGACGTGGGATGGCGAAGCGATCTCCGGGGCCCGGCCGGACCTCGCCGACACCCCGTCCCCCGACACCCCGTCCCCCGAGGCGGCTGTGCCCGCGGCGCGCCCGCAGGACCCTCCCGCGGAACGACTGAGCGGGGCGCGGCTCCTGGTGGTGGAGGACAACGAAACGAACCAGGTGGTGGTGCGCGACCTGCTGGTGGGGTGGGGCGCCGAGGTCGACGTGGTGGGCGATGGCGCGGCGGCCCTGGAGCGCCTGAACACGGCGACGTACGACCTGGTGCTCATGGACGTGCAAATGCCCCGGATGGACGGCCTGGAGGCCACCCGCCGCCTGCGCCAGGACCTGGGTAGCGACGTGCCCGTGATCGCGCTTACCGCGTCCATGCTCCGCGAGAACCGACAGAAGGTTTTCGCGGCGGGGATGGACGCTTTCGTCAGCAAGCCCTTCAAGTCCGAGCGTCTGTACCAGGCCGTTGCCGAACACCTGTCCGACACCGAGACCGTCTCCGCCCCCTCGCCCGACACGTCCGCCGCCTCCTCGTCGGCGAGCCGCCCGGCGGCGGAGACGGGCGCTCTGTCTACCCTCGACCTCACGTTCCTCCGCGAAAACATGGGCGGGGCCGAGGCGGCCTGGGACGTGGCGACCACGTTCTACAACCAGGCCGATGCGTTCGTCGACGACTTGGCGGCGGCCCGCGACACCGGCGACGATGAGCGCCTCGGCGACCTGTTTCACTCCATGAAGTCGGCCGCTCAGTTGGTGGGGGCCGAGCGCCTGGGTCAGCTTGCGAAGACGCTCGACGCCACCGAGCCGCCTTATTCTCCCGACCGGCTCGACGCCATCGCCGAGGCGGCCCGCGAAGCCCAGGCGGCGCTCGACGAGAAAATTGTGGACCTTGACCCGGACTGATTATCACCCGCGGGCACGCACTGCTCCCGGTCGTCTCCGGGTCTGGGTCCCCCGGCGCGGTCGTCAGGGCCGGGCCGCCGGAGCAGTGGCCCACGGAGGGGCCAGATTACAGAAAGAAAGGCCTGCCTACAGGAGCAAGGACAGTCGCTCCTGGAGCTCCTCCGGATTGAACGGCTTGTTGAGGTGGTCCTGGGCGCCGAGACGAAG
>NZ_JAZKRW010000005.1:0-49803 GCF_036626415.1 Salinibacter sp.
TCGACGGCTACTGTCGGCGGAGCACCCAGCCCGCCGGGTCCACCTCCACGTCCGCGTCCGCCGGGACCGAAAGGCGCCCCTCCCCGCCGGTCATGGACACCCGTCGCGTTGAATCCGCGACGCGCACCGGCACGGGCACCTCGAACGTCGCCTCTCCCGTGTGTGTCCAGCGCAGTTGAAGGCGTCCGTCGGCCCGGCTCGTCTCCAGAACCGGCAGTGTGTCCCGGTACAGATACACCTCGAAGAACGCGTCGAGGGATCGGCCCGAGACCGACTCGGCCAGACGCATGAACTCGCCGGTCGTGACGTGGCGAAAGGGCGTTTCTCCGTCCCGTACGGGGCCGTCCGGATACGCAAATCGGCGCAGGAGGGTGCGCAGGGCCTCCTCCCCAATGACGTGCCGAAGCGTGTGGAGGATGAGGGCCCCGCGGTAGTACACGTCGCCGTGGTAGATCTCCCCCGCCGTGGTGGGCCCGCGACGCGCAATTGGCGCCCCCCCGGTCATCGCCTGCCGGAAGCGGTCGATGCGCCCGTGGTAGGCGCTGTCCCCTTGACGCTCTTCCGCGTACAGGGCTTCGAGGTACGTGGCTGGTCCCTCGTGGAGCCAGAAGTCCTTCCAGTCCCGCACCGTCACGAGGTTGCCGTACCACTCGTGGGCCAGCTCGTGGAAGTGGAGCGCGTCGAAGGGGGCGCCGTGCCCGAGGCCCCCGGGCGTAAAGTCGTGTCCGTAGGCGATCAGGGACTGGTGCTCCATGCCCAGGAAGGGCGACTGGGCAAGCCCGTATTTGTCCGCCCGTGGGGGATAGGGCCCGAGCGTGTCCTCCAGGAAGCGCACCTGATCGAGGAATGCCGGCAGGGCCCGGGCGGCCCGGGCCGAGTCCGACGGCAGCACGTAGGCCGAGACCGGCACGGCGTCGCCGCTGGTGCTGGTGTAGGTGGTGTCGAGGGACACGTACGGCGCGGCGTTGAGGGCAACGTTGTACGTGTTGATCGGGGTCGACACGTGCCACCGGTAGGTCTTCGTCGAGTCCGACGCCCGCTCCACCGAACGCAGACGGCCATTGGAGGCGGCGACGAGCGAGTCGGGCACCGTGAACGCCAGGTCCATCGAGTCCGGCTCGTCGGACGGATGGTCCTTGACCGGCCACCAGAGGTCGGCCCCTTCCGTCTGGCACGACGTCGCAACCCAGGGCGCGCCCGTCGGGGTCTCGTCCCACGTCAGGCCGCCGTCCCAGGGCGGGTTCGGGGCAACGCGGGGGCTTCCGGCGTACGCCACCCTCGCGCGGAGGGTGTCGCCGGGCACGTACGACCGCCCCAGGTCGATCCAGAGCTCATTCTGCCCGTTCCTGCGCTCCACGAGACGCCGTACCGCCCCGTCTTCTCCCCCCTCCCAGGCCTGCCGCACGGACAGTCGACGGTCGAGGTTGAGCACCAGAACCCCGAGCGTGTCCTCGACCGCCGCCCGGACCGCGACCTCCCCCTCGATGCGCTCACGGGCCGGGGTCACCGTCACGTCCAGGTCGTAGTGAAGTACGTCGTAGGCCGCCTGCTCGGGGGGCAGCGGCCCGCCCGAGTCCTGTGCCGGCGTAGACGAGCACCCCGCGAACGCCCACGAGAGCACGAGCAGGACCAGGAGCGAGGACGTACAGCAACGGACCATGTGGGGACTGAGGATGAAGGGAAACTGACACCGGACCGCCCCCACCCGCTCACGCCCCCTCGCCACCGACCAGGAAGATTTCCAGGTACGCCCACGTGCTGCCCACGGCAAACCCGCAGGCACTCCCGATGAGCCCCACGAGCAGCATGTCGAAGAGATAGAGCCCCGTCCCGTGCATCGTGTGGGGGTCGTAGAGAAAAAGCGAGACCGTCAGGACCGCACAGACCGGAATCGTGATCCTGTTCTTCTGGCGGATGAGCCGGTACTCCCTGGACAGCCCCTGCACGCGATCGACAATGTCTTTGCTCACGCGCACCTTCCCTGCGCTACGCCACTGCTCCGCGAACGATCGGCGCCGGCCCCGTCCGCTCCCCTCCTCCGCGTCCGACGTGTCGCCGTTGCGGTTCCCCCGCGACCAGCGCCCGGCCTCCGACTCGCTCAGGTTCTCGAAGGCTTCCCGCACCCGCAGGAACTCGCGCTGGGCCGCCTCCTTGTCCCCCTCGTCGGCCTGGTCGGGGTGACACTCCAGCGCGCGCCGGCGGAACGCGTGCTTGATTTCTTCCTGGGACGCCCCCGGATTGATGCCCAAAATGTCGTGGTACGTGCTCATGGCGCCACGAGGCCGGATGCAACGGACCGGACGTGTGTGTCCTTCGGGTCCGTTGAACCCGTCCGGGGGCCGTCTGTTGCGGCCTCGTCAGTCCGCCAGCTTCTCCTTCATCTCCGCCAGCTTCATGAGCGCCTCGACCGGGGTAATGCGGTTCGGGTCAATCTCGCCGAGCATCTCCTTGATCTCCTCCGCGGCCGGGTCGGGCTGCCCAAAGAGGTGCATCTGGTTGGCCTGACTGTCCTCCAGGTCGGGCACCGCCTCGGCGTCCCCCTTCTTCGCCCGCATGCCGTCCCCCGACCGCTGTTGGGACGGGTCGGCGCCGTCGCTCATCTCACCATCGCCCCCCACCTCCAGGTGCTGGCTCTCCAGGTTCTGGAGGACCTCCCGGGCCCGGGCGATCACCCCGTCCGGCAGGCCGGCCATCTTGGCCACCTCGATGCCGTAGGAGTGGTCCGCGCCCCCCGGAATGAGCTTGCGGAGGAAGACGATCTCGCCCTCATGCTCGCTCACCTGGATGCGGTAGTTGTGCACCCGCTCCAGGCGGTCGGCCATGGCGTTGAGCTCGTGGTAGTGGGTGGCGAAGAGGGTCCGCGCCGCCACCTCGGGCCGTTCGTGCAGGTACTCCACGATGGCCCACGCGATGGAGAGGCCGTCGAACGTGGACGTCCCGCGCCCCACCTCGTCGAACAGAATGAGGGACCGGGCCGTGGCGTTGTTGAGGATGTTGGCCGCCTCGTTCATCTCGACGAGGAACGTGCTCTCCCCCGCCGCGAGGTTGTCGGAGGCCCCGACGCGGGTAAAGATGCGGTCCACCACCCCGATCTGGGCCGCCTCGGCGGGCACGAACGAACCGACCTGCGCGAGCAGCACGATGAGGCCCACCTGCCGCAGGGCGACGCTCTTCCCGGCCATGTTGGGCCCGGTGATGATGAGCACCTGCTCGTCGTCCGGGTCGAGGGACATGTCGTTGGGGATGAAGGGGTCGCCGGGCGGGAGCGTCTGCTCCACCACCGGGTGCCGGCCCTCCTCGATGTCGATGGTGAGCCCGTCGTCCACCGACGGCCGCGTATAATCGTGCTGCTCGGCCACCTCGGCCAGCCCCGCGAAGCAGTCGAGGTGCGCCAGGAGTTCCGCGTTCTCCTGCAGGAGTCCCGTTTGCTGGGCGATTTGGTCGCGGAGCTCGTTGAACAGCTCCTGCTCGAGGGTCTCGATCTTCTCCTCCGCCGTCAGGATCTTCTCCTCCATCTCCTTCAGCTCCGGCGTCACGTACCGCTCCGAGTCCACGAGCGTCTGCTTGCGGATGTAGTCCTCGGGCACCTTGTCGGCGTGGGTGTTGGTCACCTCGATGTAGTACCCGAACACCTTGTTGAAGCCGACCTTGAGGGACGGAATGTCGGTGCGCTCGCTCTCTTCTTTCTCCAGGTTGGCCACCCAGTCCTTCCCCTCCTGCGCGATGGTCCGCAGCTCGTCGAGCTCCTCGGAGTAGCCGTCCCGTATCAGGCCGCCCTCACTGATCTTCGCGGGCGGGTCGTCCACGAGGGCATTCTGGATCTGATCGACCATGTCGGGACAAGGCCGTAGGTCGTCCTCGATGGCGCCCAGGGCGTCCGAGTCGGCGTCCCCGAGCAGCCCCAGCACGTTCGGGAGGCGGCGGAGCGTGTGCTTGATCGCGATGAGGTCGCCGGGGGCGGCGCGGCCCGTGGCCACCTTGCCCGCCAGCCGCTCCAGGTCGCCCATCTGGTTCAGCTCCTCGCGCACCTCTTCGCGCAGGGAGCGGGCGTCGACGAAGGCGTCGACGGCGTCGAGGCGGTGCCGGATGCGGCCCACGTCGCGGAGGGGGCGCACCAGCCAGGCCCGGAGGCGGCGTCCCCCCATCGGCGTCTCCGTCTCGTCGAGGATACTCACGAGCGTCCCTTCGTGCCCGTCGTCCTGGATGGACTGGACGAGCTCCAGGTTGCGCTTCGTCTCCGGGTCGAGCGCGATGTGCTCGTCCTTCGAGTAGCGCTTGATCTTGCGGACGTGGGGCAGCGTGCCCTTCTGCGTCTCGCCCAGGTAGTGAAGCGCCGCGCCCGACGCCACCACGCCCAGGTCCAGGTCGTCGACCCCGAACCCCTTCAGCGAGTGGGTCCCGAAGTGCTCCAGGAGGGTCTGGTAGGCGAAGTCGTACTTGAAGACCCAGTCCTCCTGCTCGGTGACGGTAAACGGCACCTCGCGGAGGCGCTGCTGGAGACGCTCTTCCTTGCGCTTGTCCACGATCACCTCCGAGGGGGCCACGGTCTGGATGAGGTCCTGGAGCTGGTCGAGGCCGGCCTCGGTGACGCTGAACTCGCCGGTGGTCGCGTCGATGAAGGCAAACCCGATGCGGTCCTTGTCGCGGCCGGTGCCGAAGTGGAGGGCCGCCAGGAAGTTCGACTGCTTCGGGCTCAGCAGTTGGTCGTGGAACGACACGCCCGGCGTCACGACCTCCACCACGTCCCGGTCCACCACCTTTCCGCTCGAGTCGTCGGCGTCCTCCACTTGCTCGCAGATGGCCACGCGGAGGCCGGACCGGATGAGCTTGGGCAGGTGGCTGTCGAGGGCGTGGTGCGGGAACCCCGCCATCGGCACGTCGTCGGCGTCGCCGTTGTTGCGTTCGGTGAGCGTGATCCCGAGCAGCCGGCTCACCGTCTTCGCGTCGTCGTCGAACGACTCGTAGAAGTCGCCCATGCGAAACAGCAGGATCGCCTTCGGGTGGCGCTCCTTGATCTTATAGTACTGCCGCATCAGGGGCGTGCGCCCGCGCTGCTGGGTGCTGGACTGAGCCATGGAGGTGCGGTAGGGTCGACGCGTCGAACTTGAGAGTGGGGCCCCGCTACGCGCCTCGACGATCCAGGGTGGCCCGTTTCGAGGCGAGGGGGCCGGCCGGTTCAGGAGGCCAACGGGGCAACGCCGGTACAACGTAGTCGTCCATCCCCCAAATCACAATGGGGCGGCCCGGCCCCGCACCGATCCTCCACGGCTTTTTAGACGTGGGGCGGTTGCCGGCGCTTAAGCTCCTGCAGGCGGTCCCACAGTGCCCGCTTGCGGGCCCCAACGGCCGACGTCAGGTCAACATCGCCGGAGGCGGTCAGGACGTCGTGGACCGCCGACGCGCGGAGGCGTTCCACGGAGGCCCCGAGCTCCGATACGGCCCGCTCGAGGGCCTCCTCCGCGGCGGCCGGCGACGACTCCGGCGGGGCTGTGGGGGGCCGCGGGAAGCCCCACGTCTCCAGAGCATCCGCGATGGCGCGCACCGCGTCCGGATGGTCGGACTCGAACGCCGACTCGAGGGCCCGAAAGGTGCCGGCCGCCTCGGCCCGGTAGGAGTCGGGCACGGCGTCCGGGTGACAGCGCTTCGTGGCCCGTCGGTAGGTCGCCTTCAGGTCCGAGTCGGATTCGGCCGTGCTGGGGGCATTCGGTGTGCCCTGAGATCGGAACGCGTCGTAGGCCTCCTGGGCATCGTGGTAGGCGTTGCGGAGGCGTGCATTCCGCATGCGTGCCTGGGCCGCCTCCTTCAGGCGCTCCATCTGAAGCCGAAGGACCTCTTCCTGCAGCGGCGCTACTTCCTCCTCAAATCGCGAGTGGGCCGCGCGGACCTTCCGCTCCAGCTCCGCCTTCTCTTGGAGACGACGCGCCAGGGACCGTCGCAACGATTCGAGATCGGAATGTGCCATGTCGGCGGTCAAGAGCTCGTGTCGCGGCTTTTCTCTTCGGTGCTTAAATGGTACAATACAGAGCCGAGATCCAACGCCTGAAGCGGGGACCGCCGATCACGGCCCCCGTTCCGCCCTTCTTCTCCGCTACCCTCCTTGTCACATGTACGACGTGCTTCTGATCCCGGTCGACCTTTCCAGCACCAACGAACACGTCCTGGACACGGCCCGGGCCCTCGCGGCCCCGGACCAGACCCGCCTGGTGCTTCACCACGCCATCGAAACGCTCCAGGACGAAGAGCCCGGCGAGATGGACGACTTCTACGACGAGCTCCGGGAGGACGCCGAGGAGACCCTCAACGCCTGGACAAGCGACCTGGCCGACGACGGGTTCGACGTCGAATCCCTGATCACCTACGGGGAACGGGGCCCTGAGATCACCCGCGTAGCCGAAGAGCAGGACGCAGACCTTCTCGTGATGCGCTCTCACCGCGTCGACCGGGACGACCCGGACAGCCCCGTCGGCACGGTGAGCCACCAGGTGGCCGTCTTCGCCCCTTGCTCCGTCCACCTGGTGCGGCCGTAGGTCGCGGACCGCGGCCAGAGGGAGCCCCGCCGGACTCCCCCGACGGCTCCGACGGTCCCCCGTCAACATCCGTCCCCTTTCGCCCCGTGACGACTCCCTCCACGGTGATCGACGTGTAGGTGAGCCCATACCGCACTCCGAGGGTAAGTCCCACTGTACGGCGACCTCGCGGCGAACACAATGTTTGGCAACAAAAATTTTGTGGACTCATGTACGGTCCTTCCTTGGAACGTTCTTTCGCCCCCGGGCTTTGAGGCGACTGTCGCACACGGCCGCGGCCGGCCTTTTCCCCAATGCTCTGAGCGCCCCCTACATGGTCTACGGCATCACCGGCAACCCCACCAAAGACGCCCTCTGGGACCCGTTGGCCACCCTTATCGATCGCCTCCTGGACGACGGACTGCCCTTCCGGATCCACAAACCCATCGCCGACGGCCTCGAAGAACACGGCCTCTTCGGCCCAGACGTCTGCGACGATCACGCCGTCGACGACGTGGCCGAGGCCGGGGACATCGTGCTCTCCTTTGGCGGGGACGGGACCCTTCTGCGCACCGCCCACCGCACCGGCCCCAACGACACGCCGCTCTTGGGGGTCAACGTCGGCCGCCTGGGGTTCCTCGCCGACATCGAGATCGGACAGATTCACAGCGCAATCGACGCCCTCGAAGCGGGGGACTATCGACTTGAGGAACGGCTGGTTCTGCAGGCAGACCTGGAATCCGGATCGGGGCTCGATACAGAATGGGCCCTCAACGAGTTTGTGCTCGACCGCAGCGGCGCGGCCGGCCTCATCGAGATTGAGGTCGCCGTGGACGAGACCCCGTTGAACACCTACTGGGCCGACGGCCTCATCATCAGCACCCCGACGGGCTCCACCGCCTATTCCCTCTCCACCGGCGGGCCCATCATTGCGCCCGGGGTGGACGCGATTATTTTGACGCCCATCGCCCCGCATACCCTGACGGTGCGCCCGATCGTCCTGCCGGCCGACGCCCGCATCACGTGCCAGGTTCGCGAAAACGACCAGCCCTACGTCTTCGCGGCGGACGGGCAGAGCACGATGTTCGACGAGCACAACCTGGAGTTCAGCGTGGAGCGGGCCACCCACACGGTCAACCTCGTGAAGCTTCCCGGCCAACACTTTTTCCACACGCTTCGGTCGAAACTGATGTGGGGCGTGGGCCGTTCGCGAGAACCTAAATATAGGAACGAGGGCCCATCAGGGGATCACGGTCGGCCCCCGTTGAATGGGGGATGAAACGAGGGGCGCCATCATTGACAGACATGGGCGGAACCGGTAGGTTCATGTGCGTTCTGGGTCAGGTAGCTCAGGTGGTAGAGCAACGGCCTGAAAAGCCGTGTGTCGGCGGTTCGAATCCGCCCCTGACCACGTCTTCCCGCAATTTCCTGCTTCTCGGGGAATTGCGGGATTTCTGTGTCTATGGTATAGCCGCACGCAGGGAAGGTCTCCGTGGCAGCACTGGCACAATCCCCGCCTGAAGACCTTCTCAATGCCACTTCCGGCCGTCAATCTCTCCTTCTCCTGCCCCGCCAGGATCAGTGACTCGTCCCTGAGCGGTCCGGCTCACCATTACTCCCCGATCACCTTGCGGGCGAGCTCTTTGCCGATGTTGGTCTCTTGCTGAAGATCCTCATTTTCTGGCGATTCTTCCGACGAGTCCTCTTCATCGACGCTCTCCTGGTCCGAACGATTCTGCGTGGAAGAGTCATTTGATTCTGCCGGACCCACGGCGCTCGCAGACTGGTCGCTCGCCTGCGTCTGATTATTTCCGTCAGTGGACACCTCCTCGCTCTCAAGATCTGCTTCGTTTAACGAAGAAGAGGGTTCACTCACGTTCTGATCCGGAAGGGACGTTTCACGGTCGACCTTCACGTCTTCCAGGAACGTCTGTACGACCGGCTGGAGTCGTCCGAGGACATCGTCCGACACGCCGCCCTCGTGAATCTGGGCCGCCAAGAATCGTACGAGGTGCTCGTCGGGGTTTTCTTTCTGTTCGGCGAAGTAGTTCTGCAACAAGTGGGTGTGCTGGCGCTCGAAGGCGAGGGACAGAATCTCCTCGGTGTCGAAGTTGGACTTGGTGAGCCGCCTCAAGTCAGTGACCTGCTGGGACTCGTACCCGAAAAGGTCCAGCTTGAGAAAAGGGAGTAGGTTCGTCCCCCCCATCGCTGCAACCTTCGTGTAGAACCAGTAGCTGAGGCCATTGGTGAGCCCAACGACAGTTGCCTCCAGGGTCTCGAGACGCCGAAGCAGCGGCGCGTCTTTGAGGGCCTCCCGGCCGACAGTCGCGTCTTCACACTGAAAAAGCATGGCCGGCGCCCCATCGATGTTCACAGCGTAGTCCACCGCTTCTGAGCTGCCGTCGCCCAGTTCAACGGTCGGGCCGGGCTCGACCTCTCGAACGTCGAAGGGATCGTACCCGAGCATCTGGAAGAACGGAAGCAGGAGAGCATTCTTGGTTTTTTCCTTAGTGTTCAGGGCCGGACCTTGATCTTCAGCGCGGTCCCTAAGTGTTGAGAGTGTCTGAGCAAGTCCCATTGCTAAAGAAGAGTAACCAGTGAGCAGAAAACACCCGAATGTATGTGGTTCAATGGACAAACTTCGCGCCGGAAGCACTTTCCCTCGGTTCCGATGGCCCCTTCTCCCAAAATGAGGACCGGTCCCACCGTCTCGAGGCCCGTCACCATAACACAACTATCCAACACACTTACTTTTTGAAACGGACATACAAGAAAAAGGATCTCCAGACACAACGGTTGACGCCGATGACAGCACGTCTTTAGTGATCATGTCTTTCTTGCGCCGAAACGGCCCCCTCTAGAAGAGAAGCCCGTCGTCTCTGAGCATTCCGGATGGGATCTCTCTTCCCTCCGCGATCTACTCGGAGTAGTTTTTGCTCAACTTGATGTTTGAATCCCTTTCTGCTCAGCGTCCCCAGCAACCCTAATCTCAACTCTGGAAACGCGCTCCGCTGCACCAGACGTGAGATGGAGCACACCGAAGTGAATGATGAACCCTCACTGACCGTCGGAGCTACCCTGAGCGGGACAGGCTTGGCACGACGAGAGAGTCGCCCTCGTACAGGCTGTTGGCTTCTGCTGCTCAGGTACCTGCTTTCCTTTCGCTCTCGCGCAGATCATTCGGGCGTGACGACTGGCCCGGACGTCCCCGCACGGGCCCAAGACGGTTGGGCATTGTCCGATGAGGTAGCCTCGCGCAACCTGGCTTGACCCCCACGTCAACTACTAGCACGTTAAGGTTCGACCCGAACTATGTCTATGTCCCCGACACGTCAAGACCTCTTGGACCTCATTGAAGAAACGTATGGAGACAGACACCCAGACTTTGAATCCATTCAAAAGCAGTTCGAGCTCATTGGTCAGGAGACGGACAAAGAGGAGATCCGAAAGGACACGAACGTCCTCATCGCGGGCGTACAGGCAATCAAGAACACGTACGAGGACTGGGACGAACTGTCCGACTTCGAACGAGAAAAAGCAATCGGCGCGGTGGGAAGAATGAAGAACCTGACGAAGTCCACGCTCAAAAAGTACGACGTGAGTGCAAAGGCGCTATAGCTGCCATGCCACCGCCTGCCAATCTATTTGCGCACGGAGCCACAAGGATGAACTGAAGTACGGACCTGGTGAAAGAGGTCCTGTCCGAGGTTCGTCAAGCATACGAATCCTTCTTTGCTGCAACCGGAGAATGTTCATGCCAGTCGGTGTCCCAATCACCGGAACGCCCAAAAGAAGATCCACCTCCTACTACCGGTGGAGGATGACTTCCTCCCACGCAGTGCATCGGCACTGGAAGGCTTGGGGGTGAAGGAGACGACAGCGACATTGCCGCGCCCCGGGGCAGCGGTGCGGTTCGGACCTGTCTCCAGAAAAACATGCCGGCCCTCAGACTGAAAATCGGTCCGCTCGCTTGAAAAATATGCGCTTATCAGGGCTGTCCACCGTGGGCTCACAGTCAATATTCAATTCCGTGAGAGTCTCTTCGGCAAAGGAGTAGAACGGACGCTCTTTGTTGACCCTTCCTCTCTCGGTTACGAGGTTGTATTCTGTCCTCGTTCTCTTCTCGCTAGTCCCCTGCCCGAAGCAATGAGTTCCGACTACCGAACCGAAAGCGACTCCCTCGGCGATGTACGGGTCCCAGTGGACGCACTGTATGGTGCGCAGACCCAGCGGGCCAAAGAAAACTTTCCGGTCAGCGATCTTCGGTTCTCCCGCCGCTTCATCGAGGCCCTGGGCCACGTGAAGCGGGCGGCCGCCCGGGCGAATCAGGAGCTCAACCTCCTCGGGGACGAGACCGCCGGGGCGATCGTCGAGGCCGCCGAGGAAGTCATCGATGGCACGCACGACGAGGAATTCGTGCTCGATATTTTCCAGACCGGCAGTGGCACCTCCACGAACATGAACGCCAACGAGGTGATCGCCAACCGGGCGTCCGTCCTCCTCGGGGCCGACCGCGGCAGCAAGGCCGTCCACCCGAACGACGACGTCAACATGTCGCAGTCGTCGAACGACACCATTCCAACCACCCTGCACGTCGCCGCCCGAATGGGCCTCGAGCACGATCTCCTGCCGGCCCTGGAGGCCCTTCAGACCGCGTTTGAGGAAAAGGCGGACGCCTTCGACGACGTGCTCAAAAGCGGCCGGACCCATCTGATGGACGCCACGCCGGTGCGACTGGGCCAGGAGTTTGGCGGGTACGCGGCCCAGCTCGAACACGCAATCCAGCAGATCGAACTGGCCTCGAACCGCCTCTCGGAGGTCACCCTCGGGGGCACGGCCACCGGCACGGGGCTCAACTGTCCGGAGAACTTCCCTGAGACGGCCCTCCGGCACCTCACCGACGCCACGAACCTCTCGTTTTACAAGACGGGCAACCACTTCGCCCAGCAGGCCGGCAAGGAACTGTACGTGGACGCCCACGGGGCGCTGAACACCCTCGCCACGGCCTTGCTCAAGATTGCGAACGACCTGCGCCTCCTCTCCAGCGGCCCCACGAGCGGCATCGGCGAGATCGAGCTTCCGGTCATCCAGCCCGGCTCCTCCATCATGCCCGGCAAGGTAAACCCCGTCCAGAGCGAACAGGTCATGATGGTGGCCACGCAGGTCACGGGCAATCACCACACCCTCACGGTCGCCAACACCCACGGCAACTTTGAGCTCAACGTGATGATGCCGGTGATGGCCCACGCGATGCTACAGAGCATCGATCTGCTTGCCAACAGCGTGGACGCCTTTCGCACCAAGTGCGTTGAAGGCATTGAGGCGGACCGCGAGCGCTGCCGCGAGCTTTTGGAGCTGAATCCCTCCGTGGCGACTGCTCTCAACACGGCCATCGGCTACGACAAGGCCAGCGAGGTGGCGAAGACGGCCGCCAAGAACCGCGAGAGCGTCCGGACAGTCGTAAAGCGGATGGGACTGCTCGACGAGGACGAACTTGATGAATACCTGGACATCCGGCGCATGACAGAGCCGGGCGTGCCCGGAGACAAGTAGCGCCCCGAGCCATCCTCCCCCGCCTTCCGATGGCACTTTCCCCGACGGTCCGCGTTGTTACACGTCCTACACGAAAGGCGGTACGAACATCCGGGGGGCGTTCGTTTGTGAAACGTAGGAGGTGCGGGCACGACCCTTCGTGTAGCCCGAAGAGAGCCTCTTCTTCATCACGTTCTTTCCCTACGACCTTCCGCACGTTTAATGAGCACGCAAGGCAAAGTCTCCCTCGCCGTTGTTGTTGGGGGTGCGTTCCTGGCCGGCATCCTCTTCGCCACCGCGGGCGCCAACCTGTTCGGGGTGGGCGACGCCGTCGGCACGTCCAGCCAAGCCGCCAACCTCGATGGATCGACACAGGTTGAGCAGGCTGCTCCTTCCACGCCCAATGGATTCGAGACGGCCTTCTCGGAGGTCGCCGCATCCGTCAACCCGGCCGTCGTCCAGATTCGGGCCGCAAAGGTGGTGGACCGCCGACGGCGCAGCCCGTTCGAGGGCACCCCGTTCGAGCAGTTCTTTGGCCAGCGCGGACCATCGGAGCCCGAGGTCCGGCAGGGGCTTGGCTCCGGGGTCGTCGTGCGCTCCGACGGGCACATCGTGACCAACAACCACGTGATTCAGGACGCCGAGCAGCTGAGCGTCCAGACGCTGGACGGGGAGCAGTACGAGGCGGAAGTCGTAGGGACCGACCAGTACAAGGACCTGGCCGTGCTGAAGGTGGACGCCTCCGACCTGACGGCCATTAGCTTCGGCAGCTCGGAGCAGCTTAGCGTTGGGCAATGGGTGATGGCATTCGGCTCGCCGCTCGATCCGCAGCTGAACAACAGCGTTACGGCCGGCATCATCAGTGCCCTCGGGCGTCTCCAGGCAAGCCCGCAGCGGGGCCGGGGCTCCAACCAGGGCAGCGGGGTGCAGAACTTCATCCAAACCGACGCAGCCATCAACCCTGGGAACTCCGGCGGTCCTCTCGTCAACTTGCAGGGACAACTCGTCGGCATCAATACGGCCATCGTGTCCCGGTCCGGCGGCAATCAGGGCATCGGATTCGCCGTTCCGTCCAACACTGTCGAGCGCATTGCCACCCAGATTATTGAAGAAGGGAGCGTGCGGCGGGCCTACCTCGGGGTTCGCTACCGCAAGGCCCCAGAGACGCTCGTCGAAAACGAAAACCTACCGAAGGGCTCGGCGATCGTCTCGCAGGTGGAAGAGGACGCCCCTGCGGCCGAAGCCGGGCTTGAGGCCGGCGATATCATTACGGGCATCAACGGAAACCCGCTGGAAAACTACCTCCAGCTGGGCAACCAGATTGCCAGCATGCGGCCCGGGGAGGAGGCGGCCCTCCAGATTAACCGCGACGGAGAGGCACGCACTCTCACGGTTACCCTGGGGGCCCGTGGCGAGAGCATGACGGCGTCGTCCGAGGGCAATAGCGGCGGTGAGGGGGGGGCTTCTTCCGCCGAGGCCCTTCAGGAGGAGTTGGGCCTACAGCTCGAGGACGTCACGCCCGAGATTGCCCGGCGCCTCGGGCTCGATGAGGCCCGGGGGGTTGTCATCACGGGCGTGGACCAGTCCAGCCGGATGATTCGAGACTCGGGCCTCCAGCCGCGTCAGATCATCTTTAAGATGGCCGGCGAGCAAATTTCGGACATGGATGCCTTCATGGAGGTGTACCAGCGGGTTGAGCCCGGAGATGCATTCCGGATGGCCGTTCGAAATCCCGACGGATTTGTCTTCGTGACGAGCCTCCGGCGTCCCGCCGAGACCGAATAAGGAGGGCTCAATTCCGTCTCATGAGCGCCTTTTTCCGGGGGGGAGGCGTTCGCGTGGGGCTCACGATTCTTGCCACTTCCATTCTTGCAAACCGTTCTTCTCTCTCGTATGACCGACTCCGCCCCTTCCCTCGACGCTCCGCCCGACGCCGATCAGGTCGCGGACCTGCGTGAGCAGGCCGCCGAGGAGGACCGCTCGATCGAGGTCACGTTTCCAGACGCCGGCGACGAGCCCAAGCGGTTTGTTGTCTCCCCGCGCGGCACCTGTGTCGTACTGAAAAATCTGCGTGAGGACTCATTTAATCCCTCCGTGACGGCGAAAGACATCGCCTCCGCCCTCCGACAGTGAGGCCTCTGCGAGGGAGGAGCCGCCTATGCCGAGACACGATGAGGACTACGTGGCCACCACGCAGTTTGTCGTCCCAAAGCCACTGGCCTCGAAGTGATCGGCCTCCTCCTCATTGATCCACCCGCTCTCCTCGCTGTAGTAGCGAAAGGCGTAGTGCCCATTTTCGGGGAGCAGAACATTCGTACTGTAGGTTTGGTTGCTGCGGCGAACAAAGCGGTGCTCGCCCGGCGTCCAGTCGTTGAAGTCTCCCACGACCGAGACTTCGTCTCCGTACGGATGGTCTTCCGGAAGGACAAACGTGACCTTGACGCGATCGCTGGACTGCTTGTCTACTTTCTTGATCATAAAATGGGGTGGCAGCTTAGTCGCTGGGTGCGTAAAATCTGTCCCCAAGTCCACTGAGAGGACTTGGGGCGTTCCCGCCAGATGACGAGGGATCAAACGTACGCCACCGGACCCTCTTTGTGGCGTTTTTTAGAGACAAAAAGCGCTTCCTTCGCCTGTTTTTCGTGGGTTGCCTCCACCGCAGGGGGCTCTTCTCATCGGGCGGCTGGTAACCTGTATTTCGTCCCCCTTCCTTCCTCCCCGCCGAACATCCGCTGTGGCCCCAGCGTGCATTCACTTCCCGGGCTGGCCCCCTGCAGGCGGTCCAACAGAAATGTTTTCTCTTTTCGCTTTTGTCCCCACCGCGCATGATCAAACGCCTTACCATCATCGGAACGGGTCTCATCGGCGGCTCGCTCGGGCTTGCCTGGGCTCAGCGACAGCCGGAGCTCACGATCATCGGACACGACCGGCCGGAGGTCCTGGAGCGGGCCGAGGAGCGTGGGGCCATCGACAAGAAAGCGGCCGACCCTGTGTCCGCCGTGCAGGGCGCGGACCTCGTCGTGCTCGCGACGCCCCTCGCCACGACCGTTCGGCTGCTCGACACCATCGCCGACGCGCTTCCGGACGGCTGTTTCGTGACCGATGTCGCCTCCGTAAAGGAGCCCGTCCTCGAGCAGGCCACGGACGTTCTTCCCGACCATGCTACATTCCTGGGCGGCCACCCCATGGCCGGCGCCGAGCACAGCGGCATCGACCACGCAGACCCGCTGCTCTTTGAGAACGCCGTTTACAGCCTGTGCCTCCCGGCAAATGCCAACGCGTCGGCCCTGGACGGGCCCCTGGCGCCGGTCGTCGAGTTGGTCGAGGCCACTGGCGGTCGGCCGCTCGTGCTGGATGCCTCTCGCCACGACCGCCTCGTCGCCGCCACGAGCCACGTTCCACAGCTTCTGTCCGTGGCCCTCGTCAACCTCGTCGCCAATACCGAAGATGAGGAAGACCAAGACCTGGCTCTCCAGCTCGCCGGGGGCGGGTTCCACGACATGACCCGCATCGCATCGTCCCCTTTCGACATGTGGCGGGACGTACTGGTGGGCAATGAGCGCGAAATTCACGAGGCGCTGAGCCGTCTCCGACGGGGGCTGCGCACCCTCCGAAACCGGCTTATCGAGGAGGATCTGGATGCGCTCGAAGACGCCTTCGAGGAGGCACGTACGGCCCGGGACGCGATGCCCCGCGACCAGAAAGGCTTCCTCCACCCCCTGTCCGCCGTTCACGTGCGGGCCCCCGATGAGGAGGGCGTCATCCACGAGCTCTCGGGCCACCTTCTCGACGCGGACCTCAACATCAAGGACATCGAGCTCCAAACCATTCGGGAGGGAACCGGGGGCACCTTCCGGCTCGCGTTCGCGGAGGCAGCAGACGCCGAACGGGCAGTCGCGGTCCTGTCGGAGGCCGGCTACGAGGCCCGACGGCCGTAGCCACGGCTCGCAAAATCATTTCCCCTTCGTTGACTAAACTAGCGCCATCGGGTATCATGGGGATCTGCAGGCTGGTGACGTCCTCCAGGCCTGTCGCTGCCCTCTTGTAGTTTCATTTCTCTTCCGATGGCCGATTCTGCCTCGTCCCTCCACACCACCCCGCTGCACGGCGTCCACGACGACCTCGACGCCCGCATGATGGCGTTCGGGGGCTTCGAGATGCCTGTGCAGTACGATAGCATCATCGAGGAGCACATGGCCGTCCGCAACGACGCCGGCCTGTTTGACGTCAGCCACATGGGCGAGGTGCTCATCCAGGGCGATCGGGCCCTCGACCTTGTGCAGCACCTGGTGACCAACGACGCCGCAAACCTATACGACGGGCGGGCGATGTATACCGTCATGTGCACGCCCGACGGCGGCATCATTGACGACGGCATCGTGTACCGCCGTGCCGAAGACGAGTACTTGATGGTCCTCAACGCCGCCAATCGGGAGCGAGATCTGGCGTGGATGCACGATCAGAATCCCACGGACGCGACGCTCCGGGACATCTCCGCGGAGACCGCTCTCCTCGCCCTGCAGGGCCCGGAGGCGCTCGCCATCGCTCAGCCGTTTCTTGACGATGACCTGGACGCCCTCTCATTCTATCACTTCTGGGAGCGAACCGACGGGGCTTTTCTCGGCTGCGATACGGCCCTCATCTCCCGCACCGGGTATACGGGCGAGCCCGGCCTCGAACTGTATGTCCCCGCCGACCGCGCCCGGCACGTGTGGACCACCCTTCTCGAAGCGGGCGCGGATCGCGGATTAAAGCCCGCGGGGCTTGGGGCCCGAGACACACTCCGCCTCGAGGCGGGCCTGTGCCTGCACGGCAACGACATCACGGAAGAGACCAATCCCTACGAGGCGGGGTTGGGCTGGCTGGTAAAGTTGGACAAGGGCACCTTCATCGGGCGGGACGCCCTGCGCGAGGTCCACGAGCACGGCCCGGAGCGTACGCTCGTAGGCTTTGTGGCGACTGAGCGGGGCATTCCTCGCCACGACGACATTCTCCGGGCCGCGGAGGGACGTGCCATCGGGATCGTGACCAGCGGCACCCAATCGCCCCTCCTCGACACCGGCATCGGCCTGGGTTACGTGCCCAATGAACCCGCCTACACCGAGCCGGGACGCCCCCTGCAGGTTGCGAGCCGGCGCCGCACCTTTGACGTGGAGGTGACGGACCCCCCGTTTTACGAAAAGGACTAGCCCCACCCCTCCACCTCGCTCCCGTTGTTCACCCGATCCGCTGTTCCGATGGACGCCGAAGTCTTCTTGACACACTCGAACATTTCGGAGGGCGACGTGCAGGACCGGACGGTCGTGGTGATCGATGTGTTGCGCGCCTGCTCCACCATCGTGACGGCCCTCGACCGGGGGGCCCGAGCGGTGATGCCCGTTCCGGACATGGCTCAGGCCGGCAAAATCGCCAGCAATCTGGACCCGGACGTATACCGCCTTGGGGGCGAGCGCAACGGGGAAAAGATTGAGGGATACCACCTGGGCAACTCCCCATCGGAGTACACGCGCGAGGCCGTTGAGGGACGCGACGTCATCCTGAACACCTCCAACGGAACCCAAGCCCTCGAACAGGCCAAGAAGGCCGACACCCTCGTGGCGGCCTGCTTCTTGAACGCGGGCCGCGTCGTCGATTTCGTCCGACAAACGGCAGAGGCCGTGACCATCGTCTGCGCAGGACGCCAGAACCGCCTCGCCCTGGAAGACACGCTGTGCGCGGGCCTCCTTCTCGATCGCCTCTGGGACGGGGATGAGCCGTACCCGGTTACCGACTCGGCCCATACCGCCTATACGCTTTACCACACCGATCGGAACGACCTCAACAGTGCCCTCCGCGGCGCCAACCACGCCGAATGGCTCGCGCAGCAAGACCGGACGGCAGACCTCGACTACTGCTTCCGGGTCGACTCCCTGCCGGTCCTGCCCTACTACACGGACAACCGGCTCCTTTTGTACGAGGACGCCGTGTCGGCATAGGCCCTCCTGCCTCGGTTCCCGCTGTCTGGCCCCCGCGCCCCCTGCGTCTCTTTTCGTTGCATTTGTACCGCGTTGGGCCCACCTTACGAACATGTGCCCTGTCTAGACAGTGGATACACATGTGAGGATCCTACTCAGGGCGACGCGTCTCCTTTTCTGCACCTAGTCTGTTCAGTCGTATGGCTGCCTCGAACTCCGACACGAGTGCGGAGGAGGCCTTTCTGATCTCTCCGCGTCGGAAGGTGGAGATATTTGGGCTGGTGCTGATGGTGCTCGCCTTGTTGGTGTCGCTCGCCTTTGCCAGCTACCACCCCGACGACACCGTTGTCCTTCGTTCAGCGGAGTGGTCCGAAGTCGTTCTCAATCCCCAGAGCACTCAGTCCAACGGGCCTGTCCAGAACGTGCTTGGGCTCCTTGGCGCCCACCTCGCAGAGGCCTTCGTGCCCGGCTTCATCGGCTACGGCGTGCTTCTCTTGAGCGGCCTGCTCATGGTGTGGGGCTACGCAATCTTTCGCCATGCATCGCTGCGTCGGCTTCTCTACCCGTCCCTCCTCACAGTCCTGTCCGCCTTCGTACTTTCCTGCTTCGTCGGGTGGGTCCACCACTCGGGCGACGCCCCCCTCCAGGCCTGGGCCGGATACGTCGGGATCGGCACGGCCGGCTGGATGCAGAACATGCTTGGTCAGGTCGGCTCCTTCATCCTCCTCCTCCTCGCCGGAGCGGTCCTGCTCCTGCTCGTGGTCGACCACGACATTCAGCGCACCGTAGACCGCGTCATCGAAGCCGCTCACGCACTCGTGGCGGGCGTCTCCGCCGCCGGGGCCTACGTCAAAGACCAGTGGGTGCAAGCCCGGGCCCGCACCACACCAACGGAGTCCTCTTCGGGGCCCGATTCTGCCGCGTCTGCCCCGCCCGCTTCGTCCGACCCCGCCGCAGGAGCCGTTTCGGACCGACCCGCCCCTCCCTCCTCGCCCCCCGCTGCGTCGCCGCCAAGCCGCCCCGACGACGCCGTGGCAGAAGGCCCGTCCGTTCGTCGGAACGACCTGTTTCGCCCGGGAGGCGAGTCCGCCCGTCCTGCCGCCAAAGACGATGCAGGCTCTCCAGCCCCGACGTCCGGCTCCCCCACCCAAGCGTCCGACGATCCGATCGAAGGCACATCCGAGGCGGCGTCTGCAGACCCCCCCGACCCCGGAACCACGCCCTCGAAGACAGCCCCATCCTCTTCGGCCCCGGACCCGTCTTCTCCCGACGAGTCAACGCCTTCCGGGGTCGAAGAAGCCGCTCCGGAGCACGACGAGCCCGGCGACGATGTCTCGATGACGATTCAAGAGCAGGTCGAAGAGGAGACGACCGACGAAATTGAGCGAACTGCAGAGCTGCCCGAGGACTTCCAGTACGACCCACCCTCGCTCGACCTCCTCGACGCATCGGTGGACACCGACCCCACCATCGACCGTGAAGAGCTAGAAGAGAACAAACGGGTGCTTCTCGACAAGCTCGACATGTACAACATCGAGATCGAGGAGATCAACGCCGTGGTGGGGCCCACCGTCACGCGGTACGAGCTCACCCCCGCCCCCGGCGTGAAGGTCAGCCGCATCAAGTCGCTCGAAGACGACCTTGCAATGGCGATGGCGGCGCCCGGCATCCGCATGATCGCCCCCATTCCGGGCAAGTCCGCCGTGGGTGTGGAAATTCCCAACCGAAACCGGGAGCTGGTGCGCCTCCGCGATGTGATCGGGACCCGAAAATTCCAGGACACCGACCTCAAGCTGCCCCTGCCCCTTGGCAAAACCATTGAGGGCGAGGTCCACGTGGGGGACCTGACGACCATGCCGCATCTGCTCATTGCCGGTGCCACGGGCTCCGGCAAATCTGTAGGTCTCAACGCCATCATTACCGGCCTTATCTACGCCTGTCATCCGGCCAACCTGCGGTTCGTGATCATCGACCCCAAGAAGATCGAGCTGCAGCAGTACACGCGGCTCGAAACGCAGTTCGTGGCGGTGCCGGAGGACATCGACCAGACCGTCATTACCGACGTCGACGAGGCCTCCGGCGTTCTCAAGAGCGTGGAGCGAGAAATGGAAACCCGGTACGACCTCCTTTCGGACGCCAGCGTGCGCAACATCACCGGGTACAATGAGAAGTTTCAGGCGGGGGAACTGGATCCCACCGAGGGGCACCGCCACATGCCCTACCTCGTGGTGGTCGTCGACGAGCTGGCCGATCTCATGATGGCGGCCGGCGAGGACGTGGAGGGCCCAATCTCGCGCCTCGCCCAGATGGCCCGTGCCGTCGGCATCCATCTGATTCTGGCCACCCAACGGCCGTCGGTCGATGTGGTGACGGGCGTCATCAAGGCCAACTTTCCATCTCGCATCGCCTTCGAGGTGGCCTCCCAGGTCGACTCACGCACCATACTGGACCAGGGCGGCGCCGAGGACCTCGTCGGGAACGGAGACATGCTCTTCCTGAGTGGCAGCAATCTGGATCGCCTTCAGGGCCCGTTCGTGAGCGTGGAGGAGGTCGAGACGGTCGTGGACTACGTGGCCGATCAACCCGGCGTCACGGCCTACACGTTGCCCTCGCTGCAGGACGCCGGGCACGGCCCGGACGAGACCCTGGGCGTGGAGGACACCGACGAGAAATTTGAGGAGGCCGCCCGGGTCATCGTGCGGCGGCAACAGGGCTCCGTGTCGCTCCTCCAGCGCAAGCTGGCGGTCGGCTACACTCGTGCCGCTCGCATTGTTGATCAGCTGGAGGAGGCCGGCATCGTGGGCCCGTTCAATGGCACCAAGGCTCGCGACGTGCTCGTGGACGACGAGCAGGACCTCGACGAGCTTCTACACGGCGAGGACGACACCGAAGAGACCGACCCGGAGGAGGCGTAGCGTCTGCGGCCTGCCTCCAATTCACACCTGCCCCCTACGACTGCCCCGACCGGATTTCTTCGTATGAGTTCTCCCTTTCCAACAATCGGCATCCTTGGCGGTGGACAACTCGGCAAGATGATGGCGGCCGAGGCCGTTCGCATGAGTGTAGATGTCCGGCTGTTGTCCCCGAAGGAGGCCGGCCCCATGCAGCCCTACGCCGACACCCAGGTCGGCGACTGGACCGACCCGGACGTCCTCCGTCCCTTTACAGCCGACTGCGACGTGGTGACGGTCGAGAGCGAGTGGGCTCCTGCCGACGCCGCCGCCGAGGTATTGCCGGACGACACGGCCCTCTGGCCCTCAACCAAGACCCTGTCCCTCATCAAGGACAAGGGCGTGCAGAAACAGCACCTGGCCGACGCCGGGTGCCCGGTGCCCGAGTTCGCACGCTGTGAGACCCTCGACGAGGCCCTCGACGCCGCGGTCGCGCTCGGCTATCCGGTACTCCTCAAACAGTATCGCGAGGCCTACGACGGCTACGGCAACGCCACGGTCGCCTCCGAGGAGGAGCTCCGGGCGGCCTGGCCCGACCTGGCCGCCGAGGACGGCGCGATGGTCGAGGCATTTGCGGACTTCGCCTGCGAGCTTGCCGTTCAGGTGGCCCGGCGGCCCGGCGGGAACCAGGTCGTGTATCCGGTGGCGTATACCGAGCAGCGCGACCACCGGTGCCACGCCGTCGAGGTCCCGGCAGACATCGACGAGGACGTCGCCGAGAAGGCCCGACACATCGCACAAAAGGCCGTCGATGCGGTCGAAGGGGTGGGGCTCATCGCCGTGGAGCTCTTTGAAATGCCGGATGGACGTGTCCTCGTCAACGAACTCGCCCCCCGTCCCCACAATACCGGGCACTACTCGATCGAGGGCGCCGCCACCTCCCAGTTCGAAAACCACGTGCGGGCCGTTCTGGACTGGCCGCTGGGCGATGCCTCCCTGCGGACCCCGGTGGCCGTGATGGTAAATGTGCTGGGCCGCCGCGAGGGCACGCCCCCACGAACGACCGGCCTCCCGCGTGCCCTCGACACTGAGGGCGTGACCCCGCACATCTACGGCAAGCCCGACGTCCGCCCCGGCCGCAAGATGGGGCACGTGACCGCCCTCGGCACCGACCGCGCCGACACGCGAAAGCGGGCCGAAATGGCGGCGAGTGCGATTGAATTGTAGCCCTCTATGACTGCTCCCCCCGATCCGCCCCGACGCCTTTGAGGGTCCTGCCGACTGTTAGCGCCAAGAGCGTATTACGCCTCCACTCCTTTTCACTCGAACACCGATCCTTCCACCCTCCACATGCCTTCCTCAGCCCCCCCCGTCGGCATTGCCATGGGCAGCGACTCTGATCTGCCCGTCATGGAGGAGGCCGCCGAGGTACTCGACCGGTTCGACGTGTCCTATGAGATGCGCGTGCTTTCCGCCCACCGCACCCCCGGCATCATGAAAGAGTACGCCGAGACCGCCCACGAGCGCGGCGTCGAGGTGATTATCGCCGGGGCCGGCGGGGCGGCCCACCTGCCCGGCATGCTCGCCGCCAGCACGCCCCTGCCCGTCATCGGCGTGCCCGTACAGACCAGTACCATGAGCGGGATCGACTCGCTCCTCTCCATCGTCCAGATGCCGGGCGGCGTGCCGGTCGGGTCCGTCGCCATCAACGCCGCCGACAACGCCGCGCTGCTGGCCGTCCAGATCCTTAGCACCGGCGACCCGGAACTGCGTGCCCAAATGGCAGCGTACAAAGACGATCTCGCCGAGAAGGTGGCAGGCATGGATGAGCGCGTGCGCGAGCAGTCGAACATAGATTAGATTCTGTTCCTCGGATGAGCGTGCCGAAATGCCTACATCCAGCGACGCTCCTGCTTGCTGCACTCTTCGCAGCGGTGTGGACAATGCCGTCGGCCTTTGCCCAAGAGCGGTCCATTCTCCCTTCTCAGCGGAGCGCTTCTGTGCAGGCACTTCAGGCCGTCGCAATGGAAACGGTGCCGGCCGTCGACGCGGCGGCCCTTCGGGCCGAAGATCAGACACGCTCCGGTCAAGTCGGCCCGTACCGCTACGGCAAGACCGTGGACGCCAGCTTTTCTCCGGAGCGCCACGGAACCTGGGAACGACTCTCGTCGGGTGCGTGGCTGTGGCGCCTCCGCATCCGATCGCGGGACGCGGTCTCTTTGAGCCTTGGCTTTACTCAGTTCCAGCTTCCGGACGGGGCCGCCCTCTATCTGCACGCTCCAGGCGAGTCGGCAGTCCACGGTCCGTACACCGCTGCCGACGCCACGGAAGAACAGCACTGGACGCCCCTCGTGCGGGGAGAGACCCTCATCGTGGAACTGGAGGTGCCCGCCGCCCGCCGACAGGCCGTGCGGCTGCGAGTTGGGAAGGTCGTGCGTGGGTACCGCTCGCTGCCCGGCCGCGGAGACACCGCTCCTGCCAAATCGGGAAGCTGCAACCTCGACGTGGCCTGCGAGGAGGCCGATCCCTGGCGCGAACAGGTGCGGTCGGTCGGCCGGTACACGTTTGAATCGGACGGTGCGACCTTTGTGTGCTCCGGGGCCCTCGTCAACAACACCGCGGAGGACAGGACGCCGTACTTCATGACGGCCGAGCACTGCGTCTCCACCCCGGAGGAGGCCACCACGATGGTCTTCTACTGGAACTATCAGAACCGAACCTGCCGCTCCCTGGGCAGCGCCGAGAACGGCACCGTCACGGAGGACGACCCGGGCGACCAAACGTCTTCCGGCGCGGTCCTCCGGGTGCGCTCCGGCAACTGGCACGACGAGCGACAGATTGACGGAAAGCCAGACCTCACGCTTGTCGAGATCGACGACGAAATTCCCGATGCCTACAACCTCTATTTCAGCGGGTGGAGCCGGGCCCAGATGGCGTCAACGGAAAGCGTCACAATTCACCATCCGCAGGGGCACGGAAAGCGAATCAGCTTTGATGAAGATGCGCCCCGCGTCACGGGCTTCGGGGACGAACTCGGAGGGGACACCCACCTTCGAATTGGCGACTGGGAACTCGGCACGACTGAAGGGGGCTCGTCCGGGGGCCCGCTTTACAATGCTGAACAGCGCATTGTCGGCGTTCTCTCGGGAGGACTGGCGGGGTGTGGAATCGGGAGCCCCGGCGAAGACAACGACGAACCCGACTGGTACGGGCGCCTCGCCCTGGGCTTCGAGCGCGGCGACTTTGAGGGCGCGACGCTCGCCGACGTGCTGGACCCCCGAAACACGGGTCAGGAGACGCTCGACGGCCGCGCCCAAACGGATCAGGTCGACGCCACGCCCCCCGCTCCGATCGAGAACGTTCGCATCAGCAGGGTGCGTACTCGCGACCAGGAGGTCACCCTGATGTGGAAAGCCACGGGCGATGATGATCGCTCCGGAACGGCTCAGCGGTACGACCTCCGCTTCGACACGACACGCATCGAGACGCCCGACGACCTCAGACAGGCCCAACGCGTCGAGTCTCCCCCCCTCCCGTCCAAAGCCGGCCAGGCCGAAACGGCGGTGGTCGACAAGCTGGATGGGCTCCGCTCAGGACGTAGTTACTATTTTGCGGTGGTTGCGGAGGACGATGCGGGCAATCGCTCTCCCATTGCCACGCCTCAGCGGAAGGCGGTCCTCACCAATGACATCAAGATTGAGACGGGGGGCGTTGCCACGGGCGGAAACGCCTCGCCCTCCGAAGCCCGGTTCGTCCTCAACGAGTCCCAGGAGATCCGGGTCGTGCTCTACGACATGCTTGGGCGCCGCGTGCGGGTGCTGCTCGACGACAGGAAGGTGCCAGAGGGGTTCGAGCAGCGCCTCCAGGTGCCGACGGGCTCACTCTCTAGCGGCCCCTACTTCCTGCGCTTTACAGGCGATCGCTTCGCAGCCACTCGGAAGATCGTCGTGGTGAAGTGACCTAGTGTCTGCACCAACCGGTGCCTACGCCGCCGTTTCTTCCGGCGAGAGAATGCGGGCAAAGCGGCGCTTGCCCACCTGGAGCACGAACGGCGCCTCCGCCGACACATCGATGTAGCGACCGGTGTCGGTGACTTTCTCCCCATCGATCGTGACGGCCCCCTGCTCGATCATGCGGCGGCCCTCGCTGTTGGAGTCCGTGAGGTCGGCGTGACGCATCAGGTTCAGAAGGCCGACCTCCTCCCCGTCCTCCGGCGCCGGCGTGTACTCCGGCATGTCGTCCGGCACCCCCCCCTCCACCACGGTCTGCTCGAAGTGCTCCTCGGCCCGGTCCGCGGCCTCTTCGCCGTGGTACATCTCCACGATGCGGCGGGCAAGTTGGGCCTTGGCCTGCCGCGGATTGTCCTCGGCAAACTGCTTGATCTTCGGAAGCTGTTCGGTCGGGAGGTCGGTGACCAACTCCACATACCGGTAGATCAAGTCGTCGGGCACCGACATGGTCTTGCCGTACATGTCCGCCGGCGCCTCGGCGATGCCAATCGCGTTGTCGAGGGACTTCGACATCTTGTCGGACCCGTCGGTGCCCTCTAGAAGCGGGAGCATCATGCAGACCTGCGCCTCTTGGTCATTGGCCTCCTGAAGGCGGCGCGCCAGAAGCAGGTTGAAGCGTTGATCCGTGCCGCCCAGCTCCACGTCGGCGCCGATGTGGACCGAGTCGCGCGCCTGCGCCAACGGGTACAGAAACTCGTGCAGGCTGATGGGCTGACCGGCCTCATAACGCTGCTTGAAATCGTCTCGCTTCAGCATCTGCGCAACCGTCTGCTGGGCCGCCAGCTCGACGACGTCGCTGAAGCGCATCTCGTCGAGCCACTCCGAGTTGTACCGGATCTCCGTCTTGTCGGGGTCGAGCACGCGGGTTGCCTGCTCGTAATAGCTCTGGCCGTGCTCGCGCGTCTCTTCGAGGGTGAGCTGAGGACGCGTCTTGGAGCGGCCGGACGGATCGCCAATCATGCCCGTAAAGTCCCCCACGATGAGAATGGCCCGGTGGCCAAAGTCCTGAAACTGCCGCAGCTTGCGGAGGACGACCGTGTGCCCGAGGTGAAGATCAGGACGACTGGGATCGCACCCGAGCTTCACCGTCAGGGGCGTATCCGCCTCCCGAGATGACTGTAGCTTGTCGGCCAGCTCGTCCTCCGGGACAATCTCTTCTGCCCCGCGGCGGAGGACCGTCATCTGCTCGTCGACCGGCGGAAATGCCATGTGTCCTTGCTCTTCGTCAATGATACAACGCGCTGTCTCTCTCCCCTGCTTCCGTCCCTAAAATCCGTCCCTAGAAGTTGTAGTCGCTCTGCTCTTGCTCCAACCGACGCTCCATCTCTCGCTCCTTGATGACCTGACGCTTGTCGTGCCTCTGGCGACCCTTCGCGATCCCAATCTTTAGCTTCGCCCATCCGTCGCGGAAGTAGAGCGACAGCGGGACGATCGTGTAGCCCTCCTGATCGGCCATCTGGCCCCATTTGCGGATCTGTTGGTCGTGAAGCAGGAGCTTCCGGGTGCGCCGGGGCTCGTGCCCAAACGGCCCGGCCTCCTCATATGGCTTGATGTACATCCCGTGGATCTTCATCTCCCCCTCGCGGTCGACCTGGCAGTACGCCCCGTCCAGGCTCGCCTTGCCCTGACGCACCGACTTCACCTCGGAGCCTTCCAGGACAAGACCTGCCTCCAGCGTCTCCTCGATGTCGTACTCGAACTGCGCCTTCTTATTGCGCACAACAACCTCGGTGCCTTCAGCCATGGCGGGTCATTGATGCAGTGAGGCATTGGGTGATTTATGCATTGGGGCCACGGTGCACACGTTCAAACAGGTTGAGCAGCTTGGGAATCGGGGCTGCAGTGACCTATACCTGACTGAATCCGCCCAACAACCACACGCCGCTGAACGAAGTGTCCAATGACCCAATGAGACAATGAATCAATGCTCTTCTTCCTCTTCTTCTTCGTCTTCGTCGAGGTACACGAGCGGCAGGTCGGGGACGTCTTCTGTCACGTCGTAGTAGAAGAGATACTTTCGAAACTCCGTTAGGCTCGCAATGGCGAGCTTGTCGAGTCCCGTGCGGAGGTCCTCACGATAAAACTCATTCAGTGAGGCGGTCGTCTCCTGCGCCTGCACCCATACGTCGCGGTTTTCGTCGGCCGCCTCGCCCGAGGCAATGAGAGCCTCAATCATCTCGTCCGTTGACTGATCCCGCTTGGTAACGTACAGCCCCCACACCATCGGGTAGTTGGACAGTTCGTACCACTCGCGCCCGATGTCCATCGTGAAAGGATCCGGCTGGAGCGACGGGATGTTGGGGCCAACGAGCAGCGCCGCGTCCTCGTCAGTATCGAGCAGCGCCTGCGGGGAACGGTCGTCGTAGGGGACAAACGTGGGATCCACCTGGTAATGCTCATGCAGAACGATCCGGGTGGCGATGCGCTCTTGTGCGACGCGCCGGTCGTAGGCAATCGTCTTCGGAAAGTCGTGCAGCCCGCCCTTCCACACGAGCCGTGCATACGGGTAGCGCCACGAAACGAGGCCCACACTCGGGAGCACATCGATGGCCTTACTGGCTTGCAGGGCCAGCATCGTAGGCATCAAGGCCACGTCCACCTCGTCTTCGACCAGCATCGCCGCGCACTGCTCAGGACGATGCCGCGTGATACGGAACGGGTTCGTCACGGCGCCGGACGTAAAGCCCGACACCAAAAACTCCGCGGGGGGATAGTCCCAAATCGCAAGGTCCATGAGGTCGAAGGCTCAATCCGAGAGCTACGAAGGCGGGTGTGCGCGAAGGGCCCCACGCCGCGTGTCTACTCGTCCCGAATCTGCTCCTGAATCCGGGCGTCCTTTCCCGAGAGGCCCCGCAGGTAAAAGAGCTTCGACCGGTTCACGGACCCGCGGCGGACGACCTCAATCTTGGCCACCCGCGGGGAGTGAACTGGGAAAATGCGCTCGACCCCCACACCTTCGGACACCTTGCGGGCCGTGAAGGTCTCGTTCGGGCCGGAGCCGCGGCGCGAGAGGCATACCCCTTCAAACTGCTGGATGCGCTCCTTCTCGCCCTCGACCACGCGCAGGTGGACGTTAACGGTGTCGCCGGCATCAAAGTCTGGCACGTCGTCGCGAAGTTGCGTCGCCTCGACGACGCTCATGAGATCAGTAGCCATGGCAAAGGTCTGTTGTTGGGTGAAACAAAATGGTCGGTCAAAACGAGAGACGTGCAGGTACTACGAGGACGCCTCGAGAGAATCTGTAGTGTCCGGAAGGAGGTCGGGCCGTCGGTCACGGGTCTTTTCAAGCCGCTTCTCGTCTCGCCAGCGTGCAATGGCCCGATGGTCTCCCGAACGAAGCACCGACGGCACCTCTCGCCCCCGAAACTCTGCCGGGCGCGTGTACACGGGGGCGCCGAGCAGGCCGTCCTGAAAGGCATCCGTGAGGGCCGAGGCGCTGTCGCCGAGGGCGCCCGGCACAAGGCGGACAATCGCATCGACCAGCATCAGTGCCGGCAACTCCCCCCCGCTGAGCACGACATCACCGATTGACACCTCACGCGAGACCAGAGCGTCTCGAACCCGCTGATCGATCCCTTTGTAGTGTCCCGCAATCAGGATGAGATGATCCTGCATGGAGAAGCCGTTCGCCATCGGCTGATCGAGCCGGTCGCCGTCGGGCGTGAGATAAATGATGTCATCGGCCGCCCCGACGTCCTCTTCGATCGCCTCCACGGCCCGAAACAGCGGCTCGGGCTTCAGCACCATGCCGCCGCCTCCGCCGTACGGACGATCGTCAATCTGACGGTGTTTGCCGGTGGCGTACCCGCGAAGATCGTGCACGTGGAGGGTTGCCACCTCCGCCTCCTGCGCCCGCTTGAGGATGCTGTGCTGCAGAGGCTCCTCCACGAGCGCCGGCAGAGCAGTCACTATGTCAATACGAATGGCCCCGGGCATATCCGGTCTGCGTCGGTCGTCAACACGTGCTGGCAGCAAGGCGGCGGCCTACGCATCCATCAGTCCGTCGATGGGACGGACGACGATCCGCTCCGCCTCTTCGTCAATCTCGACAATGAAGTCGTCGATGGCTGGGATCATTGCCTCCGCGTCGCCGGGGGTCCGGACCACGAAGAGGTCTTGCGCGGGCATCTCCATAAAATTGGCGACGGTGCCCTGCACCGACCCGTCCTCCGTCACAACCGTCCAGCCCACCAAATCATCGGCAAAAAGCTCATCGTCCTCCAGTCCCAGGGCCGCCTCGGTTGCGAACACGTCCATCTTGGCCACCGTCTCGGCAGCATCCCGGTCCGCGATGCCCTCCAGCCCCAAGATGACCGTCGTGCCGCGCTTGGTCTGCTGGTAGCGCACCGAAAGGACGGCGTGCCGCGTAACCCGGTGGGGCTGGGCCCCCAGAAAGACCGCAGGCAGCGTTTCAAACCGGGCCGGGTCGTCCGTCGCCGAGGGGTCGACCTTGAGCTCCCCCTCCAGGCCGTGGGGCCGGAAGACGAAGCCGACCTTCACGAGGTCGGTTGGCGAAACGTCCGCAAACTTCGGGTCCGGGTCTGCCGGGTCGTCCGGTGTGGAAGCCGTCGAGGGCGGCATGGTACAGGGGGGCGCTCGGGCCCCTACGTGAGGCTACTCGTCTTTGGGTTCTTCGTCGTCCTCGTCCGCTTCGTCGGAATCGTCGGCCGCAGCCTCCGGCTCTTCCGGTTCGGACGCGTCCGCGTCAGGGGCCTCCGCCTCGGCTTCTGTGTCGTCTCCTTCAGCGGATGTGTCTTCGCCCTGTTCGGCCTCAGCTTCTTCCTGCACGACCGACAAGGGCGTGGCCTGGGCGCGAAGCTGGGCTTCTTCGTCGATCTCTTCGGCCCGCTCGCGCTCGCGCTCCAGGGGGTCTTTTCCGCGCGCCCCCACGGCAATCTTGACCTCTTCGCCCTTTTCGGCCATGCGCTCCCGAAATTCTTCGACGGCCGTCTCGATCTTGTCCGGCGACTCGCCCTTCTTCTTCAGGTGGTGGTGGAGCAGAAGGCCCCGGCGGCGCAGAATGGAGCGCACCGTATCGCTCGGCTGCGCCCCATTTTCGAGCCAGTAGAGGGCGCGGTCTTCCTCCAGTCGCACCTCAGCGGGTTCGCGAAGCGGAAAATAGCGGCCGATGTCTTCGATGTAGCGGCCGTCCCGCGCATTGCGCTGGTCGGCGGCGACGATCGAATAGACCGGAACCTTTTTGCGCCCAATGCGGCGCAGTCGAAGCTTAACAGACACGTGTTCGTTCGGGTGTGTTCAGTTCAACAATCGTGAAAGGTGCGCAAGCGGCCGTATCCATACGTCCCTCCCTAGCGTGGGCTGCGGCGCTGGCCCCCGTCGCCGCCGGTAATCTGATCCATAAGGCTCGAGATGTCCACATCCTGCCCCTTGCTCGTCATCTTCTGCATCGTCTTCATCATGTCCTTCATCTCTTCGAACTGGCTGACCAGCTGGTTTACGTCCCGGACCTCATTGCCGCTGCCCCGTGCGATGCGACGCCGGCGGGTGCCGTTCAGAATGTCCGGGTGGGCTCGCTCTTCCGGGGTCATCGACTGAATGATGGCCTCAATGTGCGTGAAGGCCTCCTCGTCGATGTCGAGGTCTCGGATCTTAGATCCGACGCCCGGGATCATGCCCATGAGCTCCTTGATGGAGCCCATCTTTTGGATCCGCTGGAGCTGATCGTAAAAGTCCTGGAGGTCAAACTCTTCGGAGCGAATCTTCTCTTGCAGGCGCTCGGCCTCCTGCTCGTCGTACTGCTCCTGGGCGCGCTCCACGAACGAGACCACGTCGCCCATGCCCAGAATGCGCTGGGCCATGCGGTCCGGGTAGAACGGCGTGAGCGCGTCGAGCTTCTCGCCGGTGGAGGCAAACTTGATCGGCTTGTCGACCACCGTCCGGATCGAGAGGGCCGCGCCGCCACGCGTGTCCCCGTCGAGTTTTGAGAGGACGACCCCGTCGTAGTCAATGCGCTCGTTAAACTCTTTGGCCGTGTTCACCGCGTCCTGGCCGGTCATGCTGTCGACGACGAACAGGGTTTCGTTCGGCTCCACGGTTGTCTTGATGTCTTCCACCTCCTGCATCATCGCCTCGTCGATGTGCATGCGTCCCGCCGTGTCGATGATGACGACGTCGCGGGCGGTGTTCTGAGCCTCCGTGACTGCCTCGTCCGCGACGCGCACGGCATCCTCGACAATCTCGCCGTTCTCTTCGACCGAGTAGACGGGCGCGTTGACCTGATCGGCCAGCGTCTTGAGCTGGTCGACCGCGGCGGGGCGGTAGACATCCGACGCAGCCAGAAGCGGCGCATGCCCTTCCTTGCGAAAGTGGCGGGCCAATTTCGCACAGAAGGTGGTCTTCCCGGAGCCCTGAAGGCCAGCAACCAAAATCACGGTGGGCGGCGTCTCCGCCATCTCGATGCCCTCGTGCTCACCTCCCAGCACCCGGGTCAACTCGTCGTGCATGATCTTCGTCAACTGCTCCCCCGGCGTCACGGACGTCAGAACATCTTCTCCCGTGGCCTCCTCTTTGACGTTTGCGGTGAATTCCTTCGCAACCTGATAATTGACGTCTGCGTTTAGCAACGCACGCCGAATTTCCCGCATCGTCTCGGCAACGTTGACCTCATCGATACGGCCCTGGCCCGTAACGGACTGCAGGGCACTCTCGAGCTTTTGGGACAATCCTTCAAACATGGCGGTGTGCGTCAACTCGTCTCGTCAGTGTCGAGACCGGGGCTCTTCGTGGGAGTACGACGGCAGGCTCAGCCACGCCTTGCGGGGGGCAGACGGAGATTAACCTGTCGGAGGAAACTGTGTTCTGAATCAGCAACTCAACCGATTCCTATACGGATTGAGCGCAACGATTCGATCCATTGGGATGGAGGTGTTCATCCATAATTCGCCACCCCCATCTACGGGCCGCCGAGACCGCTGTAACATTTTTCCTCCGGCAGACGCTTCTCAGTGCGATGGACACGGATCGTTTTGAGATGGCGGCGCATTGATACAACGAAGCCACCCTTGGTACCATGACGCACCGTCGGCGTTCTCTTGGTTTCCGGCTTTATGCCCTCTCAGTCCAAAGACCAATGGCGGCACCAGTTTCGGGCCTATCGTCGCTCGCTGTCGCTCCGCTCGTATCGGGCCCGGAGCAGCTTGATTGTCCACCGCGCCCTTGGGGTGCTGGCCCGGGCCGGGGCACAGGTCGTGCACACATACTGGCCCCTCACAGCCCAGCGCGAAGTGGATACGCGCCCGCTCATCGCAGCGCTTCGGGGGCGGCACGCGGAGGTGGTGCTGCCGGTCGTTACAAGTTTTGACCCCGACACGCCGACCCTCGAACATCGCCGCTACGGCGGCCCACAGTCGCTGGCCCCCAACCGGTGGGCCATTCAAGAACCCGTACAGACTGAGTTGGTGTCTCCCGACCTCATTGATGTGATCGTCGTGCCGGCCCTGGGGGTGGGGAAAAACGGCCATCGAATCGGGCATGGGTCGGGATACTACGACGCCTTCCTCCAATCGGTTGCGAGTCCCCGCGTTGCACTGGCATATGAGGCCTGCGTGGCCTCCTCCCTGCCGAACACGTCTCACGACGTGCCCGTGACGACGATCGTCACTGAGCAGCGTGTCTTGAATCCGTAGGTGCCGACGCCTACTCCCTCTTCCACACACCCGCTCTTCCGCCATGTCACCTCGTGAACGCTCCCGGTCCCAACGATCCTCGGACACAACCGACGAATCGTTTGAGCAACCGTCGCCCTTGGAGGTCGGGGAAACCACGCTCGACCTTGACGACATTTCTGAGGAGGAGCTCGATGCCCTGTATTTCGAGGACGATGAGGCGGACGGGGCGAGCCTTTTCACCCTGCCCACCGTTACGGGCCTGACCCTCATCCTCGCCGGGACCATTTATCTGCTGAGCGAGCTCGGGGCGTGGACGGGGATGGCCTTTTCCAGCCTGATTCTGCCCTGGTTGGTCGGAATCGGGGTCATACTGCTCGGGTTCGGCCTTCTCACGTGGCGATCATCGGACGGGGCGGAGGACGACTCTGCCAAGAAAAAGGCCGTGGAGGCGGAAACCGGTCAGACCAAGGTGGTGGAGGAGCCAGAGAAGTCTGACAAGAAAAAACTAACGCGCTCCCGCACGGACAAAAAGCTGATGGGCGTGTGCGGCGGCATCGCGGAGTACCTGAATCTGGACCCCACCCTCGTTCGCATCGCGTTCGTCGTCGGGGTCATCGGGTCCGGCGGCCCCTTCGTGCTCGGCTACTTCGCCCTGGCCTTCATCATGCCGAAGGAGTCTCCCCTCTCTCCCGAAGAACGGCTCTCAATCATCCGGGACGAAGCGGACGAGTCGTAGCCGTGTCCCTCTACGCCGCCGCGGCCTCCATGGAGCGCGGCCGGGTGCCTGCGAGCGCCTCCTGTATCGATTCTGGATCGAGGTAGTCCTGCACGGCGGCGTTCACCTCGTCCAACGTAAGCGCCCGGATCTCCTCCGGAAAGGTGTCGAGGTAGGAGACGTCGAAGCCCCGCTCGGCGTTGGTGAGTATCGACTGGGCGAGGCGTTCGGTGGTGGCCAGGCCGACGGAGTACGAGCCGGTGATGGTCGTCTTTTTTGCGTCGAGCTCTTCCGCCGTCGCCCCTTCCGCCACGAACTCGCGGATGACGTCCCTCGTCGCCGCGATGCCCTCGTCCACGGCATCGTGGCTGAGGGTGACGCTCGTCTGCCACGACCCGACGTGGCGGGTGCTCACCCCGGACAGGCTCGACCGGATGCTGTAGGTGAGTCCCATCTCGTCGCGAACGGTGGACATGAGGCGCGCCGCAAAATTGCCCCCGAGGATGTAGTTGCCCACGTACAAGGCGGGATAGTCGTTGTGGTCCCGCCGGATGGGGACGGTGTGGCCCAGGCGCACGTCCACGTTCGATTTGTCGGGCATTGGGACGGCGGTGCGGCCGACATCCGTCGACGCTGCGTCGGTGTCGTGGACGGCCGGGGCGTCGTGGGGCGCCCACCCCGAGAACGTCTCCCCCACGACCGAGGCGACCTCGTCGTGCTGAAGGTCCCCGACCACGGCGAGGGTCCACTCGGTGGACCCGAAGTGGGCCTCGTGGTAGTCCCGCACGTCCTGCACCGTGAGGCCCTCCAGCCACTCCAGGACCGTCTCGGGGAGGGGGGAGAAGTTGGGGTGCCCCTCGGGGAAGAGACGCTGCGAGAGGGCCGTGGAGGCCTGCGCCGACGTCTTTTCCATCCGGCGCTGCAGGTCGGCGGCCACCTGGGCCCGGGCCTTCCGAAACTCTTCGGGGTCGAACGCCGGGGCCCGCAGCATCTCCGCCGCAACCGCCATCACGCGCGGAAGGTCGTCCACCAGCGCCCGGCCGGACATCTCCACGAACAGGCCGTCGCTCGACAGATCCAGCTTCGCCCCACACGCCTCCAGCACGCGGGCCAGCTCGAACCGGTCGCGGTGCTCCGTGCCCTTGTCGAGCAGTGACACCGTAAGCTGCTGTCGGAGCGCATCCCCGGCGGCGAGGTCGGGGTTCGTCACGAACGAGCCCCGAAAGGACACGACGTCGTCCACCGACGTGCGGAGCGTCAGGAGCCGCCCGGGCCCCGCCGTCCGGTCTTGAATCTGCGGCGCAAGCGCGGGGCTGGAGTGGGTCGGAGAAGAGGAATCAGACATATACGATTGGCGTTCGTGAGGGCGACGGATGGGGAAACGGAGCCGGACTCTTCACCCGAGGACGCCCGGACGAGAGCGAGCGTCAAGAGGTGGGCACGTACCGACCGACGGTTAGCCGGTCGGGGCGCAGGTACGTCTGGGCGACGCGCTGGACATCGTCTACCGTTACGTCGTCGAGGCGATCGAGGTACTGGGTATACAGCTTCCAGTCGCCCGCCGCGAGGGCTTCGTTGAGCTGCGAGGCGACGCGCATCGGGCCGTCGCGGTCGAACGCGATCTGGGCGCGGAGCTGGCTGCGGGCGCGGTCGAGCTCCTCCTGAGTGACGCCATTTTCCTGCAGGTCCTCGATCGTCTCGTGGATGGCGTCTTCGACCGTCGGGTGGTCCTGGTCGGGGGCGAGGTACGCAAACACCGAGAAAAGCCCGGGGTCGCGGAGACGGAAGTTGATGCCGAAGACGTCGCTGGTTAGGCCCCGGTCGGTGCAGCGCTGGAAGAGGCGACTGCCCTTCCCCGACGCCAGGATGCGAGCCACGACGTCGAGCACATCCGAGTCGGCCTCGAGGGCCGGGGGCGACTTGAACCCCATAAGAACTGCCCCCAGCTGGCCATCCTGGCGGACCGTCACGCGGCGGGGCCCCGACTGCTCTGGCTCCTCGGTGGTGACCTGCGGGATCTCGCGCGGGGCCGTGCCGATCTCCCCAAAGTGCTCGGTCACCTCGGCCAGCGTCTCGCCGCGATCGAACTGCCCCACGATCGAGAGCGTCGCGTTGTTGGGCCAGTAGAAGGTGTCGTAGTACTCCCGCAGCCCGTCCGGGGTCATGCGCTCGATGTCGCTTTTCCACCCAATCGTGGGGTGGTGGTAGGGATGCGCCACGAAGGCGGCCCCCCATACCTCGTCGAACAGGCGCGACACCGGATCATTCTGGTTCCGGTCCCGCTCGTTCAGGATAACGGTGCGCTCGTCCTCCACGTCCTCGGTGTCGATCAATGCCCCCCGCATCCGATCGGCCTCGATGTCGAGGGCAAGCGGCAGGTGCTCGGTGGGGAGCATCTCGTAGTAGTTGGTGCGGTCGAGCCAGGTGGACGCGTTCACCTTCGCCCCCACGGCCTGGAGCGTCTCGAAAATCGAGGTGCCCTGCCGCTTGTGGTACCGCTCGGTGCCCTTGAACATGAGGTGCTCCAGCATGTGGGTCGCGCCGGTGTGGCCGGTCCGCTCGTTTCGGCTGCCCACGTGATACGTTACCATCGACGTCGCCACCGGCGCCCCGTCCTGCGGGAGCAAGAGAACACGAAGCCCATTCTTGGGGAGGCGGTAGCACTCGATGCCGTCCGACGCCTCCTGAAACTCGACGGCGGCGGGAAGATCGCGGGGCGGGGCAGAGATGGTTTCGGTCATACGATGAAGCTAAGCCGTGAGTGGTGTGCTTGAGCGCCGAGGAAGATTGCGGATTGCGTATTTCGTGTTGCGTAGGCAAACCTGACAAACGCGAATCCGGTCTACGCACTACGCAGTACTTTAATGTGCTTCGAGCCAGTTGGCCCCGGTGTCCATGTCGACAAGCACCGGCACGTCGTCGAGCGGCAGGGCGTCGCGCATCTCATCGTCGATCATGGCCTGCGCGGCGTCCAGTTCGTCCGGCGGCACCTCGAAGACGAGCTCGTCGTGCACCTGCAGCAACATCTGCGTTGCCCAGTCGCCTTGGGCCAGGTGCTCGTGGATGCGGTTCATCGCAATCTTGATCATGTCCGCCTGGGTCCCCTGGATGGGCATGTTGACGGCCACCCGCTCGGCGGCGCTGCGGGTGTTGCTGTTCGAGCTGTCGATGTTGGGCAGGTAGCGACGGCGCCCCAGAAGCGTCTCCGCGTAGCCCTTGTCCTGGGCCTTCTCCACCAGCTCGTTCAGGAGCTGCGAGACGCCCGGGTACGATTTGCGGTATTGTTTGATGATGTCCTGTGCCTCGTCGACCGGCATTCGCATTCGCTGGGCGAGGCCCCACGGCGAGATGCCGTAGGGAATGCCGTAGTTCACCTCCTTCGCCTTGCTGCGCTGCTCGGACGTCACGTCCTCGGGGGCGATGCCGTACACCCGCGCCGCGGCGTCCGTGTGGATGTCGCCGCCCTCCCGGAAGGTCGCCTGCATGGCTTCGTCGCCGCTCATGGACGCGAGAATGCGGAGCTCAATCTGCGCGTAGTCGGCAGACAGAAGCTGCCACCCGTTCTTCGGGACGAAGGCGCGCCGGATTTGGCGGCCCATCTCGGTCCGAATGGGGATGTTCTGAAGGTTCGGGTCGCTCGAGGAGAGGCGCCCCGTGGCGGTGCGGGTCTGGTTGAAGCTGGTGTGAAGGCGCCCCGTCTCGGGGTGGACGAGCTCGCCGAGGCTGTCGAGGTACGTACTCTTCAGCTTGTAGGTCGAGCGCCAGTCCAGGACGAGCCCTGGGATCTCGTGCTCGGTCGAGAGCTCTTGAAGGACGCTTTCTTTGGTCGATGGTTTGCCGGTCGGCGTCTTGGAGACGACCGGAAGGTCGAGCTTCTCGAACAGGATCTCCCCAAGCTGCTGGGTCGAGTTGATGTTGAATTCCTCTCCGGCCAGCTCAAACACTTCGTCTTCGATCGCGCCGAGGCGCTCTTCCAACCCCTGCGAGATCTCATCGAGCACGTTCGTATCGAGCCGAATGCCGGTGTGCTCCATCGCGGCGAGCACGTGGACGAGCGGAAACTCAATGTCGTGGGCCACGTCAAGCACATTTCCCTCTTCCAGGCGCCCCTCCAACTCGTCCGCCAGACGGTACGAAATGTCGGCGTCCTCGCAGGCGTAGGGCGCGGCCGTCTCCACGTCGACCTCGCGCATCGAGTCCCGGTCGGTGTCGTCCCCAATCAGGTCCGCAATGGGGACCATCTTGTAGTTGAGCACCGACCGCGCCACGTCATCCAGGTTGTGGTTCTCTTCGGGGGCCACGAGGTAGTGGGCCACCATCGTGTCGAAGAGCGCCCCGCGGACCTCAACGCCGTGCTGCTTGAGCAGGAGCAGGTCGTACTTCAGGTTGTGCCCGAGCTTCTCGGTGTCACGCTCCAGCACCGGCCGGAGGACGTCGAGGACCGTGTTGGTCGGGGTGTCGTCGGGGAGCGGGGTCGGGACGTACGTGGCCGTCTCGGCCTCTTGGCTGAAGGACAGGCCCACGAGGTCCGCCGTCATCGGGTCCCGGGAGGTTGCCTCCGCGTCGAACGCGTAGCGGGTCTGCTCAGACAGCCGGTCGGCAAAGTCGCGGAGCTCGTCGTCCGTCTCCACGACCTCGTAGTCGACGGCTTCGGAGTCGAGTTCTTGAACCTTCTCGTAGGGGCCAAAGTCAAACGCGAGGTCCGGGTCCTCCTCGTCCGTCTCCTCTTCGGCGACACTCCCTCCTTCGATGCCAAGACGGTCACCGAAGGAGTCGAACTCCAGCTCTTGGAAGACGGCCGTGAGCCTCTCTTCGTCCAGCTCGCGCCGCTGGAGCTGGTGCCAGTCGAGCCCCACGTCGAGGTCGGTCCGGATGCGAACGAGGCGCTTGCTCAGGCGCGCCTCTTCGGCGTGCTCTTGCATTCCCTCCCGCGCCCGCTTGCCGCTTAGCTCATCGGCGTGGTCAATCAGATTTTCCACGGAGTGATACTCCCGCAACAGCTTTTGAGCCGTCTTCTCGCCGATGCCGTACACGCCCGGCACGTTGTCACTGCTGTCGCCCATCAGGGCCAGCATGTCGACGAATTGGGCGGGATCGAGGCCATACTCGTCCCGGAAGGTGTCTCCGGTCTTGATTTCAAAGTCCTGGTCCCCTTTGGCGGGCTTGTAGATCGAGACCTTGTCGCTAAGGAGCTGCTTGAAGTCCTTGTCGGGCGACACGATCACGACGTCTGCATCGTCGGCCTCCGCCTGCTTCGCGAGCGCGCCGATCACGTCGTCGGCCTCCACGCCCGGCACCTCCAGGACCGGAATGTCGAGCCCCTGTACGATCTCCTTGATGTAGGGAATGTTTTCCAGCAGTTCCTCCGGCGGCGGATCCCGGTTGGCCTTGTAGTCGTCGTACATCTCTTTCCGAAAGGTGTCCTCCTCCCCCTCGTCGAACACCACGGCGGCGTGCTCAATGGAGTGGTCCTCGATCAACTTGAGCAGGGAGTTGGTGAACCCGTACGCCGCAGAGGTATTTTGGCCCTTGGAGTTAATGAGAGGCCTGCTGATGAAGATGTAATGCGCCCGGTAGGCCAGCGACATCGCGTCGATGAGGTACAGCGCGTTGTCGTCCGGGGCGGCGTCGGGGATGGACATGCGGGGCGATGCAGACTGACAAGAGAAACGGCGCGTCGGTGCCGGGCGTCGACCGTCAGGACGTGGCGACAGTCGATGGCAAAACTGGCCTTTCTAATGCTCCACGAGAGGACGAGGTTCGAGCGCACTCCGACAATAGCCGTACGTGTGTCGGTGTTGCTGAATTCTTCCAAACCCATGGCGGGATCCCCCAACTGCCGCGAGCAGTACGTGCGACAGTGGTTTGCCCATCGTTCTCGCTCCCGATCTTCTGCAACCGATGACGCTTCTTCTGTTCGACATCGACGGCACGCTCGTTCGGGTGAACGGACGCGGCCGTGAGGCCGTCAACGAAGCCCTCGCATCGCTCATGGAACAGCCCATCTCCGTGGACGGCGTGACGTTTTCCGGTCGCACAGACCCGGCCATCGTCGAGGCGGTGCTGACGCACAACGGCCTTTCCGCGACCGACGCGGTGATCGAAGACGTGATTGCAACGTACGTGGAGACGATGCAGAACGTCCTCACGCCGGCGGACGTGGAGGTACTGCCGGGGGTTGCCGAGCTGCTGGCCGAGCTGCATGCCCGGCCCGACGTGTGCCTTGGGTTGGTCACGGGAAACGTCGAGCCCATCGCGTACGAGAAGCTCTCCGCGCACGGCCTGGACCAGTATTTTCCCGTCGGGGCTTTCGGCAGCGACCACGCAGAGCGCAACCGATTGCCAGAACTGGCCACACAACGGGCCGCCGACCACACGGGCCATGCCTTTCAGCCCACCGAGCATGCCGTGGTCGTCGGCGACACGGCCCACGATATTGAGTGCGCCCGAGCGGCCGGTGCGCGGGCCGTGGCGGTCTGCACCGGCCGCTACGGACGGGCCGACCTGTCACAGCACGACCCCGACCTGCTGTTCGATTCGCTCTCGGAGCCCTCCGCGTTCCTCCGACAAACCCTCTAGGGAGGGCGCGGCGGAAGGCCCAGCCTCCCTGTGCGGAGCCCTGTCGCTGCATGCCCCATGCATCCGGCAGAGGAATCCAAGGCAAGGGATGTCTTGGTCCGCCAGTTGCGGACTGCCCCCGACGAACCAGCGTATGGGCAGAGCCATGCCGTGGGCCCAGGCACGTTTTTCTACGACATTTTCGGTCGTGAACACGGCTTTTCCCAAGGGCCGTGCAGATGATCTCACAGCAAATTTGCCGGGAGGCGGCTGGCATTTGCTGTATCCCATCCGCATCTTGCCTGGTGTGGTGAATACTCGCCCGCCCAAACGTCCACCCATCGATGCGTCTTGCCGTCTTTGCCTCTGGGGAAGGGACCAACTTTCAGGCCATTTTGGACGCCATCGATGCAGGCACGCTCCCCGCCGAGGCGGTATGCTGTGTGAGCAATACCCCGGACGCCGGAGCCCTTTCTCGTGCGAAGCACCACAACGTGCCAACGGAGGTAATCGCCCCCGCCTCGTTCGACACCGCCGCGTCCTTCGGCCACGCCCTGCTCGACGCCTTGAGGGCCTACGACGTTACCTTTGTCGCGCTCGCGGGCTACATGCAGAAGATTCCCCCGACCGTGGTCGAGGCCTACCGTGGCTCCATGACAAACATTCACCCGGCCCTCCTCCCGGCATTTGGCGGGCAGGGCATGTACGGGATGCACGTCCACCGCGCCGTGCTCGAGTATGGCGTCCACTGGACGGGTGCCACCGTGCACCTCGTCGACGAGGAATACGACCACGGTCCCATCGTCCTGCAAGAACCGGTGCCGGTTTACGCCGACGACACCCCCGATGCCCTCGCCGATCGTGTACGTGAGGTCGAGCACCAGTTGTATCCGGAGGCCCTGCGCCTCTTCGCGGAAGATCGGGTTCACCAAGACGGCCGCACCATTCGAATCGAAGATGCCGCCCCCCGCCGCTCTCCTACAGACTCGGACTAACCCCCACATGCCCACCAACGCCCCGTCGCCCGTCCGCCGCGCCCTCCTCTCCGTCTACGACAAAACCGGCATCGTCGACTTCGCCCGGCGCCTCCGCACCCTCGACATCGAGCTCATCTCCACGGGCGGAACGGCCGAGACGCTCCGCCAGGCCGGGATTGCGGTCACCAACGTTGCCGACGTAACGGGCGTGCCCGAGGTGCTGGAGGGCCGCGTCAAGACCCTCCACCCGGCCCTCCACGCCGGCATCCTCGCCCGCCGCTCCCGCGAGGAGGACATGGCGGCGTTAGAGGAGCATGACTACGCCCCCATCGACCTCGTGATCGGCAATCTCTATCCCTTCTCCAAAGCGGTCCAGGATCCCGACACGGCCCCGGACACGGTCATGGAATACGTCGACATCGGCGGCCCGACAATGCTTCGCGCCGCCGCCAAAAACCACTTCGACGTCGGCGCGGTCTCGGCGCCGGACCAGTACGACGCCGTCGCCAATGAGCTGGCGCAGAACGAGGGCCACCTCTCTGCCCCCACCCGCCGGAGCCTCGCCGAGGCCGCCTTCGCCCATACGGCCGCCTACGACCACGACATTGACGCCCATCTCTCCCAGCACACTGGGACGGATGGAGAGGACGACGCTGCCCTCCAACCCACCTACGCCGTCTCACTGCCCCGTGCCCAGTCTCTTCGCTACGGCGAAAACCCGCACCAAGAGGGCGCGCTCTATGGGGACCCTTCTGACTTCTACGAGAAGCTGCACGGCCGGGACCTCTCCTACAACAACCTGCTCGACATGAGCAGTGCCCTCGCGCTCATCGACGAATTTCGCGACGCGGGGCCGACCTGTGCCATCCTCAAGCACACCAATCCCTGCGGCGTCGCCACCGCCGACTCCCTCGAGGAGGCGTGGCACCAGGCCTTCGCCACCGACACCCAGTCTCCGTACGGCGGCATCGTGGTCGTGAACCAGGCCCTCGACCGAGCCACCGCAGAGGCGATCGACGAAATCTTTACCGAGATCGTCATTGCGCCTGAGTTCGACCCCGGGGTGCTGGACGTGCTTACACAACAAGACCGGCGCCGCGTGGTCCGTGCCAAGCAGGGCGCACGGGCCACCGATCGGCTGGACGTGCGGTCCGTTCTGGGCGGAGTGCTGGCCCAGACGCGCGACCCTGTGATTCCCTCCACGTCGTCCCCCCCGGAAGAGTGGGAGGTCCCCACCGCTCGCCCCCCCACGGACGACGAGCGCGCCGACCTTGACTTTGCCTGGCGGGTGGTGAAGCACGTCAAGAGCAACGCGATCGTGTATGCCCGTGACCGGGCAACCCTCGGTGTCGGCGCCGGCCAGATGAGCCGCATCGACGCCTCCGAGCTCGCGGTGTTCAAGGCCCAGAAGTCGGAACTTGACCTCACCGGTTCCGTGGTAGCGTCAGATGCCTTCTTCCCGTTCGCCGACGGACTGGTGGCGGCCGCCGACGAAGGGGCCCGCGCAGCCATCCAGCCCGGCGGCTCGATCCGGGACGACGAGGTGACCCAGGCCGCCGACGCCCACGACGTGGCCATGATCTTGACCGGCCGACGCCACTTTCGGCATTAGACTTGCCCCGCGGCGGCCGACCCACCCCGTCCCCGACGCCTCACGCGTTGCAGGCATTCTTCTGAACTTCTCCCCCCCACCGCCTCCTCACCCGGCCGGGCCTGTCCACGCCACGTCCTTCGACCGTCCTCGGCCCCCATCCGTACAGCACGATCGATGTTTTTCAACTTCTCTCAGGACGTCGCCATCGACCTCGGGACGGCGAACACCCTCGTCTACATTCGCGGCGAGGGCATCGTCCTCAATGAGCCGAGCATCGTCGTGGTGGACACCGACACCAACGAGGTGCGCGAAATCGGCCACGAGGCCCTCCAGATGCACGAACGCACCCACCAGGACATCGAGACGATCTGGCCGCTGCGGGACGGGGTGATTGCCGACTTCAAGGTCGCCGAAGAAATGATTCAGGGGCTCCTCCGGAAGGTCAAAAACAACTGGCTCACCTCCATCCGGAGCATGGTTGTGTGCGTGCCGAGCGGCATTACGGAGGTGGAGAAGCGCGCCGTACGCGATTCCGCCGAGCACGCCGGGGCCCGCAAGGTAAACCTCGTCTCCGAGCCCATGGCGGCGGCAATCGGGATCGGGCTCGACATCCAGGAGGCCGTGGGCAACATGGTCGTGGACATTGGCGGCGGGACCACCGAGATCGCCGTCATCGCCCTCTCCGGCATCGTGCTCGATGAGTCGCTCCGGGTCGGGGGGGCCGAGCTCGACAAGGCAATCGTGCAGTACTTCAAGCGCAATCACAACCTGTTGATTGGCTCCCGCACCGCCGAACGCATCAAGTGCGAGGTGGGAAGTGCAATCGATCTCGACACAGAGCTCGAGCTGTCGGTGAAAGGGCGCGACCTCGTCAGCGGCATTCCCAAGGTGCGCACCATCTCGTCGGTCAATGTGCGGGAGGCGCTCCACGACAACCTCGAACAGATCAGTGCCGCTGTGCTCCGCACCCTTGAGCGCACTCCTCCGGAGCTGGGGGCGGATGTGCTGGAGCGGGGCATCATGATGACCGGTGGGGGCGCCCTGCTCGAAGGCATCGACCAGATGCTCCGAGACCGTGTGGAGCTCCCCGTGTACGTGGCCGAGGACCCGCTGAAGGCCGTGGTACGGGGCACCGGTGAGGTCCTCGAAAACCTAGAGAACTACGAGCGCGTTCTGACCTGAGACCACAAGGCATTTCGTCGGCCCTTCCCCGGACCCGAGGTGTTTGTTCTTCTCATGGCGTCTCAGAACCGGCCCACCGACTGGCTCCTTCTGGGCGCCGTACTGCTGGTGGCGGCGGCCCTCATGCTCACCCAAAACCAGCCCCTCGTGCGCACTGTGCGGGCGCAGGCGATGAGTTGGACCGCCCAGGTCGAAGGCACCTTCGCCTGGATGGGTCGCTATCTCCGGGTCCTCGAGCGCAACAATGAGCTGCGGCGCGAAAACATTCAACTCTCCAGCCAGGTTGCCCGCACTCGTGCCGTACGTCAGCGAAACGAAGAGCTACGGCGCCTGCTCAACCTCACCGATACGAGCGACGCCGCCCTCCGTCCCGCTCGCATCGTCACGAAAGACATCTTTCAGAAGGACAACGTCCTCGTCCTCAATGTTGGCGCCGCCGACGGGGTGGAAAAAGGCATGCCGGTGGTCCACGAACGGGGCATTGTGGGCACCGTCGTGATGACGAACGAGCACTACGCGCGGGTCATGCCATTTCTCAACACGGACTTCCGGGTGCCCGGCACGGTCCTGCCCCTCCGTGCCGAAGGAATCGTGCGGTGGGACGGCGAGCACCTCGACCGCCTTCAACTCGATCACGTCGTGGAGACCGAGCCTGTCGAGGTGGGCCAGCAGGTCGTCACGAGCGGCCACAGTGGCATCTTTCCTCCAGGCCGTCGCATTGGCACTGTCGACTCCGTGACCGCCCCGGCCGGCCGGAGTGAACTTGCCATCTTTCTCCGTCCCGCCGTGTCGCTGTACGAGATTAGCCACGCAGTTGTCATTCTTCAGGAGCCCACTTCGGAGCAACGCACCCTGGAGTCCCCACCCGCTCGCTGACGCTGCCCCCCAAGGCCGGGCGGTTTGCCACGTCCCGTGCACTGCGCTCCGGGACACGCCGTCTAAAGTTTGGCGAAAACCGTCCTGTGTGCCGATCTGGCCGGCCAGACTCGAACTGCCTCCGGCGTGGGTCGTACAGTCTTTTCAGAGCGCACTGTGTGAGCGGAGGAAAACGACTCCCCCCAACCGGCCGAGCGGTTCGACGTTTGGATCCGGTCCGGGGCCTAGCACGCCTCCTGCTCAGAGATGTTGTCCCGAGGCCCTCTCACTGACCCGCCGCACCCCGATTTCCCCCTCGTATATGACCGCCGACACCGACTCCCCACACGGAACGACCGTCCTTGGCGTCCGCCACGACGGGCAAATTGCCCTTGGCTCGGACGGCCAAGCCACCATGAACGAGACGGTCGTTAAGCACAAGGCCGAGAAGGTTCGATCCCTGTACGATGGAGACATTCTGGCTGGCTTCGCCGGGTCGACCGCCGATGCGTTTACCTTGTTTGAACGCTTTGAAGAAAAGCTGCAGGAGTACGGGGGCAACGTAAAGAGGGCGGCCGTGGAGCTAGCAAAAGAGTGGCGCACCGACAAGTACCTCCGCCGCCTCGAAGCCTTGCTGGCAGTGGCCTCCCCCGGTGAGCTGCTTCTCATCAGCGGGGCCGGCGACGTGATCGAGCCCGACGACGACCTCGTCGCGATTGGGTCCGGCGGCTCGTTTGCCCTCGCCGCAAGTCGCGCACTCCTTCAGAACGCGGAGGGACTCACGGCTCGTGACATCGTCGAAAACGGACTCTCCATCGCGGCAGACATTTGCATCTACACGAATCACGAACGCACCATTTTGGACATCGAAGCGGAGGCTTCTTAATTCTGCCACCACTCTCTTTCTGTCTTCGGAGACCGTATTGATGATTGGTCGTCTCCGAACCCCCATCATGGTCCCATAAATTGTCCTCATACATAAATCAGTTATGTCCCACGAGCCTCTGACCGATGGCGGCGCGCCCCGGCAAGCCGCCATGTTTGTCGACTACGACAACCTGTACACCATCCTGCAGTCTCAGAGCGAGCGGGACCGCTCGGCCAGCGCATACGCGGAGGAGATTTTTGAAGAAGTCCGTCGGTATCTCGAAGAAGGCGACGACACGCCCACCATCTACGGTCGTGCGTACGGCACTTTCGACTCGCTCCTCGACGATGAGGATGCACAGGTCCCCTCGGCCCTGCATCGGGAAGGCATCCACCCGGTCCACGTACCTGCAGGCCTGCAAGACAATTCCTCTGAGGTGCGACTCACGCTGGATGTCACGCAGCTACTCACGCGGCGGTCGGACCTTCAAACCGTGGTTCTCGTCACGGGGAATCGCCCGTACCTGCCCCTCGTCCGCTGGATTCGGGAGCAGGGCTGTCGCCCCTTGGTGGCCGCCGTCAATCCCCCACAAACTGCGGACACGCCCTCGTTTGCCGAGGACAGTCGCTACCTCGATGCCCGCAACCTCCTCAGTCAAGAGTCGCGAGAGGACCTACTGGCGAACACCCCCACGAGCGGCGCCGCCTACACCCAGGCCCAAACGCCCGACACGCCGCCCCCGCAGCAGCTTCACTCGCTCGACAACCCTGCGGCCCGCCGGGCCATCAAGATTACGGAGGAGCACTTTGGGCAGTACGACGAGGTCTACCTGACCCCCCTGCTGCGCAAACTCTCCGACCTTATGGGGCCGGACGCGGACCCCAAGTCCCTCGTGAGCGATCTGGAGGCCGCCGGGGCTGCCCGCCTAGAAAAACGAAACGGATACCCGTACAACTATACGGTCCTCATCGTCAACGACGACCACCCCGACGTTCAAGACCTTCCCCAAACGGCCGACCGCGCGTCTTCTTCAGACGCAACTGCTCCCTCGGACGCCGCCGATGCGTCCACCGGTCCGGACGGCGACGAAGACGCGACCGGCGATGCCTACGACATGGATGGGGCCGTCCAATCCCCCACCGCCCCGGCCTCCAGTGTCACCCACGAAGCTGAGGAAGAGTCGACGTCCCGCGCGAACGCCGAAGAGTAGCCCTGCGCCACGCCCTTTGCACCCTTTCGATCACTGCTGATTCCGCCCCTGTATGCCTGACGTCACCCAGCACGTTGAAGACCTCACGCCTCGCCAGATCGTCGAGGAGCTTGACAAGTACATCATCGGGCAGGACGACGCGAAGAAGAACGTCGCCATTGCCCTCCGCAACCGCTGGCGCCGTCAAAACGCGCCGGAAGAGATGCGGGACGAAATCATGCCGAACAACATCATTATGATTGGGCCCACCGGCGTGGGCAAAACAGAAATCGCCCGCCGTCTGGCCCGCCTCGCCCGGGCGCCATTCATCAAGGTGGAGGCCTCCAAGTTTACAGAGGTCGGCTACGTGGGGCGCGACGTGGACAGCATGATCCGCGACCTCACCGACATCGCGGTGAACATGGTCGAGAAAGAGCACAAGGAGGCGGTTCAAGACCGGGCGCAGGAGCTGGCCGAGGAGCGCATCCTGGACATTCTCATCCCGCCGGAAGACGACCGACAGTCCCAATCCGGCGATGGAGCCTCCGACGAACCGGGCTTCACGGTCCGTGAGACCGACGAGACGGGGCCCGAGGGCGACGACACGAGCCTCCGGCAACGAACCCGCCAGAAATTTCGGGACAAGCTCCAGCGGGGCGACCTCGACGACCGGGAGATCGAGATCGAAGTGACGTCCGACTCGCAGTCGATGATGCAGATGTTCGGCCCCATGGGCATGGAGGAGATGGGCGTCAACCTAGAGGAGCTCTTCGGCAACCTCGGGGGCGGACAAAGCCAAAAGACACGGCGCGTGACTGTGGAGGAGGCCCGCGAAATTCTCACCCAGGAGGAGGCCCAGAAACTGATCGACATGGATCAGGTGAAGGAGGACGCTTTGGAGCGGGTGCAGCAGGCCGGCATCGTGTTCGTTGACGAGATTGACAAGGTCGCCTCCGGCACCCGCACCCGCGACGAGGGCGGCCAGGGCGCCGGCGTATCGCGGCAGGGCGTGCAGCGAGACCTCCTTCCCATCGTGGAAGGCTCGACCGTGACCACCAAGCACGGCATGGTGGAGACCGACCACATCCTCTTTATTGCCAGCGGGGCCTTCCACGCCGCCAAGCCGAGCGACCTCATTCCCGAGCTGCAGGGTCGGTTTCCGATCCGGGTGGAGCTCAACAACCTCGACGAGGACGACTTCTACGAGATCCTCACCAAGCCAAAAAACGCGCTCGTCAAGCAGTACCGCGCCCTCTTTCGCTCCGAAAATGTAACCATCGAATTTGAGAAGGAAGGGGTGAGTGAGCTCGCTCGGATCGCCGCCGAGGTGAACGCCGACGTGGAAAACATCGGCGCGCGGCGCCTCCACACCGTTCTGACGACGCTTCTGGAGGACTTGCTCTTCGACGTCCCCGAAGAAATCTCGCCCGGCTCCAAGGTCGTCATCGATGCCGACAGGGTGCGGGACCGCCTCAGCTCGATCGCCTCGAGCCGCGACCTCAGCCAGTACATTCTGTAACGCGTCCCCTGCCGCCCCTCAAGCATGTCGGACACGGACGGCTCCTCGACCATTCTCCAGCCCGCCAGTGGGGCGCTCATTCTGGGGCTCGACTGGCTTCTGTTTTCGGAGAACGCGATGACCCTCGGCCTCTCCACGGCCCTCGTGGCAATCGTCGGGTTCAGCGTGGCGGGCCTCGGCGTCGGCATGATTCAACGTCGCTCCGGCGCGGACGGCCTAGGGGTGGCCATTGGGAAGGGGCTCGTGGCCGGAATTGCGGTGGGCCTGCCCCTCCCCATCGCCGGAACGGCGGTGGGCGGTGGCATCCTTGCCCTTAGCGGGCTCAACACGTTCTGGCGGTCCTCGTCCGAGAAACTGCCCTCGTCCCCCGAGGACGAGACCTAACACTTCTCTCCCCCGATTGTCTCGATTTACGGGGTGGACGACACCGGAACGCCCGTCGTAACGTCCTCGACCAGGGCGCGATACGCCGCCCGCACGTCCGGGTCCTCATAAAGGTCATTGTGGCCCCCTCCGTCTACGATGACGAGCCGGCGGTTCTCGCTCGCCGCCTCGGCGTGCAGGCGCCGGGCCATGGCCGGGTTCGTCACCTGATCCTCACTCCCGCCCACGACGAGTAGGGGCACCTCCAGGGACCGAACCCGCTCCAGGTTGTCGTCCTGCTGCAGGGCCGGATCCACCTCAACGCCGAGGAAGAGCCGGACGTACCACGGAAAGAGGTAGCTCTTCCAGTCGTCGACGTTGGTGGCCGGGTTTTCGAGCACGACGCCCCCCACTGTGCGTTCGGACGCGACGTGCGTGGCGAGGAAGCTGCCCAGCGAATGCCCCCAGACCAGAAGTTCGTCCGGCGAGACCTCCGGACGCGCGACCAGAGAGTCGTAGACCGCAAGCGCGTCGTTGCGGACGGCCGCAGCACTGGGCGTCCCGTCGCTCCGTCCGTACCCCCGGTAGTCCCAGAGAAACGCGTTCACCGGGGGGCGCGTCAGGGCCCGCAGATACCCCTGCGACTGGACGAGATAAAACCCGTTGCCCCCGAAAAAGAGCACAGTCGTCTCGGCGTCGGTCTGCGTGAGGTGCCAGGCATTGACGGAAGCACTGTCCGTGACCGGAATGTTGCGGACCGAAAGGTCAACGTCGTCGACCGAAAACGTTTCGGGCGTGACCGACGGCTTGGGTTGGAAAACCGTCTCCTCATCGATCGTGATCGCGGAGCATCCTCCGAGCACAACCGACACGGCCAGAAGAAGCAGGGTGGAACGCATGGATTTGGGACGCTCGACAGAAGGACGAGAGGGAAGCACCCGGGGAATGGCATGCGTCCGGAGGGGGTCCCCGTCGATGCAACCCCGCCGTAATTCTTCTACGACAAGGCCGAATCGTACCATGGATTTTCGGACGGGGCCTCCGTGCCGGCGTGGACGGCACTGTAGCGCAGATAGTTGTCGGCGCCGTCCCGAATGCCCGCCACCTCTTCGTCGGTGAGCGACCGCACCACCTCAGCGGGCTGGCCCAAGACGAGCGACCGGGGCGGCACCCGGGTGCCCTTCGTCACGAGCGCCTGGGCCCCCACGATGCTGTGGCGGCCAATCACGGCGTGGTCCAGGATGGTGGCGCCCATCCCCACCAGCACCTCATTCTGGACCGTACACCCGTGTACAATGGCCCCGTGCCCAATTGTGACCCGCGCCCCGATGTCGGTCGGGGCCGTGCCGTGCGTGACGTGGACGACCGTGTGGTCCTGCACGTTGGTCTCGGCCCCCACGCGAATCCAGTGCACGTCCCCCCGGAGGGTGCAGTGGTGCCAGATGCTCGCGTCGCGCCCCAG
>NZ_JAZKRW010000006.1:0-48913 GCF_036626415.1 Salinibacter sp.
CTGGTCGCCTACCGCACGGCCTACCTGAAGGCCCACTACCCGCCGGAATTTATGGCGGCGGCGATGACCAACGAGATGGACAACACCGACAAGCTGTCGAAGGTGTTGGAGGAGGCGCGAAGCATGGGCCTGGAGGTGCTCCCGCCGTCCATCAACCGCAGCCAGTCGCGCTTCACGGTGGAACAGGGGGAGGACGGGGAATACCGCGTCCGCTTCGGCCTCGCGGCCATCAAGAACGCGGGCGAGAAGGCGATCGACGCGCTCATCGACGCCCGGGAGGAGCACGGCCCGTTCGACTCCATCTTCGACCTCACGAAGAACGTGGACCTGGGCACGGTCAACAAGCGCACCCTGGAGGCCCTTGCCCAGGCCGGGGCCCTCGACGACCTGGAGGGCCACCGCGCACAGCTGATGGAGATCATGGACAAGGCCGTGCGCTACGGCCAGAAGGTGCAGCACGACCGCATGGCCGGCCAAAACTCGCTCTTCGGCAACGGCGACGCGGGCACCGAGGCGATGCAGCCGGGACTCCCCGACGTGGAGACCTGGGCCAAGGCGCAGCGCCTGAAGGAAGAGCACGAGGTGCTCGGCTTTTACGTCTCCGGCCACCCGCTCGACGAATATCGCGCCGAGGCCGACGCCTTTGCGACCGCCCACTTCGGCAAGCCGGACCAGCTCGAACAGGTGATCGAGCAGGCCGCCGGGGGCGACGGCCGCAACCGGGGGCCCGTCCGCACCTTCTGCGGCATCATCACCGACGTGGACCGCAACACCACGAGGTCCGGCAAGCCCATCGCGTTCGCCACGATCGAGGACTTCACCGGCCAGGGCGAGATGGTCATCTTCTCCAGCATCCTCGACCGCGTCCAGCCCTACCTGGAGGTCGACAACGTCGTCCTCGCGAAGGGCAACGTGGAGGTGCGTGGCGGCACCGTAAAGGTGCTCGCCAAAGACATCACCCCGATGTGGAAGGTCCGCGAGCAGATGGTGAGCGAGGTGATCCTGACGGTGGACCTCGACCAGGTGATGCCCGACGAGCTCCAGACCTTCCGGCAGCTCTGCGAACGGACGGAGGGCAACTGCACGCTCTACTTCGACGTGGACGCCCCTGAGCTTCGGGGCCAGGAGCGCCTCCGCAGCCGGGCCTACGTCGTGGAGCCGACCGCCGAGTTCATGCGCGGGGCGCAGCGCATTTTCGGCCCCGACAACATCGCCCTGAAGGGGAACTGAGGGCCCGTTTGCGCTTCGCACGGCGTTCGTCCAAGCCACCGTGTTTGACGATCAGCGTCCCCTCCGGCCGCCCTTCTGGCACGAAGCACACTAGAAGGAGAGCGCGCGCCTTCGGTGCTACGAGCACCCGGAGCAGATGGACAGGATGGAATTGGCGCCCAGCCCTCGAATGTTGCCCTCCATATCTCAGCCCCAAGCGGTGGCTCACTCCAAAAGGGTGACCGACGTTGGGGCTGGCTGCTCTCCAGTCTCCACAACCTCCACGCGCACCTTTCGGTCGACACCCAAAGAGTCGAACGGCATTTCCAGGAAGTTCTTCAACACTCGCGTCGTGTCCGTGAACGCGAACTCCATGGTTCCCTCGTCCGGCACCTCAACATGGACCTTCCGCTCCTCGGCGTTCACCTCTGTGATCGTCCCGTTGTAGGCATCCGTCTCCATTGAGGAGTCTTCCGCGCTTCCACACCCCACGACGAGGAGCAGAACAGGGATGACCCAGACCTTTGTAAGTGACATAGGGTTGGTGATTTTTGTTTGGGGAGAAAAACCACCATGTATGATGAGATATCGTAAGGAGAATTTCAATTTTCATGTACACTTAGAGGCTTCGCCTCTCAGTTTCGTGTCACACAGGCCCGGTCAAGGCGCCTGCGTCCCAGTGCCATCCGTGCGCTCAACGCCAACCACCCGCCGACGCAGTGACCCTCCCGGCGACGCCCGCCCCTGCTCGGTCTGACGCACGAAGACGTGGGTCGTGCCCGCTTGGGGCGTCACCAGAGTGGCCCGGAGGTAGGGCGGGGAGTAGCGGGGAATGGGCAGCGACACTCGGTCTGAGGACGCACGACGCAGGACCGGCCCCACCTCTTCCGCTCGGTTGTCGTACGCTCGCCATTCGACGGTTCGCTGTAGGGTGTCGGGGGCCTGTCCGTGTGCCGCCCGGAGGTCCTCAAAGGTGAGACGCCCGGACTGGACGGAAAACCGGTCGAGGCCGCCGCCCCAGTCCAGAAACGCCTGCCCGATGGCGTCTCGTCGCGCGAGGAGCGTCCGAACAATGGAGTCGGAGACCCCCTCCGACGAGTAGTTTGCCGTGGCCACGATGGTGCGCAATTCCTTTCGGGAGAAATTCCGAATCTTCTTCGCGGCCCAGAATGCATCGGCAGGGGTGATGCGCTGGAACGCAAGATTCGGCCATTCGGGGCGCCACGTCCGCGGATCAAACCCACTCGCGCTAAAACGCCCAACGGTCGAGTCGTTGGGGACCTCCGTCTCGGCCCACTCTCCACCACTCAGTCCGAGCGTCCCGATGCGCTCAAACACACGATCCAGTTCCAGCACGTGCTCGTGTCCCGCCCACGCCGGCTTCGGGGCGGCCCCGCCACTGCCGAGCGTAAGGTGCAGGTCCGTCAAGTAGTGCCGCACAAACCGACGTCCCTCCACCTTTACCCCGACATCGAGCGTATGGCGAGGACGGAGCGCGCTGTGGTGAATCCAGGCCGCAACGATCCGAAGGCCCCGCAATTCACGTCGGTCCTCGTGCGGAAACACATCGTTCCCGTCGTCCGCACGGGTTCCTTTGAATCGAAACGGCCCGATGCGACGCTCAACATTCGGGATCCGGGTCACGAGGGCTCGATACGTACTGTCAGGACGTTGGGCGGCCGATGTGAGAAGGCTGTCCACCCGAGACTGCGTGACGCCACTGTCCGGCTCCGGCACCAACCGCCCGGCCCGCACGCGACGCAGCCAATGCTGAGGCACGTTATAGCCAAGCGCGTGTAGCAAACGGCTGCTGATCATGGCGGCGCCCGTCGCCATCTCCGGGTGCGCAGGGGCGTCGAAAAGGATCCGAAATGTTCGGCCGGTGGTGTCTCGGATGACGGCACGCGGGAGCTCGCCTCCTGTCAACAGATTCACCACGCGCCATGAGGACTCGCGAGAGGGCCCGGGCTCTTGGTTCGGGCCCCGTTGAAGGGCCGCCGACGACAGGGACGACCGGTAGTGGCGGTTGGTGTACCAGGACGAATTCGGCACGCCCCCCACCGTGTTGATATTCTGCGCCGGCACAGCGTAGTCGCCCGGCACCCCAAAGCTGCGTTTAAAAAACTCCAGGGGCCCAATCCCGTGGGCCGACGGCGTCGGCTCCGGAAAGGGCATGTCCATGCGATCGGGATCGTGCCACAGCGGGTCGTCCGAGAGAAACCGCTGTGCAACCGCGGGCGAAGGCTCTCCTCCCAGAAGAGTCAGCAGGCACAGCAGAGCCCCAGCGTACCGGCCCCACGGCTCTCGTGTCGACCCGGAGAACGCACGGTGCATGATGGCTAAAAGAGAGAGCCCAAGTCAAGATGCAGCTCCCACCCTTCCTGTCCCCGTGCCACGTCGATGCGTCCCAGCGTCTTTCCCTCGTCCTTGATTCGAAACCCAAGCCCGTATCCGACCCGCGGGTCCGCAACGTTTACGTCCCGAAAGGTGCGAAATACATGCCCCGCGTCGGCAAAGACCGCCATGTCGATCCAGTGCCAGATTTGGCAGCGCACCTCCGCGTTCGCCAGGAGCACGTTCCGGTCGCGGAATCGCCCCGTAGGATACCCCCGGAGCGATCGGGCCCCGCCCACTGATTGCAATCGATAAAACGGCACGCGCCCATCGCCCGAGTGGGTGACCGATGCAAACTGGCGGAAGGAAAAGCCATGAAGCAATCCTTCGCTAATCGGCATGAACTCCCGCACGTCGAGCGTAAAGCGGGTGAAGTCCACATCCTGTCCCCGCATGCTAAAGTTGTGTGTCACCTCGGACGCCAGGTAAAACCCACGGGACGCATCAAGGGACACGCCACGCAGTCGCGGTTTCGTCGGGGCAAACCGGTGCCCGAACGCCCGGGTGTACGGCGCATCCCGAACGTCAAGCTCGAAGAAGGCCCCGAGCATCAAGTAATCCATGTCGGTCCCCACCCCCGGGAGCGTTGCCCCGAACTGCTCCGCCACCGTCGGCCGATCGCCCTGCCCCGTTCCGTACCGGTTTGCCTGATACGAAACGTGCCCCCCAAGCAGTGCACCGGACCTTGGCCTCCATCCCAGAAGTCCTCCCACGATGCCCTGGTCCAGACGGAACCCTGCCTCCGTATCCACACGACTGTCGGCCCCAACTCCGTAGAAGCTCTCGCGGGGGCGGTGGTGGTACCGGGCGTATGCGTATCCCACGTAGGGCCCGGATACTCCGCCGAACCGCGCGCCCGCACCATAATACCCACGGAGGCTTCCGAGAACTTCGGCCTCGGCAAGGCGCTGCTGGCCCTCCCAAAATGTGGGCGCGTAGAGCACCCCCGCCGTCGTCCCGGCATCTCCGCTGAGCCCCCCGAAGACCGGATGAAAGTCTGCGATCTCCAACCGAGGCACGTCGAGAATCAAACGGTGCGGCACGACGGCCCCACCGATATTGGTTACGAACGACGTGGCGCGCTGCGCAAAGGTCGGCTCGTGCGCCTCCATCGACTGGGCCTTCCGTCGACGCGCGTCACGCCACCGGGCCGCCCGGCTGGTGTCAGACCCGGCCTTTCGGTTCGAGGTCGGGTCGGCAACCGCCTCTGTCCGCCCCGGTTGTGCTGCCGATTGAGCTCGGGCCGTCCCCTCTGCCGAGAGAAGCCCAAAGACCAGGGCCGTCACGAGTGCCCCTCCGAAAGCGGCGACGCGACCGGTGCACCCGCAGGCCACAGTGGTCATACGAATGGAGAAGGATGAAGGCCACCAGCGCAGCAACATTGAGAATACAGGGGCTGACACGATCAGCCGTATAAAAAGTTTTCACGGAGGGAGCAGAGCCGGTCGGCTCGTTCCCGGATCTCTTTGCACTTCACGATCCGCTTTCGACTACGGATTGGCGCACGCCCACGCATGGTTGAAGCCCCCGGCACGACTGCTTTGGAACTCCTGATATGGACGCTACGGAAAAGTCGACATTCAGTCAAGGCCTTTTCTCTTTCCAGAAGCTGGAACGCACTTCGTTCTCGGCGGTGATCAGAATGAGGCTCTGTTAAACGAATGTGACTTCCTGAGATGCACCTCGCTCTCATCGACGCATCGCTCGGCACCCCTCATGCCCAACGCAATTTTGAGCGGGAGGTGGACGCGTCCCTCACCGTCTACGATGTAAATGAGGGGCAGATGCCACCCCCTATCGGCGCTACCGAGCCCATTCAGACGGACGACGGCCCCCTCCAATCTTTCGACGGGGTGATCATTAGCGGTTCGCAGTCGTCTGTCTATGATGACCACCGTCCCTGGATCCAAGAGCTGGCCCGGTGGGTGGAGGGAGCGATTGCCGATGGCCTACCCATTCTCGGCGTCTGCTGGGGCCACCAGCTGCTTGCTCAGATTCTCGGCGGCACCGTGCGAGGCGGCTCCTACGAACTCGGATACGTCCAGGTGCACCAGGAAGAAGAGGATCCGATCTGGCAGGGCCTCCCAGATCCATTTACCGTCTTTGCGACCCACTCCGACCATGTGGTCGAGCTCCCATCCGATGCCCGCCTCCTGGCTTCTAATGAGACAGGAGTGCAGGCGCTCCGATACAAGCAGGTGTACACCGTGCAGTTCCACCCCGAGTACGACCTGAAGACGGCCAAAGCCATGATTCGCTCGAAAGACCTGTCCGCGGACTCCATTCAGCAGGCCCTCGACACCTGCACTGACGCCACTGTAGAAGCCGCCCAGCCCACCCGTCGCATCTTCGATAATTTTCTCGATCACGTATCCGCCACCGCCGCTGAGGCGCCCTCCTCCGCGCTAAACGCCTAATCTTTTCTCTCAGCCATGACTGATCTTCCCTTCACGAAAGACGCCCTTCGGGAACACACCGCTGGTGGGTCGTTCGAGCGCGGTCAACAGTACCTCCAAGAGGGTGCCGTGCGGTCCGTAGAACAAACCGACGAACAGACCCTCAAGGCAAAGGTGCAGGGCAGTGACGTGCATCCGTATTTGGTGACTGTCCGCTTCGACACCGATCACATTGCGGGCGTCGAATGCACGTGTCCGTACTACGAAGGCTCCTGGTGTAAGCACGTCGTGGCTACGCTCCTGAAGGTGCTCGCCGACGAAGACGTGCCCAAGTCCGAGCCCGCCGCGGTGGCCACCCTCGTAGAAGACCTGACCCGGCAAGACCTCATCTCGCTCATAGAACGCCTCGCGGAGCACGACCCGCGCCTGCTGGACCAGATCGAGCGGGAGCGGGCCCGCCTAACCGGGGAGGCCGTACGGTCTGAAGGCCCTTCGTAGACCATTCTTTCGCGTTGGGGCGCGGGCAGCCGGTTCTCGGCCCCACTGATCCTATGGAGGCCGTGGCGCAGTCGGGCAACCGAGCACACGGCCCATGTCCCCGACGCACTTCGACGACGTGGAAACGCGCCGCGGGCACTGCCTTACCATCACGCCCCTTGGCGACCAAAACCCGGCATGGTCGAACGCGGCCGTCGGATCTCTCAGGCAGCCCCAACGGTCGAGGCAATCCCCGCGCCCCCTGCCTGCAAACTGGCGGTTTCTTGGCAAGAGCAATTCCGCACTGGGGGCTTCACGGAATCTCTTTCCGGCCTGGAATGTATCACGCACTACACCGATCGTCCTTCGAGGCCCATGTCCTCCCCCACGCTCAACGACGACGGCACCACCGTGACCCTGGACCTACACGGCCTGTCGGTCGACGAGGCCCTCGACGTGACGTTCAGCACGCTCCGGCTGGCCGAAGACCGCGGGCGGAGCCGCCTGAAGGTCATTCACGGCTCCTCCACCACGCAGGGCCAGCGCCGCACCATCAAAAGTGCCCTGCACGACCAACTCGATCGCGGGTCTCTCGGGGCCCATGCCACGAATGTCGTTCGGGCCCGCGACACCCTGACCTTGGCCCTCGACCTGACGGCCTCCTCCGACCCTACCCCGATCACGCTGCGCGACGTACGGCCCTGAGCCCACCAGCCCACCGGTTTGCCAGCACCCAGGTGGGTCCTGGGTCCCGTCCACCCGCTGTCTCGTTCCCGACCGACTGTCCCCATGCCCCCTCACATTGGCCTTACGACCTCCTACACGGATGGGACCCAGCGCCTGGACCGCCGGTACGTGACGGCCATCGAAGGCGCTGGTGGGGTCCCCATCGTGCTCCCCACCACCACATCGGCCCGCACCGTCGAGAGACTGCTCGGTCAGATCGACGGACTCGTGGTGCCGGGCGGCCCGGCCGTGTCCGAGGGCTGTACCGGGGACCTTCCGGAAGACCTGGATCGGCTCGACTCGCTGCGTGCCGACTCGGACCGTCGCTGGATTGAGGCCTGCTGGCAGAGCGGACGGCCCATCTTGGGCATCTGTTACGGCATGCAGCGCCTCAACGCCCTCGCGGGCGGCACGATTTACGGGGACGTGGAGGCCGAGCACGACGGCGCACAGACCCACAGTCAGAAACGTGGGGCCACGACCCACCCCGTCGCCCTACAGCCGTCTTCTCGCCTGCGTCGCTGGCTCGACACCGACACCCTGACGGTCAACACACGCCACCTCCAGGCCATCGCCACCGTGGGAACGGGCTTTTCAGTGGCCGCAACGGCCCCGGACGGCGTGATTGAGGCGATCGAGCACGAGAATGGACGGCTGTTTGGCGTTCAGTTCCATCCCGAACGGATGGGCTCCGTAACTCAGCCCCTCTTCCACGCACTCCTTGAACAGGCCGAGAAGACATCCGCTGCGGCCTCCGCCTGACGTTCTGCGACCGCGCTGCACCTCGGACCTCACGCTCGTTCTGTCATGCACATTCCCTTCTGGTCCGGCCGATCCGACGAGGCCCCCGATGCGTCTTCTCTCGACGCGGGGCAGCTCGTTCGTCGTCTCTCCGTGGCCCTGCTGAGCGGCATGACGCTGCTCGTCGCTCTGAGTGCAATCGCTCCCTCTTATTCGGGACAGTCACAGGTTCTCTCCGACCTTTCGTTCTTTCCCCTCCCCCTGCTTCGGGGCTCAGCTCCTTCGGCCACAAGCACGGCCCCCACCCTGGCGGATCGTTCCTCTCACCCCTCGACGAAGCTCGCTCCCTACTTCACCCCCACGGCCTCGCTGTCGTCGGCCCGCACCCCGAACGTCCTCCGGCAATTTCACACGCTCCTGGACCAGTACGTGCACCGGCAGGTCCACGACGACAACTTTACCATCCGGGTCATCGACCGCCGGACAGACGAGGTGCTGGAGCTGTTCGAACTGACGGAGCTCCGGGCGGAGTACGAAAATGGAGAGGCCACCGACTGGAGGGCCGTGGACGAGCGGCGCCACGAGGCCATGGATCGTCTCGTGGACAAGTACGAGCGACAGGGCGTGCCGCTCGACGACATCATCGTCCGCTGGGGCCGGGCCCACCAGGTGCGGGCCGCCCACGAGCGCGACCGAGCCTACCGCGCCTACGAACGCCGGCTCGCCGAGCACCTCGGGCTGAGTCTGCTCGCCACGGAGATTGGCACCGTCGAGACCTTCAACCAGGACCGCCTCGTGTCGGCGGCCGGGGCCGTGAGTCGCTACCAGATGCTGCCCTGGGTCCTGCGCCGGAGCGGCGTGACCGAGTACACGCTTCCGACCGAGGGCGATGCCTGGGTGCACGTGGAGGAGGAAGAGAACCCCCTCCTCGTGCTGGAGCCCGCCTTTTTGCTGCTCCGTGGCTACGCCAACGCCGTGGGACACGAACTTCCGGGGCTTTCGGCCTACCACGCCGGGCCCGGCAACATCTTCAAGCTGTATCGCGGGTTCTACACCTCGGACCGCTTTACCGCCTCCTCGACCGTTGCAGACGCCTACGCCTGGGCCGTCACGGAGGGCTTCGACAGGGTGCGTGACGGATCCACGTTCGGAAGTGACTCCCGCGGCTACGTGCCGGCCGCGTACGGCGCCCTGCAGGCCCGCGACGATCGCCCGGTAGACCAGACGCCGCCCCTCCGCACCGCCCGCCTGCAGGTGTCACGGGGATCCGCACTCACGCTGCGCGAACTGTTGGCTCCTCTCGACTCCCTGGACCGCTCGTTTGACTGGGGGCCGGAGGCCGATACGGCCACCGCGCTCTACGATCGCTTTCGAGCCCTGAACCCCCACATCGACCTGCCCTCCTCCCCCGACGGCACGATTCCGGAGGCGGGCAATGTGCGCTTCGTCGCATCCATCGACGGAAAGGCCGTGCGGTTCTTTCTCCCGCTGGAGGCCCCGGCCGTCCTTCGCGCTGCGGGCGTCAGTGCGCTCGATTCCACCGCCACCTTTCGGTACGACGCCTCCACCTATGCGGGGCCCACCGCGGATCAAGTGACGCCCTGGGACCGGCAGTACGAGTCTCTGGTCGACGACATCGCGCAGTTTGGTTTCACCGAGGCCAACCGCGAGCGCCTGCTTCGGCTCCACGACCGCTTCGAAACGCTTGCGGAGCAGCGCCCGACCCGGTACCGCCGCCGTCAGCTTCGAATCATCAGTACCCACCGGCGGCTCTGGATGTCGAACCCTTGGCAGGAATTGGCCGACGCAACGACCCGGGCCACGGGCCGCATGAAGATTGAGGGCCGCCCCCTCGACCTTCACCCCGAAGCTGTGGGGGCTCCCGACACACTCCCCTCACTGCCGCCCCCACAGTAACGCCCGAATCTGGCGCGGGGGCATGGAGCAGCCCCATCAGTCGTCGAGAAACGCGCCGCGCTTGATGCCTTTCCGGAGTTCTTGCAGCGACATCATCTTCTGCTGGAGGCGCTCGACCTGATCGTCTGCTCCCTCTTGCGTGGCCTGATACATCCGCTCCCGCACCGCCTCGATGGCCTCGTCCACGCGGTCCATCTTCAGGAACTTCATTGCACTTCGGGCCGCATCGTAAGGACGGTCATTGAGGTGGGGCACCGGAATGTCTTCCTTCTGGGCCCAGTGCTCCGAGGCTTCGTGCTCGTCCATCATGACGGCCGCGCCGAGTTGCTGGAGCGTCTCTCCATGCTCGCCACCCAGGATCTGCTGGGGCTCCACGGTGCCGGCCTCGTACATCTCGGCGAAGGTGCGCGCGAGCTGGCGGGGCGTCCCCTCTGTAAACTCGTCCAGCGCCATGTGCCCCAGCACGAGGCCCACCATGCGGCGTCCGTTTTCGAGCATGAGGCGAAACAGCACCTGCTCTTCCGGGAGCAGGGCGGGGCCCGACGTCGTCCCGTTTGCGGAATTGGACGTCGAGGACGGTGCGCCGCTGCGGGCGGGCGGGGCGGCGCCGTCTTCGGCGGAGGGCGCAGCCTCCTCCGACGGCCTCTGCTGACGCTTCTGCTCCCGCTTTCGTCGCCGCTGGGCCCGACGCTCCAGCTGCTCGCGCTCCTCTTCCAGCATGCGGAACAGGTCCGAGTCCGGCACGCCCGTTACCTCGCTCGTGTGGGCGACGTACTCGCGCCGAAGGTTCGGATCTGGGATCCGGGCCACCGACTCGATGATTTCGCGCTGGACGTCGACTCGATCCTCCGGGGTCTCAAGCCCCCCGTTGCGGCGGGCGCGCTGGTAGGCAAAGGACGGGAGGTCTTGCCGGTGCTCCTCCACGTAGTCGGAAAAGGGATCGCCCCCATGCTCCTGGACGTACTCGTCCGGGTCGCTGCCCGTGGGGAGTTCTACGGCGTAGGCCCCCAAACCGGCCTCCAGGACACGCTCCATCCCTCGAAGGGCCGCCCGTTCCCCCGCTTCGTCCGCATCGTAGAGCATGACCGCCCGTTTGGCGTACCGATCCAGCACGCTGATCTGCTGCTCGGTGAGGGCTGTGCCGCTGGAGGCCACGACGTTTCCAACCCCGGCCTGCGACAGGCTGATCACGTCCGTATACCCCTCCACGAGCAGCACCTCGTCGGTCCTGCGGATGGCCTGCTTCGCTTGGTGCAGGCCGTAGAGCACCTCCTTCTTGTGGTAGACCTCCGTCTCCGGCGAGTTGATGTACTTGGGCTGGTCGCGCTCATCGTCGGGATCGAGGATGCGCCCGGCGAAGGCCAGCACCTTGCCAATGTGGGAGAAGATGGGAAAGATGATGCGGCCCCGGTACCGGTCGTAGTGCCCGCTCCCGTCGTTGCGCTCAATGACGAGTCCGGCCTTCTTCAGCGTCTCCAGATCAAGTTGCTCCTCTTCCGCAGTCGTCAGAAGGGCGTCCCACTCGTCGGGGGCGTAGCCGAGCCCAAACTGCTTGATGGTCTGCGGCGTAAAGCCGCGTCGGCGGAGGTAGTCGAGCGCAGGCCGGCCCCGGTCCGACTGCGTGAGCTGACGGTAAAAGAAGCGCGCCGCAAAACGCAGGGCATGCAGAATGCCTTCTCGCTCGTTGGTCGCCTCGGGATCCGTCTCCTCTTCCGGCAGCGGGATGCCGTACCGGTCGGCCAGCATTCGCACGCTCTCCAAAAAGCCCACGCCTTCGATCTCCTGGAGGAATTTAAACGCGTCCCCCCCATTTTGGCAGCCGAAGCAGTAGTAGAGGTTCTGTTCCGGATCAACGCTAAAGGAGGGGGTGTCCTCGTTGTGAAACGGACACAGCCCCATGTACCGGGAGCCGCTCTGGTCTAACTGTACGTAGTCCTCCGCCACCTCCACGAGGTCAACCGCGGTACGAACCTCCTCCACCTTTTCGTCCGGAATGGGCATGGGTCAAAAGACGCCTTCCAAGGGACGCGACACACATGTGTACAATATGTTCAATGTACTGTTCTGCTCTACGCGAGCCGGGTCGCCTCCACGCTGGATGTGTCCTGCATCCGATGGGCCTGTTCTTCCTCTCCTTCGACCGGCCCCACATCAGGCTGTTCAGAGCACTGGCACGACGCGAGGCTGGTGCAGAGAAACAGGGCGACAATGACGAGCAACCGTTTCATGGGCAATAACAAAGTTGGGGGAACGCAAGAGCGTGGCGGGAAGCCAGTTTTGCACAAAAAATGCTACGGGATGCGGGTTTACAATGTGTCCGCCGCTTCGGAGCTTCATGGCGAATGCGCACCAAGGATGTCTGCCCCTCACCGTCTGTCCACACACTGTTTTTTCGACGCATGACCGACCTACAAGACCGCATCGAGTCGCTGGTGGCGCAATCCACAGAGCCATCGGGCGTCGATCGGGGCGTCGCCGGCAACGCCGTGGCCGACCTCGTTCAGGCCCTCAACGCCGGCGATGTTCGTGCCGCCGCGCCCGCCGCCGACGGCACGTGGCACGCCAACGAATGGGTGAAAGAGGGCATCCTTCTGGGGTTTCGCATTGGCCGGACCGTCGACTATTCAAGCGACCGGTTTCCATTCTACGACAAAAACACATTCCCGGTTAAGCCGCTCCGGAAGGCCGACGACGTGCGCCTCGTGCCGGGCGGATCAGCCATTCGAACCGGGGCGTACGTGGCGCCCGGCGTGGTGTGCATGCCCCCCATGTACGTAAACGTAGGGGCGTACGTCGACGCAGAAACCATGATCGACTCCCACGCGCTGGTGGGGAGCTGCGCCCAGATCGGCAAACGGGTGCACCTCTCGGCCTCGGCGCAGGTGGGCGGCGTATTGGAGCCGGTGCACGCGACCCCGGTCATCGTGGAGGACGATGTCTTCGTGGGGGGCAACGCAGGGCTCTATGAGGGCTGCATCGTGCGGGAAGGGGCCGTGCTGGCCGCAGGGGTCACCCTCACCTCCTCCACGCGGCTATACGACCTCGTGGAGGAAACGGTGCACGCGGCCTCCGACGATGAGTCGCTGGAGGTGCCCGAAAAGGCGGTGGTCGTGCCGGGCTCTCGGTCCGTCGACTCGGCGTTCGGGGAAGAGCACGGCCTCTCTCTGTCGACCCCCGTCATTGTTAAGTACCGGGACGCCGACACCGACGCCGCGACGGTCCTGGAGGATGCGCTTCGGTAACCGCGGGGGAAGGAAAAGCCGTGTCTGTACACCGCTTGCCCTCCTTTGTGTGACCGTTTCGCCTTGCCCCCGGCCTCAAGCGTCCTCCTTGCCCCTCTGGGGCCGTACGTCCGGCATGGGTGATGACGTCATCGGTGGACGGCCTCTCGCTTACACCCCGCCAGCGGGGGTACGGGGCGATACTCGTGCCCTTCTTTATCCCTCTTCTTGTCGCTCGACGTCGGGCCCTGTTATTCTCAACCCTTCATCGGTCCTGGCCAGAGAATCATGCCTGTGTCTTGCGCACGTTACCGGCGCGTCAGGGAAAACCCGGCGTGGGTCATTACCTCCTCCAGCTTGGCCTCTAGCTTGTCGCTTTCCACAATCGTAAGCTCGGTCCCCCGCCGCACCTTCGAAAGCAGCGTATGTTTGTTGATCCCCTCGATCTCATCGGCCAGCGCTGAGATCTTGAGGTACGGCTTCAGAGACTGCAGCTCCTTGATGGTCATGACGAACGGAAAGAGTGAGCGATTTTGTGTTCAAAACGGAAGTTGCATAGTCACTTGAGTTTTTTGTGTTTCATTTCCGTGATGCGTTGGGCACTAGGGGCTTCAAAGTCTGTTCAGGAACATTATTAATCCTTTCGGATAAATTATTGTGCGTCCGGACACGAAACACGTCAATCTAGCATCAAAAATGTCCCTTATGCACGTTTCTCCTTCTGCCTATCGGTCTCCCTTCCGCCGTGACACAGACGCTCGGCGCTCCCATCCGCCCGTTCACACGCATCACGTGCGTGACCTGGAGGCGGCCCTCGCCGCATCAATTGGGCACAACTTTGACTTTCTGAGCCGCCGGTTCAGGGATGTGCAGGCGTCTCCTTCCTGGTCCTCGATGCGCTCCCGAGAGTAAGAGTAAGGGACGCGCGCGGCCTGATAGACATCCGTGGGCCACTGCAACAAGAGACCCAGCGGCCGTGCGCACCGTGTGACGAGGCGCAGCGCCGACGGAGTGCATGCGGCCCATGGCGACTGGACCTTAAAGATGTCTGTGTACGTCCTGGTGCCGAGGCGGGACAGACACATATCGCGAACAGCCCCCAACTGGGTCGGGCGGGGGAAGGTAGCTCAACCGGACCATCCTGCGCAGATCGCATCCAGAAAGCAGCGTGCGGGTCGCGTCCCCGGTCTGTCCCACATCGACACCCTTCCGGGCGAGACCCAGGTCAAAAACCAAATTACGGACGGCGCCTGTCTTCTCCACGCAGTACGGCAAGGGACTCGGCATGGGTGCTCGGCGCAAAGCGCTCCCCCAACGCGTTGAACAGTGAGACGAACCGCCTTATCGGACTTTGTCCCTCCAGGGCAGGGCCTGAGACCGCACCGCTGCCCAGATCTCGCCCCTAAATGCAGTGTCCAGAAATAAAAAATGCCCCTGGGCAGGACGCCCAGGGGCATTCGAGTGAACCGAACTGAGTTTACCACTCGGGCTCGGTAATGGGCTGAATGTTGACGGCGTTCAGTCCTTTCTCCGTCTCCTCAATTTCGAACTCGAGACGGTCGCCTTCTTCCAGGTCTTCGTCGGGCACCTCGCTGTGGTGGAGAAAGACATCGTCCTCTCCATTGTCGGGCTCAACGAATCCATATCCTTCGGCAGGGCTAAACCACTTTACGGTTCCTGTCTCCATAACTCGGTTAAAATCTTCTCATGTTCGCGTTCAGCGCACCTCCGATTCCCTCTCCTTAAAGGAAAAGGATTCGGATTTTTATTTACGTCGGCTTTCTATGCAGTCTCTTGGGACTTGTTCTGCGACTATGTGGAACGCTCTTGGAACGCCCTCCGTCTCGATGCGCGGGCCAAGTTCGGAAGGGAGGGGCCGCCCGGGGGCTTTGCCTGACCTTCATGGATCGTCCCCATACGTTTTGTCTATTGCTGCACTTTTCCAAGCCGCTCTCAGTCCATGCACCATCCGCCGTCGGCGCTCCGCTGGTTCGTCTCCGTTGCACTCGTGGGCATTCTGGGAGTCGGGCTGGGCTGCTCATCCTCACAGTCCCCCGATCCCACGAGCAAGACCGATGCCCCGTCGCCTGACCCGGCCCTCTTTCTGCTGTACACGTCCTCCGCCGGGGAACTGACCCTCCAGGAGGCGCGCGCCGACGCCCCCCGGACTCTTGTCTCCGGGGCCACGGCCAAACCGGCCCGGGCGGTCTCTCCGTCCGGCCGTTACCTCGCCTTTAGCTACGCCACGGCAGACTCGTCTCACCTCGCACTCTTGGACCTGACGACCCAACAGTTGCGGCGGGTGCACGCCGTGCCCGGACCGGCAGTGACGTACTCTCTGGCCTGGCACCCCGACCGGGATCGCCTCGCCGTCGGCCACTACCGCCCCACCGACAACGGCGAGCGCGGCCCCGGAAGCATCCAGATCGCGGCTCCCAACGGCACCACCCGAGACGTGGGCTGCAACAGTGTCCGCGAGGTGCTCCACTGGATGTCGGACGGCTCCCTGGCCGCCCGGACCGACGACGACCTGTACGTGGTGAACACGGACGACTGCGCCACCCAGGCATCGCTCGATGTTCGCCGCATGCATCGTATTCGGTACGCCCCCACCGGCCAACGAATGGCCTACATCTACCGGGAGCTCAAATACGACCGGGACCGCGGAGAGTACGTGCCCGACTCCTCACTCGTCTTGAGCGGCCCTCGGGGCGACAATGCCGAAACGCTGTTTGGCGACCAGCGCCGCGCCCGCCACCATCGCTGGGCCCCGGAGGCGGCTGAGTTGGCCCTCGACGTGCGGGTGGAGGACTCCGGGCATCGTCAGGTGGTGATCTACGACGGCTCACGGCCCACTTTCCTTGTCCCTCCCAACGAGACGACGGCCGACCAGGAGCGTCCCCGATGGTCCCCCTCAGGCGAGCGCATCGCGTTTACCCTTCGGACCGATGCCTCTTCACAGGCCGCCGTGCGGGTGCAGGGGCAGACCCGACGCCTCGGGCCAGTAGACGGGGCGGTGTGGGGCTGGCTCGACGACCGATCAGTGGTCGTGCCGGGTCCAGACTCCGTGCGAGTGCAGTCCCTGAACGGAACGACCCGCTACGCCCACCCTGCCCCCGCGACCCTCCTTCACGTGTGGCGCCGCCCCGCCTCGTAGGCCCGGCCGAGCCGTCTTACCTCTGGATCTCTACCCCTGGATCTCCGTCACGAGCTGGATCTCCTTCAAGACACTCTGCACCTCGAAGCACTCTTCGAAGGTGCCTTCGTAGACGGTGGCCTTCCCCTCGTTGTGAACCGTCCACGCCATGTCCTCCGCCTCGCCACGACTGCAGCCCGTGGCCTTCACCAGTTGCCCGATGACTTCCTCGAAGGTATGCACTTCATCATTGAAGAGAACGACGAACCAGGGATCGTCGGTTCCCCCGCCTTCCTCCTCCTGCTCGACCTCTTCCACCTCCGGGGGCGCCGGTTGAACGTCCGGCTCAGCCGGTGCACCAAGCGTGCGTAGCGGAAAACCCTCAGTCATGTCAGCCAATCGAACAGCGTTTGTGAACGGATCGTCGTAGGCAAAGGCACCAGGCCTCAATAGGATGATGACGGCTGCGTCGTCACGCCGTTCCCTCTTCGACCGCATCCTGGGACGCGGACTCAATTTGGATGTCGAAGTTTTCGGTAACGGGGTTGGCGAGCAGTTTTTCACAGGCCTCCGTGGCCACCGCACGGGCGTCCGCCTTGCTCTCCGCATCGATCCACACCTCGGCCTGCTTGCCCATGCGGACCTGATCCACCGCGTCGTACCCGAGGTTCGTCAAGGCATGCTGGATGGTCTTGCCCTCGGGATCCAGAATCGAGGGTCGGAGGGTAATCGAGATTGTGGCCTTGTACATGAGCGGGTCAACTGCGGATGAGAGCAAAGAGGGACGAGGGGGCCGCGATGGGTCTCAGGAACTGATCGGCTCGTCCGGCACTGGGGTGACAAGGGCCCGGACGAGTCGGTAGAGGGACCGCCCTACGCCGTGCACCAAGTACACCGTCAGGACAATCAAAAGCCCCTGCTCCTGAAGCCCCACGATGAGCAGTCCGGCAAGGCCGTAGGCAGCGATCTTTTGAGGGTGCGAGCGCATGGTCTGTAGGGACGGCATCGGAATTGCGTCGAACTGGATGCTCGACACCATGAGCCCCGAAAGCACCACGACGACCGGCACCACGACGCGGAGGCTGTCGAGGGCAAACCGACCGTCCCAGGTCGAGTTCTCCGCGGCCAGGATGAGGGCCACGACGGCAATGGCCTGGCCCGGAATGGGAAGCCCTTCAAAGCCCTGCTTGTCGCTCTCGTCGGCGGTCATGTTGTAGCGGGCCAGCCGGACCGCCCCGCAGAGGGCCGGGAGGGCCGCGACGATCATTCCGAGGGGGTTGAAACCATTCAGCACGTAGCTGTAGAGCAAAAAGGACGGCGCCACCCCAAACGAGACGATGTCACTGAGGGAGTCGAGCTGGACCCCAAAGGGACTGTCCGCCCCCGCGAGGCGTGCCATGACGCCATCGAGCAGGTCGAAGAAGCCGGCCAGCACAATGAGCCAGCAGGCCATGACGAACGTGGCGTTCGCCGCCTGTGTGAGGGCCAGAAACCCGCAAAGCAAGTTCATCAGCGTGAAGAAGGAGGGCACGGCCACCCGGGGCGGCGGCCGTTCGCCCCGCTGCTCGCGACGGGCACTCCGGTAGGCCCGGAGACGACGCCGGACGCTCGCCGGCCGGGAGGAGCGATCGTCTGCCCGAGCCGCACTGTCCACACGGTCGGCCCCAAAGAGGTCGATCATCCCGTTCAGTCAGCAATCAAGGAGTAGACGAGCGGCGTGCGGACGCGTCCGTAGATGCGGACGGAGCCTTGGGGACCTGCGAGGGGTCAGCGTCGGTCGTTGGAATGCGGCCCAGGACGGTCGTGCCTGCCCGCACGGTCTGCCCTTCTTCCACGCGAAGCTCTACCGACGGCGGCACGAGCAGGTCCATCCGCGATCCGAACTTGACGATGCCGAAGCGCTGCCCCGTCTCTACAGTGTCCCCTTCTTGGAGATCATATTCAATGCGGCGGGCCACGGCCCCGGCGATTTGCTTGAACAAGAGCATCGTGCCGCTGGGGTGCCGCAGCCCAAATTCGGATCGCTCATTCTTCTCACTGGCCTTGGGGTGCCAGGCCACCAGGTAGTCGCCGGGGCGGTATTCGGCGTGCTCGATCACGCCCCGCGCCGGCACCCGGTTCACGTGCACGTCCAGCGGCGAGAGGAAGATGGAGATGCGCCGCGCCGGGCCGTCCAGGTACAAGGGCTCCTCCTCGTCCGCAACTTCTACAACACGGCCATCGGCCGGGGCCACGATGCCGGCCTCCAGGGCGTCCGGGGGCGGCGTGCGCTCCGGGTCCCGAAAGAAGTAAAGGGTGAACGCGAGGCCTCCCGCCGCGAGCGCGAGCATCGGCCCCCGCACAAGCCACGAATCGACCCAAAGCGACCCGACAGTCAGCGCGAGCGCCAGGCCCATCACGAGGGCGATGATGGTGTATCCTTCACGTGCAATCACGAGCGTGTCGACATTCGGGACAGGATGGAGCCGCAGACTGCAGAAGCGCTGCGCTCAATCGACACTTCGCTGTACCTTCGGGGGAGACAGAAGTTCATCCGTCTCCGTGAACGTTGTCCGGAAATGACTGGCGTCCTAAAAGCGGGCCGTGACGAGAGAGATGCGCGCAACCACGGGCAGGTCGCGTTGCGGAGCGGGACGAATTGTGATGTCTGGAACCCCGACGGACCATCCTCCCTCTCGGAGCGACAGGGCACCGTGCTCGTCCCGAGCAGAAAGCGTGGCCCCGAGGGCGGCCCCGACCGCCGCTCCGATCCCGGCCCCTACGCCCGCCCCCACCTGTTGCGTTTGAGGCCCACCGCCCACGAGGGCCGTTCCGCCGATGCCCACCACGGCTCCCATTCCACCAACGATGAGCTCTCCGAGCCCCGCGGCGAAAAGGGCCTCGCCCGGAAGCCCATCGTCCGCAAGCCCAGCCCCAATCACAGCCCCAATCGGCGCACTTCCCAGAATCAGCAGCAACGCGACGCCCTGGGCCCGCAGCTCTTCGTTGTCCCCGTACTGCGCTCGGGCACGGCGGTCGGAGAGATCGGTGTCCGACAGCAGCGCAAGCATCCCGACGCTGACCGAAACCCCAACTACACCGCCCAGGAGGGCGTCTCGAAACCGGGGGAGGGACTCGGGGTCGGTCGGCGGGGAGGCGGGAGCCGGCCCTCGAAGGGGCGAGCGTCCAAACGGGCTCTCTCCCACGAAAGGCCTCCTCGCGTGCAGTCCCCTGGGCTCATCTTCGTCTATCGCACGGTGGGCGAGCTCGTTCACGGACGGGACGTCACGAGACAGCGGGGCGTACACTGCCTGCCCCGACACCGGAACTGCCCCCCACGCCCAGACAATGACCAAAAGGAGATACGGACACGTCGTGGACGTGGGCGCTCTCCCCCAGCGCTTTCGGCGACTAGGCCGACGGACGAGGCCAAGAACCATTTTCTGTAGGGCTCAAAGATCCAAAAACCATGGGATCTTTTGGGCCGCAGGTCCCCCTCCGTTGGTAACAGAAGCCCGAAGTCACCGCCCGTTCGGAGAGGGCGCCTCGACAGGCCCCATCCGGACAAGGAGAAGCTGGTCGGGGGCACCGCTTCGCCCTCTGACTTCCAAAAAGGCCTTCTGCGTTCATCCGCGGTGCCAGCGCGAATGTGCCAGCCTACCGGGACAGGTATAGGTCTTTCATTTCGTAGGGCTGCTCGAACTGGTCGGCGTCCAGCGACTCCACGAACGCAATCGACTCGCCGGTCGACTTCATCTCCGGCCCCAGCTCTTTGGGCACTTCGGGAAACTTGTCCCAGGAGAAGACCGGCTCTTTGATCGCGTAGTCTTCCAGGTCCGACTCCAGATCGCCACGCTTGCGGAAGGTCTCCAGCTTCTCGCCCAGCATTACCTTCGTGGCGATGGCGGGAATCGGGATGTTGGCCGCCTTCGCGATGAAGGGCACGGTGCGGGAGGCCCGCGGGTTGGCCTCGATCACGTACACGGTCTCGTCCTTCACGATGAGCTGCACGTTCATGAGACCGAGCACGTCCAGTTCAAACGCCAAGTCACGAACATACTGCTCGATGGTTGCCACCACCTCGTCGGAAAGGCTAAACGGGGGGAGGACGGCGGTCGAGTCGCCGGAGTGCACGCCCGCCGGCTCAATATGCTGCATCATCCCCGCGATCCACACCTCATCCCCGTCGCAGATCGTGTCCACGTCCAACTCGATCGCGTCTTCGAGAAAGCGGTCGAGCAGGATCTCATTGTCGGGGTACATGTCCAGCACGTTTTGAACGTACTCGGCCACCTCGTCCTCATTGATGGCGATGCGCATGCCCTCGCCGCCGAGCACGTAGCTGGGCCGGATGAGGGTGGGATAGCCGAGCCGGTCGGCGGTCTCAAGCGCCTCGTCGACCGAGTGGGCCACGCCGTAGGGCGGGAAGGGGATTTCGAGCTTCTGAAGGATGTCGGTGAATTTGCCACGGTCCTCCACGAGGTCCATCTTCGAGTAGGTCGTGCCGAAGATCTGGATCCCGTCCTCTTCGAACCGCTCGCCGAGCTTGATCGCCGTCTGCCCCCCGAGCTGTAGGATCACGCCCTCCGGCTGCTCCAGGTCGATCACGTCCTGCACCCGCTCCCAGAACACCGGTTCGAAGTAGAGCTTGTCCGCCACGTCGAAGTCTGTGGATACCGTCTCGGGGTTGCAGTTGAGCATGAGCGCCTCGTAGCCCATCTCCTGGGCGGCCTTCACGCCGTGGACGCAGCAGTAGTCGAACTCGATGCCCTGCCCAATCCGGTTCGGGCCGGAGCCGAGGATGAGCACCTTCGGCTTGTCGGTGACCGTGCTCTCGTTGACCGTCTCGTAGCTGGAGTAGTAGTAGGGCGTCTCCGCGGGAAATTCTCCGGCGCACGTGTCGACGAGCTGATAGGCCGGCGTCACGTCCTGGGCCTTTCGGTGGGTACGCACCTCGCGGTCGGAGACGTCGTCCGGCACGAGGTATGCGATCTGCTCGTCGGAAAACCCGGCGCGCTTGGTCTCCCACAGGAACCGGTCGTCCATCTCGCGGAGCGGCGTGGACCGCACCTCCTCCTCCAGCGCCACGAGGTCCTTGATCTGGTAGAGAAACCACTTATCGATCTGGGTGATGTCGTGCACCTCCTCCACGCTCGCCCCGTAGCGGAAGGCGTGGCGGACGTGCAGCAGGTTGTCCCACCGGGGGGCCTTGAGCCGCTCCCGCACCGTCTCGCGGTCGGCGTCGGGCCGGTCGGCGCCGAGCCCCGAATACCCGATTTCGAGGCTCTGCCACGCCTTCTGCAGGCTTTCGTTGAACGTGCGGCCGATGGACATGACCTCGCCCACGGCCTTCATCTGCGTGGTGAGTTCTTCGTCCACGCCCTCAAACTTGTCGAAGTTGAAGCGCGGAATCTTGGTGACCACGTAGTCGAGCGACGGCTCGAAGCAGGCGCTCGTGTCGCCGGTCACCTCGTTGGGCAGCTCGTCGAGCGTGTAGCCGACGGCGAGCTTCGAGGCCACCTTGGCAATCGGGTAGCCGGTCGCCTTCGACGCGAGGGCCGACGAGCGGCTCACCCGCGGGTTGATCTCGATCACAATCATGCGGCCCGTGCCCGGCTCGAAGGCAAACTGGATGTTGCAGCCGCCCGCGAAGGTCCCGATCGAGTTCATCGCCCGAATCGCCGCGTCCCGCATGCGCTGGAACTGCTTGTCGGTCAGCGTCTGCTGCGGCGCGACGGTCACCGAGTCGCCGGTGTGCACGCCCATCGGCGTCACATTTTCGATGGACGCGATGATGATGACGTTGTCGTTCGGGTCGCGGAGCAGCTCCAGTTCGTACTCCTTCCACCCGAAGAGGCACTCGTCGATCAGCACCTGGTGGGCCGGGGAAAGCTCCAGGCCGCGGGTCACCATTTCCTCGAATTCGTCGGCCTCCCACACAATGCCTCCCCCTGCCCCGCCGAGCGTATACGACGGCCGGATGACGATGGGCAGCCCGCCGAGCGCCTGCGTGATCTCCTTCGCCTCCAGCAGGCTCTTGGCCGTTTCGCTGCGGGACTGATCGAGGCCGATGTCGTCCATCAGGTTCCGGAATTCCTGACGGTCCTCCGTAATCTGAACCGTGTCGATGTCGACCCCGATCACCTCGATGCCTGCCTCGGCCCAGAAGCCGTCTTCCTTCAGGTCCTGGGCCACATTGAGGCCGGTCTGGCCGCCCATCGTGGGCAGCACCGCGTCGGGCTCCTCCTCCCGCGCAATCTGTGCGATGGACGACGGGGTGAGCGGTCGGAGGTACACCTCGTCGGCCATCAACGGGTCGGTCATGATGGTGGCCGGGTTCGAGTTCACCAGAACCACCCGGTACCCCTCGTCCATCAGGGCGCGGGCCGACTGGCTGCCGCTGTAGTCGAACTCGCAGGCCTGCCCGATCACAATGGGACCGGACCCAATGAGAAGAACGGTCTCGATGTCGGTGCGCTTGGGCATCTGGGGATTGCGTATTTCGGATTGCGTATTTCGTAGTCGCCTACTCCACGACGGTAAGGGTTGGGACCGCAGATTCTCGCTTGCCGCCTCGCCGTACACGTTTCCCCCCTTCCATTTTCCCTTCTCACGTTCAACCTTCGACGGACTGCGCCGTCACCGTCGCGGGCTCGACCGATGTCTCGGGAATCGTAACGTCTCGCTCGTCGGCCACCAGTTCCATGAAGCGGTTGAAGTGATAGTGGCTGTCGTGTGGGCCGGGGGACGCCTCCGGGTGATACTGCAGCGACATGCCGGCAAATGTCTTGAACTCAAGCCCCTCGATCGTGTCGTCATTCAGGTTCACGTGCGTCACGCGGGCGGTCTCCGGCGCAATCGACTCGGGGTCGACCGCGAAGCCATGATTCTGGGTCGTCACCTCCACCTTTTCGGTGTCGAGGTTTTTGACCGGATGGTTCGCCCCGCGGTGGCCCACGTACATCTTGTAGACGTCAAACCCCTCCGCGAGGGCCATCAGCTGGTGGCCGAGGCAGATGCCGAAGATCGGCAGGCCCGTGTCGATGGCCGCGCTCACGGTCTCGATCGCGTCCGTCATCGGACGCGGGTCCCCAGGGCCATTGGAGAAGAAAAACCCGTCAGGGTCCCAGGCACGCACGTCGCCCAGGTCCGTGTCGCCCGGCACCACCTTCACGGTGCAGCCGTGGCGGCGGAAGGAATGCAAAATGTTTTTCTTGACCCCGAAGTCGTACACCACAATGCGGGGCCCGGGGCCCTCACAGAAGGTGTAGGAGCGGTCGGCGGTCACCTTCGAGGCCAGCTCACGGCCGGCCATGCTGGGCCACTCCCGCGCTTTCCGGAGGAGGGCCTCCTCGTCCAACTTCTCCGATGCGATGACGGCGTTCATGACCCCTTTCTCCCGCACGTGCCGCACGAGTGCCCGCGTGTCGACGCCCGCAATGCCCACCAGGTCGTGGCGCTGCATGAAGTCCTCGAGCGTCTCGTCGGCCTGGGTGTTGGAGTGGCGGCGCGGGTAGTCGCGGACGATGAAGCCCGCCACCATCGGCGCGTCGGCCTCCATGTCCTCGCGGGAAGCCCCGTAGTTGCCGATGTGCGGCTGCGTCATCATCATGAGCTGGCCGTAGTAGGACGGGTCCGTCATAATTTCCTGGTACCCGGTCATGCTCGTGTTGAAGCACAGCTCCCCGCCGGTGAGCCCTCGCTGGCCGAGTGCAATGCCGTCGACGATGGTGCCGTCGGCCAGGACAAGTTTCGCGGGGTCGCGGGACGAAGAGGAAGACGAAGTGGGGCTCATGGTGTGGGGAGAGGATTCAGCAACGAGCGGCGGCTGGGTCCATAAAAAAACCTCCCCAAATGGGGAGGGCAGAAGAACGATTCCAGTGGGGCCGGTTCCGATGAATAAGGCCCAGGCTCCGGGGGAACGTCGGGAGACATGACGTGCGAGGGCGAGAGCGTTTGCAGGAACTGTTCGTCATAGTATAAACTGGCGGGGAAGTTTCCCAACCGCATCTCTCAGTCGCAGCCTCGTTTCGAAGGGTTTCGACATCTCGTCTGCGCTCACACTGCCGGACGGTCCGGCCGACCGGCCAGAAACAGATGTTCGGGCCCCATTTTTAAAGATGCGGTGTTGAGGCCCAGTCACCGTCCGCTCATGTCTCGCTCTACCATTTCCATGTCGGACCATGCGTACCGGCGCCGGTTCTTGGGGGCGCTGGCGGTCGTCCTGGCGCTTGGCGTGGCCCTCGTGCGCTGGTGGCCGGCACCTTCCCCCTCGGCCCCGGACGGCCCATTTGGCGAGCGGGATCCGGACCGCATTCAGGTCAACGAGGTGCAGCCCACGGCCCAGGCCCGCGAGCAGGCGCCGCCCCCGCCCGCTCCGGTGCCCCCAGAGGTCGTCCCCAACGACGTCGTGATCGAGGAAGACCTTGAGTTTGGCACGTCCGCATTGGCCGTTGAAAACCCCGAGGACGACGATCGACTCCGAGAGGGGGCCTCCGACACGCCCATACCGGCGCGCACGCCCGAAACCAACGCTCGCCTGTTCCGGGCCGTGCAGCCCGATTATCCCGATGCGGCCCGGGAGGAGGGCGTACGGGCACGGGTTCGCGTCGCTGTGCAGGTATCCGAGACGGGACAAGTGACGGAGGCCACCGTCCTCAAGCGCTGGCGCCATGCGAGCGGGGGCCGCCTCCATGCCGTAGCCCACCTCGACCACGGCTTGGAGGAAGCGGCCCTCGTCGCCGCCCGCCGGTCCCGGTTCCGTCCCGCACAGCAGAGCGGCCGGCCGGTCGCCAGCCAGACGACCCTCACCTTCGAGTTCGGCGTCTCCGAATGATGTGGTGGTGACGTCAGCGCGACGCCCTCTGGGGGTCCGTCTCCCCGTCGAGGTCACGCCACGTCGCATCCTCAACGTCCTTGCCCCAGAACGTCGGTTCGTCTCGTGCTGCTCCCGTCCGCTGCCGGGGCGAGGGGCCTTCCCATTCAGTCTGGCGGGGCGAGGGCTCGTGCCCCCACTCCTGCTCAGGCGAGGTCCCCTCGTCTCCCCCCATGAGGCGGACAAGGTTTCCGGACGCCCGCAGGATAAAGTACAAAATGATGCCGAAGACGAGATACTCCATCGTACGAGTCCACAAAGGGCCGTGCTGTCGGAACGAGCCGCATCGCTACGACGGCTGGACGTACCGGGTGCGCTCATCGGACGGGGCGACAATGTGCTGCACCAGTGCCTGGAAGTCGCCCGGGTGTGCTACAAAGTCCATCTCCGCGACGTTCACCACGAGAAGCGGGGTGCGGTCGTACTGGCGGAAGTACTGGTCGTAGGCCTCGTGGAGGCTCGCAATGTAGTCCGGATCCATGTTGCGCTCGTATGGCCGGTCGCGCTCCTCAATGTTGTGCAGCAGCCGTTCGGGAGAGGAGCGCAGGTACACCACGAGGTCGGGCGACGGGACCGTCGGCTCCATGAGGCGGAAGAGGGACTCGTAGAGCTGCAGCTCGTCGCCGCCGAGGGTCTGCCGGGCGAAAATTCGGTCCTTGTCGAACGTGTAGTCGCTCACCGCGAAGTCGCGGAAGAGGTCCCGCTCGGCCAGTTCTTTTTGCTGTCGGAATCGACTGGCCAGGAAGGCAAGCTGCGTCTGGAACGCCCACCGCTCCCGGTCCTCATAAAAGCGCTCCAGGAAGGGATTCTCCTCAAACCGCTCAAGCACAGGGTCGGCTTCGAAGCGGTCAGATAGAAGCTCGGTAAGGGTCGTGGTGCCGGCCCCGATTGCGCCCTCAATGGCCACGTAGTCCAGGGCGTCCGGGGGGGTCGACGAAGGCATTACGCAGGGCGGATTCGAGGCGGGTGTCAAGGGGCGGGCGGTCCAATCGTCCATTCGGGCCTACCGATCCCTTCGGCAACTCAGGGACCGGTGTCGCCAGTCGAGGACGTTTGTTCCTCCAGCGTGTACTCAGTCCGCTGAATGGAAGCCGGGTCGGTGCACTGATTGAGCAGCGATTGAACCGACCGGTCGAACGGCGGCGGGACGACGAAGTTTGGCGCGAGGTCGGCCCAGGGCCGGAGCACGAATCGGCGATCCGCGAGGCGGGGATGCGGAAGGGTGAGGGCCTCGGTGTCTCGCGTGAGGGCCCCCACCGCCAGCAGATCAACGTCCAGCGGGCGCGGTCCCCACCGCTGCTCGGCAGCCCGGGTACGGCCCTCTGCTCGCTCCACTGCGTGTGCCCCCCGGAGGAGGGACTCCGGCCCCGTTTCGACGGTCACACAGAGCACAGCGTTCAAGAATGGAGGCTGGGTTTCGTCCGGCGTGGTTGTGTGGGCCTCGGTCTCGTACACGGGCGAAACCCCGGTTGCATGGAGGGCCTCGCGGCCGTGCAACCGTTCAACAGCCCCGCGCAGGTGGCTCAGGCGGTCGCCTTCGTTGGACCCAAGCCCCAGATAGGCAGACGTCAATGGACTGAATGGATTTGCGAAAAGGCGCAGCTTTGGTTTTAAACTCCAGTCCCCACGATGGTCCGCCGGCGGTCCGGACGCCATCTTGCGCCCTCACCGCCGGTTTGGTCCTGTCCCCCAACCACGACTTTCCACCAACGATACCGTGCAGGTTGCGAGTTGAAACCTGAGTGGAAAGAACCTAAGCTGCAGGCCCCGCGACAATCCGGAATCGCGATCCTCGGTTGATTTTCAACCTTGCTCGGAAGCAGATTCGCCGTTGTGATGTCCGCCCAAGAACCCCCCTTCTCATGTTGAGCGGGTTTCCGGCCGGAGTACTCGTTCATGCCCGGGCATCGCCCCCCCGATGGCCATCGGCATGCGTCTTTGCACAGAGGGCTCCAGCGAGTCGGTAGACCAGCTCTCGGAGCAGGAGGAGCACGATTATCACCGGCAGCGCGCCGACCGACGGAACGGCTTTCCACGAGACCATGTAGGTAGATCTTGCGACGCTTCCAAATACTTCTCCACCGAAGTGGTGCGCCATGAACTCTACTCTCTTCCGATCGTCCCTCCTTCTGGTCATTCTGGCCGTCGGCCTGTCAGGATGTGATTCCTCTGGAAGTGGGATGGAAGATTCTGGCACTTCCCCGACTCCCACGGCTACCATTTCGTCGCCGGCACAGGCCGATACCCTCGACGAGGACGAGACCATAACCCTCATCGGAACGGCCAGCGATCCAGAAGACGGGACCCTTTCTGGAGAGGACCTGGTGTGGACGACGAGGGTCGACGACCGACTCGGGACCGTCGAAGAAAGACGACTCGGAACCGGCGACACGTTGACGGTGAATCTGTCGCCGGCATCACACACGATAACCCTGACCGCGACCAACAGTGCGGACAGAACAGATCAGGACAGCACCTCAGTTGCAGTGAACGGGCCGCCTTCCGCCAGCATCGCCTCGCCAGCGAACAAATCGGGCATCGACGAGGGCGCCATCATGCTTGCAGGCACCGGGGCCGACCCCGTCGGTGGAGAACTGGTGGGGGATCGCCTGGCGTGGTCCTCCGACGTGGACGGGTCACTGGGGGTCGGGGACAGCCTGTCGCCGGGCCTGTCGTCGGGTCCTCACGCACTGACGCTGACAGTCACTGACCGCGACGGCAATACGGCGTCCGCCACGGCGGACGTCGTCGTCGAGCAGCCCGGATTCAATACTCGCCTCCGTTTCTTGAGCGACTTTACGGAGGGCCAGAAGGAAACGGTACGAGAGGCCCTCACTCCCTGGGAAAGCGCGATCACGGGGGACCTTCGTCCCCTCTTCCCCCCATCCGGCCAGGCGGAGGAATGTGAGCTTCAAGAGAGAGGCATCGATGATCTCGCCGTCGCCGTTCAGAAGGCAAACCTCGACGGGCCCGGCGGCACGCTTGCCCAGGCGGGGCCGTGTCTTGTGCGAACGGCGAACACGGAAGACTTTGCCACCTCCGCGTCGGGCATCGTCACAATCGACGCGGCCGATCTCGACAACCCCAGGCTGAAGAGCATCGTCACCCACGAGGTCGGCCACGCTCTGGGCATTGGCATTGGAGTTATTCAGGGATGGGGCGAAAACACCACCGACCTCAATACTCTGGACCCGTCTCACACGGGGGAAAACACCACGGAGGCCTTCAACCAGCTGGACGGAAGCAGCGCATATTTGAGTGAGGGCGTTCCCCTGGAAAATATCGGTGGGGGCGGGACGGCCGGAGCCCACTGGCGACAGGGCGCCTTCGGTGGGAATAACTTCGAGACAGAACTGATGACAGGATTCATCAACGCCAGCTCGGAGTTGCCCCTGAGCCGCGTAACCCTTGCGGCACTCCAAGATATCGGCTACGAGGTGGACCTGTCGGCCGCCGATCCGTTTGACTTGCCCACGCCACAAGAGGCCCTCTGGGAGCCCGTTGCAGACGCCACCTTGAGCCGGCCTGCATCATCCGACGAAAACTTTGGCGTCCCCGGTGAAAACGGACTCGCCGATGTTCTTGTGGCCGGTTCCAACAATGATATGCTCTGGTCGACGGACGACCCGGAGGGCGAGGTGTTTTCCAGCCTCGTACGGTTTGACGTTCCGTCCTCGCTGCCGATGGGGGTCACCGTTAACAGTGCAGTGGGGAACTTCGTGGTCACAGACCGAAATGCGGAAACCACAGATCACGACATCACGGTGTCTCCGGTTGCGGAAAGCTGGGTGGAGGGGGAGGTGACGTGGAGCAGCCGACCCACACTCCGGGACACCATCGATGCATTTGATTTTGAGTCCTGCGAGCGGTGTACCCCGAACGTAACGGCCCTGGCCCGCGACTGGCTCACCGGAAGCGCCGAGAATCACGGCATTGCGCTCCGAGCGCCCGACGCGCCTGTGGACTCAACCTTTAGCGTCGGGTTCTTTAGCCGGCACGTCGATCGAATTCCGCAGCGACTATTCCGGCGGCCGGCCCTGGTTGTTTTCGCCGGGACCGGGTCGAGCAGCCTGAGGGCCCGTCCTCAGGTGCAGGAGGAAGGGCGGGGGACCAGAGAGCAAATTCCCCTCGGGAACGACATCCGGAGCGGGCCGCTCATTGGCATTGACCCGGAGGGGCGCGTCGTGCGGACTGAGCGCCTTCGTCCGGAGCGCCTTCGGTAGCCTGATTGGGAAGCGCCCGACAAACCGTCTTCGAGCAAGTCACTCCTGACACGCGCCATGGGGTCAATGAGGAACTGTACCACCGGACTGGCTGCCGCGCTTTGCTTCGGACTTCTGGCGACCGGCCTTGCGGCCCTCCAGGGGTGTCGTCATACCGAAGAGGGGACGACCCCGACGAGTCAACGTGCCGAACAGGATACGGTCCGCGTCCAGCCACCTGGATGTTTCAGGCTTCGCCTCACGTCGGAAGGTGCCGAGCGGGATTCGCTTCGGGCCTGGCTGCCGGCTGGGGCTCTACCAGGGATCGTCGAACTGGACACGACCCGGGCGTCATCCACAGGCGAAGGGGCCGTCGTGTACGACGCATACTCTTGGTTCGACAGTCGTCGCGAGTCCCGGCCGTTTTCGGTGTGGCGGCACAGGGAGGACGGGGCCGTCCGCCTGCAGCGCGCCGGAGCGCTCTCGGGCACACTGCTCGATCTTCGCCCCGACCGAGGATTGCTGAGCGGGGCCGTCACGGTCTACAGGGACGCCGGAATGAGGGGGGAGCCGACTCGGCGTGACGGGGCTGTGGAGGCCATACCCGTCTCGTGTCCGGATACGTAGAAACCGGCAACTCTGTACGTTCCGAGGTCCTGAGTGAGTTCGTGGACGGGATTAAGGAAAAGGTGTCTGGCGGCGATACGCCCGCGGCTAGAACAGCCCCCCACGAGGGACAGGATGGAGCGCTTCGAGATACGAGCGGAGCGTTCGGAACTGCAGAGACCCGTCGGAAAGCTGCGCCTCAGCCATGGTATATTTGAGCTTGGTAGAGCACGATCCCGACCTGCTCTCCTACTTCGTTCGACGCGAGGGAGAGTGGGCAGAGTGACACAGCCGCTCCGCAACGTCTCCCCCAGGCACCGAAGAGGGGGAAACTGCCTGAGAATCGTCTCGTCCTCTACAGTAGAGGAATTTCATCGGCGCCCTCGGCCACTGCCACTATGATGACCACGAGGCGCTTCTAATAGGCATCCAGGTCGGTGCGGGGAAGCTCCCGCCCCGGACGGGTCCAGCTGCATTGTAATCGGGAAAGTCCATCTCGGACCGTATTTGGTTCAACGTCTACGTCGAGCTCCTGGTCGAGGTGTTCGGCAATCCGGCCTGAGATTCAGCGCGGATCGGTTTCTCCATCCTCGTTTGGGTTCCCCTCCGGAAGACACCTGGTCTCCCCCTCAACCTTTTCAGGGATTTTCTTCGGGCGCCCCCGGCCGATTTATTCTTGCACCATTGGGACCGGTCACGTCGCACATCTTTGCCCTCTTCGAGGCAGAATATCCTTAACTGCTCAAAAACAACGATGTGGGCGCAAACCGCGACTCGCCCTTCCGGTCGCCGCATCTGTCCAGTGGCCCCCTAAATCGAAAATAGGCCCGCGACCGCGTGAGGGGCAGTTGGGGCCTCAACGTGCCCGGCGCCCCCGTCTGGACAGGGCAGCCTCGATAGTGTACATATGCACCCATCAATGTGAGTACTTTTTTCATTGGGTCCCCAAAAATTTCGCCACGACGGCGCTCGCGGTCTCGGAACGCTCTTTGCGGCCTACCAAGACGCCGCCGAAGACCACAGCGTTTGTTCCTCGTCGATGCCTCAAGGTCCCATGTACACCATTGCTGTCATCAATCAGAAGGGCGGGGTCGGGAAAACCGTCACGACCGTCAATTTGGCCTCAGCCCTTCAGCATAAGGGGCACGACCCCTTGGTCATTGACTACGACCCCCAGATGAATGCCACCGACTGGCTGATGGGGCGAGAGGCGACCGAGGACGATGCGACGATCTTCGACTCGCTCGCCACCTGGGATGGCGAAAAATCCGACGCCTGGACGTTCACCGATGTTCTTCGCACCTCCGAGTCCGTGGGGGTTGACTTCATTCCGTCCGACCGGCGCATGGCGGCGGCAAGCTTCGACTCGGTCATCGGCCGGAGCCCCGTCTTCCCCCAACAGTTCCGATGCCGCATCCAAGAGTTTCGCACGGCCCAGGTCCAGCGCAACTCCAGCTCCCCCAAGAAGCACGACTACTGCCTGATCGACTGCCCACCGTCGCTCGGCCGCAGCATCGCGACCGCCCTCGCCGGGGCCGACGGCATCATCGTCCCCATCCACGCCGACCGGTTCAGCATGCGGGGCGTCAGTCAGCTCCAGGACACCATCAAACAAATTCGCAAGGTGCACAACGACAGCCTCCGGATTCTGGGCCTCCTGCCCAATGACCTCGACCTGCGTTCCGGTCTGGTGAGCGACATGCAGGAGAAGTTCGAGAACGTATACTCCGACGTTCTCTTCGACACCGCCATTCCATGGCGCTCAAAGATCAACGAGGTGGCCACCTACAGCAAGAATATTATGGAATACGACGGGGCCTCCGACGCAGCCTCCTACTATCTCGCCCTCGCCGACGAAGTCGTGGAACGCTCTCGCGTCGCGACTGCCGCATGATCTCTGCTTGATTCCGACGGTTCCCATGAGCACGTCCTCCTCGCCCAGTTCCTTCAACGGCGACGGTGCCATCCCCGGATGGATGAAGGCGGTGGACCCGGACATGGCGTACGATGCTCCGCCCCCCACCGCCGACCGGCCGTCCCGCCCCCCGTCTTCCCCTTCCGGAATTTCGGGGGACGCCCCCCACGAAACGAGTGCAGACGTCGAGCCGTCGCCCCTGGACCAGAAGCTGGCCCTCTCCATGGCCGACCCGTCCGATCTGCCCGAGCCGAATCCGTCCCTACAGCCGACCCCTGTCGGGTCCGTGCGGGCGGACCTCTCCCGGCAGCTCGAAAAGGCCGTGTCGGTCCTCGAGTCCCGATACACGACGACCGTATCGAGGGGGCTTCTCTTGGAGTTTGCACTTCAGCGAATGCTCCTCCAGCTCCGCACCCAGGGCGATGAGAGCGCGCTCGTGCAGTGGCTCGATTCGGTGCTCCCCCGCCACTAGCACCCGACCCGTCGAGAGACCGGCGATCTTTCGTCCGATTCGCGCATATGGGGGCGTGTTCGTTGCTCGTCGAATGCACCCTCGCCCCCGCTCGTGCTCCATCTCAAACGGCCCCTTGTCTTTTTCGACCTCGAAGCCACCGGCACGGACCCCCAGACCGCTCGCATTATCCAGATCGGCCTGCAACGGTTCGTCCCAAACGATCAGGGGGCGGCACTCGACGAAACCATCGACGTGCTCGTCGACCCCAAGCAGGAGATTCCAGCGGCCGTGACCGACCTGACCGGCCTCTCGCCCGGAGCGGTACGGCAGGCCCCTCCGCTCGACGCTCACCTCGGTCGGATTGCTCCCCTTCTTGCCGACGCCGACCTGGCCGGGTACAACGCCCTCGCGTACGATGTGCCCCTCCTCAAGGCCGAATTCGAGCGACACGGACAGACGCTTCCGGGCCCCGACGACCGCGTCGTTCTTGATCCGTACCGCCTGGAGCAGGTGTTGCGCCCACGCACCCTTTCCGCGCTCTACGAGCGATACACCGACCGCACGCTCGACGACGCCCACGACGCCCTCCGCGACGTAGAGGCGGCCGGGATGGTCTTGCAACGACAACTCGCCGAGCATGACATTGAGGGCACCCCGGCCGACCTCGCCCAGCAGATTCGGGGCGACTATCTCGACGACCAGCGGCGCCTCAAACAAGACGGGTCTGCCGTGGTGGTGTGCTTCGGGAAGCACGACGGGAAGACCCTCCGTGAGATCCAGTCCGATCACCCCGACTACTTCGACTGGATGTACGAGACGATCGACGATCTTCGCCCGCACATCGACGACGTCCTCGAATAGCCCCCAAGCTGTGGAGGGCTCGCGGAATTTCTTATGCGCCCAAGACAAGTTGCAGGAGGAAGTGCGTCACGAGGATGACGGCGAGGGCCCCCGCCAGCATGGCCCAAAATCCGTGTTCGTCCTCCGGCCGCACGGCCGTGGTCGACCCCGACGACTCGCGGTGCACGTGGCAGAAGTCGCTGCCCTCCATCGCGTCGTTGCTGCAAGAGGATCCGTCCTGGTTCGTGGCTGCACAGGTGCCCATGTGGCTACTGAAGCGTGGCTGGGAAGCGCGGTACCCCTGCCTGGACTCGAACCAGGACTTGCGGCTTAGGAGGCCACCGCTCTCTCCAGTTGAGCTACAGGGGCACAGTTGGGCCGCCGGACCAACGGCGCATAAGGGCGTAGCCGATGGGGCGAAAACGGTTCCGCTTCGAACGTCGTCGACGAAGCGACGTTCGAGAATGCAGTCTATTCTTCCATCCCCACCTCCGTTTCGATGGCCGAGCCCTCTTCGTCTCACTCCTACGGGCGCACCGTCCTCGCCACCGGCGCGTCCCTATTGGGCACCTACGCCGGCCTTGCAGCCGCGAGGTGGGCGTACCGGCGAACCCTGCCGTCCCCCCTGTCTCTTCCACCAGCGCTTGACCTGGAGCCGCGGCCGATCGAGGGCCCAGACGGCCGCGCACAGTACTACGTTCGGCCCGGCAACGGCCCACCGGTCATACTCCTCCACAGCTTCAATGCCGTGGCGTCGAGTCGCGAGATGCAGCCCATCGCCGAGCACCTGGCCACGACGACCGACCGGCCCATCTATGCCCTTGACTGGCTCGGCTTTGGGCGGTCGGATCGGGGCCCCCGCGCCTACTCTCCGACGTTGTACGAGCGGCAGCTCTACCACTTTCTCACCGAGGTGCCGGATGGGCCGGCCGACATCATTGCGTTATCGCTGGGGGCAGAGTACGCCGCTCAAGTCGCCCTGCAGGCCGCCCCGCTCGTACGGCGGTTGGTGCTCATCTCCCCCACCGGCCTCGCTCCAACCCAGGGCCCGTCCGCCCCCGGCCGCCTGGGGCTCGCGCTGGCCGACCGCACCGGCACGTTCGAATTGCTCTACCACCGCCTCACCCGGCGCACGTCGCTCCGCGACTACTACGCCCGGCAGATCTTTCTCGCCCCCGATGCCATCCCCAGCGTGCTGCTCGATTACGCCGAACAGACCGCCCAGGTCCGCGGGGCGTACCGGGCGCCCCTCCGGTTCGTGGACGGCACCCTTTCCATCGAAAACGTTGCGGAGGACGTCTACGCTCGCCTCTACCGTCCCACCCTCCTCCTCACGCCGGCCTCCCCCGACGCGACGGTGCAGTCGTTCGAGCGGCTTTCCAGCCTCCTCTCCCAAAATACGCGCGATCTATCCCACGAGGCACTTCCTGGTGGCCTTCTACCCCACTGGGAGGCCCCGACTCCCTTTTTCGGCACCGTAAACGAGTTCCTTGACCTCTCGTGAGGATCCCGTGGCCCCTCTCCTGAAAAGCCTTTCTGGAGAGGCCGCAAAATTTGTTTTAACTTCCCTGTTTCATCGAAAGTTAGTGGAGCAAACGATTTCGCGCACGCTTACGAATACCTGCATTATCGGGCGGTGACAACCACTGGTTGTTGCTCACTTCCGTCCTTTTCTTCCCGCCCTCTTTGCCCCGGGCCGTGCCCTCCCCTCCCCGCCCCGCGGTCCGGGGCTTTTTTGTTTTCTCCGGATCGGCCTCAGAGCATGTTTGGGCCTACAGGAGATGCTTGCTCCGCCCCCCATCCACCGGAAGGGCCACGCCGGTCACGTACCCGGCCCGGGCGCTGGCGAGAAATGCCACCGTCGCGGCAAACTCGTCCGGCTCCCCGATGCGCGGAAGTGCATTGTCGTCCGCCCATCTCGCTTCCACTTCCGCCCGCGACTGGCCCGTTCGGTCCTGGATGTCGTCGGCCAGGCCCTCGAGCCGCTGCGTACGGGTGTAGCCCGGAAGCACGGTGTTGACCGTAATGCCGGTGGGCCCCAGGTCGTCGGCGAGGCTTTTGGCGTAGCCCTGCACGCCGGCCCGGGCCGTGTTGGACAGCGCGAGGGTGGGAATGGGTTGCTTCGACGACACGCTCGTCACCATGATGACGCGGGCGTGAGCGTCCTCGTCCGCCGCTGTGCGAAGGTGCGGAAGGGCGGCGTCGCAGAGGCAGATGGTGCTCATAAGGTTGAGCTCTACCGCGTCGCGGTAGTCGGACGGGTCCAGCTCCGCGGCCGTGCCGGACGGGGGGCCGCCGGCGTTGGTCACGAGCACATGAAGGCCCCCGAACGTGTTGACCGTCTGGGCGATCGCGCTCTCGACCTGCTCCGCGTTGGTTACGTCGCAGACAAGGGGGAGCACCTCCGTGCCCGTATCGTCGCGGATGGCGGCCGCCGCCTCCTGAATGCGGTCCCCGCTCCGGGAGCAGAGGGCCACGTTGCACCCTTCCCGGGCGAGCTCGTGGGCGACCGCCCGGCCCAGTCCCCTGCTGGCCCCGGCCACGAAGGCAGTCCGATTCGCAAGTCCTAAATCCATGGGTGTGCGTAGAGAGATGTGCAAAGACGATGCGGTCCCAACCTACGGATTGACACGCTGTGTGTCGACCCCCACTTACGATCCAGTGTCGGTCAGAAAGTCGGTCACCGTCTCGGCGAGCGCGTCGGGGGCGTCGGCGTGCACCCAGTGGCCGGCCCCGTCGATGGTCACGAGCCGGGCGTTGGGGAAGCGCGCACGGATGCCGTCCATATCCTCATCGGCCACGTAGTCCGAAGCCCCGCCTCGCACGAAGAGGGCCGGCCCCTCGAAGGTCGCCCCCGTCGGCAGGGCCGCCGTGATGTCGTCATAGTGGGCACGAATGGCGTCCAGGTTCATGCGCCAAGAGTAGGTGTCGCCGTCGTAGTCAAGGTTCTTGAGCAGAAACTGACGGATGGGCCAAGACGGTACGTCCTCGGCCAGCGCCTCATCGATCGCGTCTCGGCTTTCATACGCCTCGGGATCGATCCGGGCCAGGGCGTCCAGTAGGTCTGTGTGGTGGGGCGGATAGGCCTTCGGGGCCATGTCCACGACGATGAGCCGGTCGACCCGATCGGTGTACTCGAGCGCCGTCTGCATGGCGGTCTTGCCGCCCATCGAGTGGCCCAGCACGGCGGCCGGGGCAAGGTCATTCTGGTCGATAAACCGATGCAAATCTGCCGCGAGGGTTGGGTAGTCCATGGCGTCGGCGTGGGGGGAGCGCCCGTGATTGCGCTGATCGACGGCGTAGACGCGGGCCACGTTTTGGAACGCCGTCCGGCTGAGGGTGTGCCAGTTCCCGTGTGCGCCCAGAAGACCGTGAAGGAGAATGAACGGGGGCCCGGAGTCGCCGTACTGGTTGTAGAAAAGCTCCATTTGGGGTGGGGTTGAGTGAAAAACGCGTCGTTCGCACGGCTTTGAGAACCCGAGCCGTGTGTCGCTGAGGCTCCCCCCGCTCTACGCATCGCCACAGACGAACCTGCTCTGCATCTTGCACGTCCGCCTCGTCATCGTCACCGTACTGATCAGCCTCGGCCTCGTTGGTCCCTGCGGGGCTCAATCGGCAGACAGCCTGGCTTCGGGCGCCGCGTCCCCCTCAACGAACGCCGTAAGCGCGTGGGCTGGGGGATCATTCGCGACCGTCAGTCTCATCGGAAACATTCAGAACGCCCATGTGGGGCTGCTCGGGCTCCGCTATCACCGCCTCCTCACCCCCTCGTCCCCAAATTCGCCTCCCCGCGGCCCGACCCTCACGTACATGGCGGACCTGGTTCCCGTTCTCCTCGTGTCTATCCCGTCCGGCGCCCTTCCCACACTCCCCTTAGACGCATCCGGCACGGAAGGATCTTCTCCGGGACACCGTTCCCAGACACTGACGGCCTACGGCGTCGGGGTGCGTCCGGCCGGGCTGCGTCTTACCTACCGGCCCGCCGAGCGCGTGCAGCCGTTCGTTGCGGGGAGCACGGGCCTCGCGCTCTTCGACCAGTCCATCCCCAACACGCTGGGGCGGTCGCTGAACTTTATGTTTGACGTGGGGGCGGGGGTGCGGATCGCCGTGACACCGGCCCTTGTTCTGACTGCCAGCTACCGCTACTACCACCTATCCAACGGCTTTCGTGGACAAATCAATCCCGGCGTTGATGCAAATCTTCTACAACTTGGCGTCACCGTGTCTCCGTAGCGTCCGCCCAACGCCCGCTCTTTGTCTTTTGGTCGGTCTCCTGACGGGCCTCCTTCCTTCATCCCCCGCACTCGCTCAGGTCCCCTCGGGCGAGGAGCAGGCCGTTCAGGCCCGGGACCTGTACCGAATGCAGGAGGTGAGGGACGTCGCACTGTCCCCCCGTGGCCGCTCCGTGGCGTATACGGTGCGCCATCTCACGCCGGCCCGGTCCGCCACGCCCCGCACGCGGCTGCACGTCACGCGAACGAGTGGGCGCGATGACCCGCGCCTGTTGTCTCGAGGCAGGGGCGATGTCCGCGCGCCCGCCTGGCATCCCGACGGCACGCATCTCGCCTTCGTGCGCCCCGTCGGCGGCACCCCGCAGGTATTCGTGGTTCCTCTCGATGGGGGCGTTCCGTATCAGCTGACCGACCTCTCGCACGGCGCCCAGGCTCCCCAGTGGAGCCCCAATGGAAAGCGACTGCTCTTCGCGAGCCCCGTCCCCGAATCGACGATCCACCGACAAACAGGCCGTTCCCCGGTTAGTGAGCGCCCCGGCCGGACGGCGTCGGACACCGTTCGCGCCCCCGCGCCCGACACGCTCCTGGTGCTTCGACACGCCCAAACGCTCGATCCCCTCGACACCCTTGCTGTCGACACGGATGGGCGCCTCCAGACGCCGGCAGACACCACCGACACCCTGCGGACCCCGCAGCATTCTTCCATCCCGGACTCCCTCGCCGCCCCGGCCGTGGATCGCCTCACGGCCCTGTCCCCCGATAGCCTGCGGGCCCTGTTCGACCAGCTTCGGCTCCGCCCCGATACCACGACGGTCGCCGTTCGGCCCGACACCGCCGCCACGCCGGACGGAAACCTCGCACAGGTCCGACGGTGGATGCACCAGAATCGCCGTTCCGGCGCGGCCCTCGTATCGTCTCGCCTTGAGATACACGGAGAGCGGCAGCTCCAGCCGACCCCGACCTACCGGCATCACTACGTCGTCGACGTTCCGACCGGCCTCCGCTCCGGCCAGCCGCCACGTCCCACCCCCCAACCGGTTACGGGCGGCTACCGCTCGTACGGGCAGGCCGACTGGCTGCCTGGGGGCGGGCAGGTCATCGTAAGCGGCACGCCCTCCACAGATCGTCCCCCCGACCGCGTCCGCCAGCGCAACCTGTACGTGGCCGACCTCGACCGAGGCCGGCTTCAGCGCTTGCTTCGCCTCGAGGATTACGCCCTCACGGCCCCAACCGTCACGACCGACGGGAATACGGTGGCCTTCCGGCTCCAGGCCCTGTCCCCGCCGGGCGACGCGCCCGCCGAGGTTGGGCTCTTTGCCCTGGACGGCCGGTCGAAGCCCCGCATTGTCACGAGTACCCTCGATCGCAACATTGCCTCGTTCAAGTGGTCGGCCGATGGGTGGTACCTCTACGCAATCGCCCCGTCGGGCGGCGGACGGTCCCTCTACCGTTTTACCCCTTTTGCTCGGGATACCACCGACGGGTCCCCGCCTGCCCAGAGCCCGAGCATGACCGCCGACCAGCCCACATCGCGCGACACCTTCACGTTTGACTCAACGATGGTCCGACCGGCCGCGGCCCAACAAATGACCCCAGCCGCGCGAGCCGTGCACGCGTTCGACGTGACCGACGCCACGGCCGTCTACGCCTCGACGGACCCCACCACCCCCTCCGCCCTCTACGCCAACACGGTCAGCTTCAACAACGAGCGGCCCCTCGCCACGCCCAACGCCGAGTGGCTGGCCCAACGGCAGGTCGCGACCTCCGAGCGCGTCTCCGCGTCTCATGACAGCCTCAACATCACGGGGTGGGTCACGCGTCCGGCTGCCGCTGCGGATTCACTCCAGCATCCCCTACTCGTGCAGGCCCGCGGCGGGCCGCCGGAACTAAGTGCTCCGTACACGCCGGAGACCTGGTTTGAGCGGCAGTACCTCGCGGGCCGAGGACTGGGGATCGTCGAGGTGCTGCCTCGGGGCTCGGCCGGCTTCGGAACGGCCTTCCGGCGGGCGAACGACCAAAACTGGGGCCCGGGCCCGGCCCGAGACGTGCTCGCCCTGACGGACACCATCGCGTCGCGGTCCTGGATTGACTCGACGCAGGTGGCCCTCGCCGGCACCGGCTATGGGGGCACCCTCACCGCCTGGCTCCTTGGCCAGACCGACCGGTTCGCGGCCGGCGTCGCGCTCAATGGCGTGTATGATCTTCCGGCACTGCTGGACGGCGGCCATGCGTGGCATCTTGTGCCGCAAGAGTTTGGCGGGTACCCGTGGGAGGACGTCCCGCCGTTTTCGCTCGGCGATCCTGTGCTAGCCCCCAACGTTTCGTCTCCCGACTCGACCGGACAAACCCCCTGGACCGCGCTTCATTCCAACTCGCCACTCACGTACGCCCACCTGATCCGCACGCCGCTCTTGCTGATGCAGGGCGGGGCCGACCGGCGGGTCGGGCCGTCCCAGGGCGAGCGCCTCTACAAACGCCTCAAGATCCTGGATCGCCCCGTCGAGTACGTGCGGTACCCCGGCGTCGGGCACGACCTGTCCGCTTCGGCCTCGCCTCGCACCCGGCTGGACCGCCTCGTACGGACCTACGAGTTCCTCGCGCGGTTTCTGGACGTTGCCCCGTCCCCGTCCGCCCGCCGGCCGTGAGGGCACGTGGATGCTCTATAGGGGCCACAACTCCAGTGGCCACGCCTTTCCCTCTCCGATCCCGTGATCGCGAATCCCCACCTCCCATGCTGCGCACCCTAGCTGCCCGCGTCCGCCGTGAGTGGGACCGCCTCCACCGGGCCGCCGTCTCCCTCGACGGGCAGACGACCTTCGTCCTTACGAGCGCGGCGGTGCTCGTCGTCCTCCAGTTTATTCTGGGCGATCGCGGGCTCTTTCGCACCCACCTGGCCTCCTTCCTTCCTCCGGACTGGCACGGGCTCGCGGGGTGGGGCTGGTGGTTCGGGATGCAGGGCCTGCTCGGCTTCGTGGTCCCGGCGGTTGCCTTCCGGGCCCTCTTCGCAGACAACCGTGCCGAAATGGGCCTGGGCCTGGGCGACTGGCGAGTGGCAAGCGTCGTGGCGGCCCTCTACCTGCCCGTGGTGGCGGTGGGCACCTGGGTCCTCTCCGACGGGGCGGCCTTTCAGGAGCAATACCCGCACTACCAGCCGGCAACCCGGGACTGGGGCCTCTTCCTGATCTACGAGGCCCTGTTTTTGTTTTACTGGATCGGCTGGGAGTACCTGTGGCGCGGGTTTGTGCTCTTCGGCACCGCGCCGGCCTTCGGGCTGTCGGCCATCTTTGTGCAGGCGCTTCCCTTCGCCGCCCTCCACGTTACGAAGCCGTGGCCGGAGGCGCTGCTCTCCGTCGTGGGCGGCATCGCGCTGGGCGCCCTCGTCTGGCGGTGCCGGTCCTTCTGGATCGCCGTCCCCATCCACGCCGCACAGATGATGCTGCTCGACCTGTGGTGCACCCTCCGGATCCGGACGGGGGTAACCGGAAAGGGCCTCGATGCCTATTTCGAGCTCTGGGCCCAGCTCGGATGAGAAGAACATCACGGATCCCCGGCTCGCGTTCTCCCCCGTGCCCTATAGGAAAAGCTCCACGGTTCCGGTATTCATGATGGATCGGACGTGGGGCTCAAGCGTGGCCGCATAGCTGACACGAAGGTCCAGGTCCCCCACCGACTGCCGCAGCCCGAACCCGGCACTGGGGCGGAGGCCGCTCGTGTCGTCTACCCCAAGACGGTCGACCCCCACCCGAATCCGAAGAATCTCGAGGGGACGGTAGGAAGCCCCGACCCGCCCCCGCAGGCCGTGCAGGAGAAACGACTCGGTGCGGGTCCGTGCCCGTGGGCCCCCAGAGGTCACGAGCGTCTGCTGCACGCGCCGGTCCCGCGCCGTGTAGCGGGACTCCACCTCCGCCAGTAGTTGGAGGCGGTCGTCGAGGAGCGCGTAGCTGCCGCCCACCTGCACCCGCACCGGAAACCGATCCGTGTGGCTTCCGCCTCCTACTGGGGCCGCGTCCCACTCGTACCGGGCCAGCAGGTCTTTCACGGCGGCGGCCACAGAGAGCCGATCGGTCGCCTGCACACGCACTCCCAAATCGACCCCGAAGCCCCGAACAGGATCCACCTCGGGCAACAGGTCGGACTGGTACAGGGTGAGGGTCGTGCCCACCGCGAGCCAGTCCGCGAAGCGGTTGCCGAACGCGAGCGAGAGCGCAAACTCGTCGGTCGACAGCGTCTCGGTGCGAGCGCCGTCCGCATTGCGGCCGTCAATGCCGTTGACGCCGGCGTGGGTGAGGCTCAGCCCGATCCCCGCGGTCGGGCCGAGGGGCGCCGCAAACTCGAGAAACTGCAGCTCACGGTCGAACGACAGCAGCGCGGCAGACGCGGAGACCCGCTGGCCGGAGGCCGACGGGAGGAGGGCGGGGTTGTAGTGAGGACTCACGTCCGCAGACGGGTCGGCCACGAGGGCGTTGCCCAGCGCCAGGCCCCGGGCCCCGAACCCAACCCGCGAAAACGCCCCCGTGCCAACGTCCTGGCCGCTTGCCGAGACCGGTCCGCCCGCCATGATCCCGATCCCGAGCAGAACGCTCAGGGCCACCCGCCGCCCCGAACGAGCAACCAGCAATGTGAGAAACCAATTCTGCATGGAAGAACGAGGACGTGAAGAAAGGGCGGCGGCGCGCGGACCGTTCAGTTCGTGAGCAAAATTTTGCCCCGTACCGTTGTGCCTCCCACCTCAACCGTGTAGAGGTACGTGCCCGTGGGCAGGCGGAGGCCCGAAGCGTCGGTCCCATCCCAGACGGTTTCTTGCCGACCGGCCGGCTCTTGCTCTTCGAGGGTGCGCACACGGCTCATTCCGAAGTCGTAGATCGACACCTCGACCGTCTGCGGCTCCGGGACGTCGTACACGATCCGCACTACATTGTCGCGCGACGGGACGAAGGGGTTCGGGTAAGCGTACGTCTCCACGTCAGGCACCTGCTCGGTCGGCTCTTCCGGGTTGACGGGCACCTCGGTCCGGAACAGCTGCCACTCGGGCGGGGGCGCCTCGGGATCTTCCGCGAGCAGCCGCGGCTCATCGGCCCGATCGAGGCGCAGCAGCCCCTCTGTGGTGCCGACCCAGAGCGCCGCGGGGGTCACCTCCACAGCCCGGGCCGTTATCGTCCCCGGGAAGGCCTGATTCGCCTCCGCAAGCAGCACCTCCTCGACGGTGCGCCACGTCTTCCCCTGGGTGTCGGACACGAAGAGTCCGTTCTCCGTGGCGGCGTAGACCCGCGTCCGCCGGGCCGCCACGTCGTTCACCTGCTCCCCCACGAGAGGCTGTCGGAAGGTAGCGCCGCCGTCCGGGGTCACCGCCAGCCCACTGCGCTGAAGCACGCTCCCGCCGTCGGTCCGTAGGCTGGCGATCCATACAGGGTTGCGCCCGTTGGGGCGGGGCTGCTCGGCCAGCCCAAGCACCACCTGTCCCGGCAGGCTGTTCGGCGTGCCGTCCGGCCGGAAGAGGCGCCAGGCCCGATCGCCGGACGGCCCCACGTCCTCCGGCGTAGAGCGGTTGAGTCCGGCTACGGTGCCAGCCCAGACCGTACCCGTCTCGTCCACCAGCACGCTCAGGGCGCGATGGTTCTGGAAGCCGCGCCCGTCGTCGAGGGGCGGAGCGACGAGAAAGTCGGTGGGCGTAGACGGATCGACGCGGGTGCTCGTGTCCGGCGGCAATACGCTCCGCGTCCAGGCCGAGTCCTGCGCCGTCCAGCGCCGGAGGCCGCTGCGCCCCGCGGCGGCCCACACCGTATCGGCCCGGGGCTCAATCGCGAGGTCCCGGGGCGGACTCCCGGCCTCCTGCGTAATGGGCACCGCCGGGAGCGTCGAGGTTCCATAGGTCACCGTTGAGTCGGCCGGGCCGTCGAGCGGCGCCGGGCGCTCGGCAAAAGACTCTCCGCCGTCCGTGGAGACCAAGAATCCCCCCGCCCCGATGGTGCTGCCCCCGGTGTCGAACGCGAGGCCGGCCCAGACGGTCGGCCGTTCCTCTCGCCCCGTCTCGGTGGCCAGCGAGAGCACGATGTTGCTTCCCGTCCCGAGCCTCTCCTCCACCACCGGGTCGTCCGGCGTGAACAGGCGCTCGTCCTCTTCCGCGTACACCGTGAGTAGGGGCCCCACCCAGAGCGAATCGCCCGCCGACGCCAACTCTTGGACCGTGTTGCTCGCCAGGCCCATCGTCGGCCGCAGCTCCTGCAGGCGCGGCGAGTCTTGGCCCCACGCCGGTGCGGATCCCAACCCCAACACACAAAGCCAGATGAGAATGCGTTTCACGAGTCGTCTGGGCGGCCGTTCACCTGCCTGCGAAGAGCGTCCGAGTCCCCCGTGGCCTCCGCCGTATCCGTCGGCACAAACCGAAATTGCCCGGTCACCTGGTTGCTCGACAGGCTGTCGTCGTCCACGGCAAAGACGCGCACCGTGTAGATCTCATCCACGAGGGGAAGTGTGAGGGGCACCCCAGCCCCGTACAGCGTCTCTTCGACCGGGGGCAATCGTGTCGAGAGGACCCTTCGCGGGTTCGACGACGGCTCAATGACAGACACGACGCGCTCGACCGATCCGTCCGGGTCGGTGGCCTGCACCCCGATCACCAGGGTGTCCCGTGCCAGAGAGTCTCGGACCTGATCGGGGGAAAGGTCCGATTGGTGGAGGCTGTCGGGAACGAGCTGAAGGTTCGAGACCGAAGGCCGCTGGGTCTCCTCCGGAGCCGGCACCGTGTCGCACCCGCCCAGTGCCCACGCCCCTCCCATGAGCAGCACTGCCCCCAGCAGGCGTCCCCGAATGGACAAGAATGGGTCCTGCATGGACAACACAGTTCAGTCAAGCAGAATGACGGTGACGCCCCCCAGGCCCTTTGCCTCCCCCCTTCTCGACCCGGAACGTCAGAGTGTACCCAGCGGCTGCAGGCTAAAGCAGAGGATGAAGATGGCGATGGCCGTGTAGCCCAAAACCCGACGCCCGGGCGTGAGGTTCTGGGGCCGCAGCACCGGGGGATGCTTCACGCGGACGAGAAAGATAATCAAGAGGCTCCACACCAGCCACCCCGTCCAGCCGAGGCCCGTCGCCCCGAGCGTCATCGCCACAGCGACGGCTCCCAGAAGCCCTGCCAGCCCCGCCCAGGTCCGTCGGTCGGTCCCCCCGAAGATTTTGTACAGGTAGCCGTAATAGATGGCCGCGAGGAGGATCCACGACGACCGCCCCAGCCACGGGCTCACGTCGCGGAGCGACTGCTGCACGCCCTCCATGAACCCGATGCCCCCCGAGAACAGCAGCACGAAGACAAAGGCCTGTGCGAAGCGGCGGTGCCACTTGTCGCCCAGCAGGGCGTAGAGTACGTGCCCGCCATCGAGCTGCCCCACCGGAAGCAGGTTGAGCGCCGTAAAGAACAGCCCGAGCCACCCGGCAAAGAGGACCGGGTAGTGGTACATCTCGTACATCGGCGGCACGTTCACGAAGAACTGCGACAGGGCCCAGTAGAGCGGCGTGAAGCCCACCACCAGGACCGGCATTCCGTCGCTCGACGCCGGGTGCGTGTCCGGAAACGTCCCGTACTGCCGAATGTGCGCCTTCAGCGCCTCGTGGCCCGGAAGGTCGAGCAGATATTCGGGGGGCGGAAGCGTGGCAAAGCCGTAGATCAGAGCGCCGAGCGCAACCACGAAGCCCGCGAGGGGCCCGGCCACGCCGATGTCGAAGAGCGAACGCGTGCTCGGAATGCGCTGGCGAATGCTGATGACGGCCCCGAAATTGCCGATGCCATTGAAGGGAAAGGGGATGTAGTAGGGCAGGGACGTGCGCACCCCATGATACCGCGCCGCGAAGTAATGCCCAAACTCGTGCACCGTGAGGAAGCCGACGAGCGGAATCGCGTAGCGCAGCCCGTCGACCAGCCAGGCCTGATTGAGGGTCAGGAAGAAGAGCGAGATCGTCTGGTCGTGCGCCTCGTAGTGGAGCAGTCGGTTGGCCCACCACGAGGCCCCTACGTAGACCGTAGACGCCACCGTGAGCACGAAGAGGAGGAGGTGCAGCCAGTAGCGGTCAGTCGCCGATGGAGGCGCGGCTGCCGGTGCTGAGTCGAAGTCGGTGTTGGCCTCCGCGGGGGCGTCCCCAACGGACTGGTTCGGTTCCACAGGCGAAAACGTACATCAGCAAGAACTACGATCGGGGGCCGACGCGGCTCGGACCGCCCCCTCAGCGAAGCGCGGCGAGCCCTGCCTCAATTCGGTCCAGCCCCGTTTCGAGGTCGTCCATCGACGAGGCGTAGGAAAGCCGAAGCCCGTCGGGCTCTCCGAACGCCGGGCCCGGCACGAGGGCCACGTTCTGCTCCTCGAGGAGGTAAAAGCACAGGTCGCCTCCGTCTTCAATCGTCGAGCCGTCGGGCGTTGCGGCCCCGAAGAAGGCCGACACGTCCGGATATGCGTAAAATGCCCCCTCGGGGGTGGGGCACTGCACCCCGTCGATGGCGCGGAGGCGCTCCAGGACCACGTCGCGCCGACGTCGAAAGGCGGACACCATTTCGCGCACCGGCCCCTTGTCCATCTCCAGGGCCGCCACGCCCGCTTTCTGCGTGATGCTGCTGGGGGCCGAGGTGAACTGGCCCTGAATCTTGCCCGCGGCCCCGGCGATTGGCTCCGGCGCGGCCATGTACCCCAGCCGCCACCCTGTCATCGCAAAGCCCTTGGAGAAGCCATTCACCGTAACGGTTCGATCCTTCATGTCCGGAAGCGACGCGAAGGCGCGGTGTTCGGCGTCGTAGAGCACGTATTCGTAAATTTCGTCGGACACCACGTAGACCTGCTCGTGGTCGCGCAGCACGTCGGCGAGCGCCGCCAGTTCGTCGGGCGAATAGACGGTCCCCGTGGGGTTGGACGGGGTGCACAGGACGAGCAGACGCGTCCGCTCGGTAATGGCGTCCTCCAGGGCCTCGGGCGTGAGCCGGTATCCCGCCTCCACATCCGTAGACACGGTCACCGGCTCGGCCCCACTGAAGCGCGCCATCTCCGGGTAGCTCACCCAGTAGGGCGCCGGAATAAGCACCTCGTCGCCCTCGTCGCAGAGGGCGTGGATGGCGAGGGCGAGGGACTGCTTCGCACCGTTCGAGCACACCACCTGCTCCGGCGTGTACGACAGGTCGTTGTCGCGGTCGAGCTTGCGACAGATCGCCTCTCGGAGCTCCAGCGTGCCCGGATTCTCGGTGTAGTTCGTAAATCCGTTCCGGATGGCCTCCACGCCCGCGTCCGCAATCGGCTCCGGGGTGTCAAAATCCGGCTCGCCGGCGCTCAGGGCGACCACCGGGTGCCCCTGCCGCCGCCGCTCCTCGGCACGCGACTTCATGGCGAGGGTGGCGGACGGCTGCATCGCGGCCACGCGCTTGTTGAACTGTACAGAATGGGTTGTGGACGGCATGGGGGCACCTGGGAACCAACTGAAAGAAGAATGCGGACGGACCCGGACCGTGGAGAGACGGGCGCGCTTTTCTTGGTCGTGCTGCGGATCTCTTGGTCGTGCTGCGGATCGGGCGCGAAGCCTCCCCTCCAAACGCTGCGGGGATGGCCTCAACCTACTCCGCCACCGCCGCCGGGGCGGGGCTCATTTCAAAATCATCGAGGAACCGGGTGTCAAAGTTGCCCTCGTTGAACCGCTGGTCGTCCATCAACTGCTGATGAAACGGAATCGTGGTGTCCACGCCTTCCACCACAAACTCGTCGAGCGCCCGGCGCATCTTCCGGATCGCCTGCTCGCGGGTCTTGCCGTAGGCAATCAGCTTCGCGATCATGGAGTCGTAGGTGGGCGGGATGCGGTAGCCCGAATAGGCCGCTGTGTCAATCCGGATGCCATGCCCGCCGGGCTGATGGAACGCCGTAATCTCACCCGGGGCGGGACTGAAGTTCTGGAAGGGGTTCTCGGCGTTGATCCGGCACTCGATGGCGTGTCCCTCCATGGGGGGACGCTCGTTCGAATCGACAGTCTCCCCCATCGACACCCGAATCTGATGCTCTACGAGGTCGCAGTCGGTGACCTCCTCGGTCACGGGATGCTCCACCTGAATGCGCGTGTTCATCTCCATGAAGTAGAAGTTGCGGTCGGCCCCGACGAGAAACTCGACCGTGCCGGCGCCCTCGTAGTTTACGGCCTCCGCCCCCCGAATGGCCGCCGCGCCCATCTCTTCGCGGAGCTCCTCGTCCATGATCGGGGAGGGACACTCCTCCACCAGCTTCTGATGACGGCGCTGAATGGAGCACTCCCGTTCTCCGAAGTGCATTACGTTGCCCTGCCCGTCGCCCAGGACCTGAATCTCGACGTGGCGCGGCTTCTCCACAAACTTCTCAATGTAGACCGCGGGGTTGCCGAAGGCCGCGTCGGCCTCGGAGCGGGCCCCGTTGAAGGCCCGTTCGAACCCCTCAGCCTCCCGCACCAACCGCATGCCGGTGCCGCCCCCGCCCGCGGCGGCCTTCACCATGACGGGAAACCCGATGTCGGTGGCAACCTCGTAGGCCGTGTCCAGATCGTCGATTGTGCCGTCCGACCCCTCCACGATGGGCACGCCCGCCTTGCTCATCTCTTCCTTCGCCCTCGACTTCTCTCCCATCAGCGCGATGGTGTCGGCGGAAGGCCCAATGAACTCGATGTCATTGTCGGCACAGATCTGGCTGAACTCGGCGTTCTCAGCAAGGAAGCCATAGCCGGGGTGGATGGCGTCGGCCCCTGTCACCTCCGCGGCGGCGATGAGACGGTCGGGCCGCAGATAACTCTCCCCGGACGCCGCTGGGCCGATGCACACGGCCTCACTGGCGAAGCGAACGTGCAACGCGTCGCGGTCGATGGTCGAGTACACCGCCACGGTGTTGATGCCCATTTCGTGACAGGTGCGGATCACGCGCAATGCAATCTCGCCGCGGTTGGCGATGAGAATTTTTTGGAAGTCACTCATTCGGGATCAGCAGGGTCCTGTGTGAGGTGCGGGGTTTCGGGAGAAGTGAATCGTGAAACGTGACGCGTGAGGAGTGTGGCGTCATTGCTCGAGGTGGAGGGCCTCACGCACCACGCATCAGAAGATCACAATCCAGACCGCCCCCGGTCCTTCAGGTCAGCAAGAGCAAGAGCTTCGAACAGGCTCGAAAAGCAAACGACTTCGGATCGCTCGGGAGCCACAAGCACAGACGGAAACTCGTTACCCTTCGTCCAGCACAAAGAGCGGCTGGTCGAACTCGACCGGCTCGGCGTCTTCGACCAGAATTTCCTTGACGGTTCCCGAGGCCTCGCACTCGATCTCATTCATTAGCTTCATCGCCTCAATGATGCAGAGCACATCGCCCTCATCCACCTTGGTGCCCTCTTCGACGAACGGATCGTCGTCGGGCGACGGGGCGCGGTAGAAGGTCCCCACGATCGGGGCCTTCACCACGTGCTCCTCCGCGGCGGCCTCCGTCGCCCCCGCCTCGGCCGTGCCGTTCTCGGTCGTGTCCTGCGCCGGCGCCGTAGACGTGTCGTCCTGGGCGGCCTCGTTGGCCGCCGGTGCGCCGCCCGAGGCTGGTGCGCCCGCGGAGGCCGGCGCACTTGACGGCTGCTG
>NZ_JAZKRW010000007.1:0-48157 GCF_036626415.1 Salinibacter sp.
TGCCCGCGGTGATGGCCCGGCATGATGGAGCCGCCGTAGAGGAAGACGCTCGGCAGATCGGCGCGAATGGCGGCCATCATCATGCCCGGCATGTTCTTGTCGCAGCCCCCCATCACGACGAGCCCGTCGAGCCGCTCGGCGAAGGCCACGAGCTCCACCGAGTCGGCGATCACCTCGCGGGAGATGAGCGATCCCTTCATGCCCTCCGTCCCCATCGAGATCCCGTCGCTCACGGTGATGGTGCCGAACTCGATCGGCGTGCCGCCCGCCGCGTCAAGGCCCTCCCGCGCCGCGTCGGCGATGCGATCCAAGTGCACGTTGCAGGGGGTCACGTCCGCCGCCGGGTTGGCGATGCCGACGAGCGGCTGGGCGAGGTCCTCGTCGTCGTAGCCCATCGCCCGAAACATCGCCCGGGCCGGGGCGCGCCCGAGGCCCTCAGTGACGTCTTGGCTTTGGATTTTGTCGGAGTGGCCGTTTTTAGAGGTAGAAGGCATTTCTGGACGGGGGCGGTGGGGATTTAAGTGGATCTATTGCGTATTTCGTATTGCGTATCTCGTGGAGCGGGCGAGACAGCCTCTGAAAAGATACGAAATACGCACCACGCAATACGCTATGAATGGCGTCCGGCGCTGTCAGCAGTTCGCAAATTCGTTCAGATACGGCACCGCATCCGCGGTCTGCTCCACCTCATCCATGTAGCTCTTCATCAGAGCCGTCGTGTCCCAGATGCCCTGCAGGAGCGCCTCGCGCTGGGCGTCGCTGATGGTCACGTCGACCGTCTCGTCGCCGACGGTGACCGTCTCGGTCTCGACGTCGATGGTGAGTTCGAGCGCCGGGTCGGCCGTCACCTGCTCCATGATCCATTCGACGGTGTTGTGGTCGGCGGTGGCGGTGGGGAGGCCGAGGGCCTGGCAGTTGCCGGCGAAGATTTCGGCGAAGGACTCGCCGATGAGGCCGTCGATGCCCCAGCGCATGAGGGCCTGCGGGGCGTGCTCGCGGGAGGAGCCGCAGCCGAAGTTCTCGTTCACCACCAGGATATTGGCGTTCGGGTAGCGGTTGAACGGGTGGTTGTTCAGGCTGCCGTCGTCGTCGCGGCGCACGTCGTAGAAGGCGTACTCGCCCATGTTGTCGAACGTCACCTCCTTGAGGAAGCGGGCGGGGACGATCTGGTCGGTGTCGATGTCGTTTCCCCGGACAGGGACGCCCGGTCCCTGAACCTGGGAGACAACTTTGTCTTTTGTGGCACTCATGATGAGGTTCGTGATGCGTGAAACGTGAATCGTAAGGCCGCCTTTCCCTGAGCGATGAATTTTTCTGACTGGCAGGATCAAGTCCCTCCGTCAATCCGGGAGGATACCCTTTGGGATGTAGAAGCCTATCGGCTGGGTCTGTTTGCATCCGACGTATGCTGGCAGGACACCCGTACACTCCACGAGGAGTCGCAGATGTATTCGCTTGCGGATCAACTTTATCGGGCGGTTGGGTCGATCAGTTCGAACATCGCGGAGGGTTACTCACGCGGGACGGGAAAAGACCGTGCCCGCTTCTACGAATATGCTCTCGGATCAGCACGAGAGAGTCGAGACTGGTATTACAAAAGTCGGTTTGTCATCGGCGAGGACGTCGTTGCTCATCGTCTTGACTTTATGACGCAGATCATTCGGCTTCTTCTCGTGATGGTGCCCGATCAGCGAGGCGGAGAAATTCGGGAGCCGGACCCGCAGTATCGTGCTTCTGGGTACAGTGAGAAGGAGCTTCCTGAAGAGATTCCTCTTGCCTCGTAGTGCGCCGTTAGCAGCGTAAAAACGTAATACGTGATTGGGGAGATCGCATTCTCATGCCTCACGTTATCACGCCTCACGTTTCACGCATCAATCGCCGAACGTCGGTAACCTCTCCTTTTACGGCAGCGGCTACAACCATTGCAGGACTCATCAACACCGTTCGCCCATCCTTGCTGCCCTGGCGGCCGATGAAGTTGCGGTTTGAGGAGGAGGCGCAGAGCTCGCGGCCCTGCAGCTGGTCCTCGTTCATGCCGAGGCACATCGAGCAGCCGGCGCCGCGCCAGTCGAAGCCGGCGTTCCGGAAGATCTCCGCCAGGCCCTCGTCCTCGGCCTGCTTCTTGACGCCCTGCGAGCCGGGGACGACCATCGCCCGCACGTCGTCGGCCACCGGGCGCCCGAGGCGCTCCAGGAGCGACGCCGCCTCGCGGAGGTCGGTGATGCGGGCGTTCGTGCAGGAGCCGAGGAATGCGACATCTACGTTCACCCCCTCCATCGTGCGGCCCGGACGTAGATCCATGTGGTCGAGCGCCTTTTCGGCCGTGGCCCGGTCGCCGGAGTCCATCCGGTCGGGATCGGGAATCGGCTCCGAGATGCCGATTGCCTGGCCCGGCGTGATGCCCCATGTTACCATCGGCTCGATGGCCGAGCCGTCGAAGGTCACTTTGTCATCGTACGTCGCGCCGGGGTCGGACTGAATCTGCTGCCAGCAGTCGATCGCCCGCTCCCAGGCCGCGCCGCTCGGGGCGTGGGGCCGCCCCTTCATGTACTCAAACGTCGCAAGGTCGGGATTCACGTAGCCGGCGCGGGCGCCCCCCTCCACACTCATGTTACAGATCGACATCCGGCCCTCCATGCTGAGCGCTTCAATGGCCGGGCCGCCGTACTCGTAGACGTACCCGATGCCGCCCTCCACGCCCAGCTCGCCGATGATCTTGAGAATGATGTCCTTCGCGTAGACGCCCTCGCCCAGCGAGCCGTTCACCTGAATCCGTCGCACGTCCTGCTTCTCCATCGCGATGCACTGCGTCGCCAGCACGTCGCGGATCTGGCTCGTCCCGATGCCGAACCCCAGGTTGCCGAAGGCCCCGTGCGTGCTCGTGTGCGAGTCGCCGCAGACGATGGTCATGCCGGGCTGGGTGAGGCCCTGCTCCGGCCCCACGACGTGCACGATGCCCTGCGCGCCGGAGGTGGGGTCGAAGAACGTGATGTCGTACTCCGCGGTGTTCTCCTCCAGCACCTGCAGCATCGTCTCGGCCTGGTCGTCGCGGAAGGGGCGCTCCAGGTCGGCGGTGGGGATGATATGGTCCGTCGTGGCGTACGTCCGGTCCGGAAACGCCACCGACAGGTCGCGCTCCTCCAGCATGCCGAACGCCTGCGGGCTGGTCACCTCGTGGATCAGGTGCAGCCCCACGAACAATTGCGTCTCGCCGGTGGGAAGCTCGCGGACGGTGTGTTGGTTCCAGACGTTGTCGTAGAGGGTGCCGGTGGACATGGAGGGAGTCGTATTTGAAAGGAGGAAGCTACGAGGGGCGGCGTGCTGATGAAGCGTATTTCGTATTGCGTATTCCGTAAGGGCTGCCCCGATCGTAGGCTTCGATACGCAATACGCACTACGCAATACTCACTCCCCGTACGCAGTCATAATGCCGTTCCGCACGAACTCGACAGATTCGGCGTTGGTGCGGGCGGCGGCGAGGCGGTTCAGCGCGTTAACGTAAGCGTCGGCCGAGGCGCGCACGACATCGGTGTCTCGGGCATGGCCCACAAACTCGTTTTCGCCGTACCGCACGTGCACCTCGACCTCTCCCTGCGCGTCGGCCCCCTCGCTGATGGCCTGGAGGGCGAAGTCGACCAGGGTGTGGGGCTCGTCCACCGCATGATCGATTGCCCGGTAGACCGCCTCAACCGGTCCCTCGCCCGTGGCCTCCTCTTCGCGCACTGAGCCGTCGTCGCGGCGGAGGCGCACCGAAACCTGTGGCTCCTCGTCCGTGGTGATCTGTACGGAGAGGTGATGGAGGCGGTAGGCCGGCGTACCGCCGTTGGTTGCGGCGCCGTTGTCGGCGAGGCCCTTCGCCGACGCCACCGCGTCGGAACCGAAGGTCTCCATCATCTGCTCCAGGTCCTCCTCGAAGACCTCCTTCTTGCGGTCGGCCAGGTCAAGGAAGCGCTGGTAAATCTCGTCGCGGTGGGCGTCGGGCACCTCGTAGCCCAGGGCGTCCAGCCGGTTGAAAAGGCCGTGGCGGCCGGAGTGGCGGCCCAGTCGGATCTGCTCGGCGTCCTGCCCTACGTCCGCGGCGGACATGATTTCGTAGGTCGTCCGCTCCTTGAGCACGCCGTGCTGGTGGATGCCGGCCTCGTGGCTGAAGGCGTTGCTGCCCACGATGGCCTTGTTCGGCTGCACCGGGAAGCCGGTCGCCGCGGACACGAGCTGGCTGGTGGGCGTCAGATGCTTGGTATTTACGGCCGTCTCCACGTCGAACTGATCCGCGCGGACCGTGAGCGCCATCACGATTTCCTCCAGGGCGGCGTTGCCGGCCCGCTCGCCGATGCCGTTGATCGTGCACTCCACCTGACGGGCCCCGGCCCGCACGCCGGCCAGCGTGTTTGCCGTCGCGAGGCCGAGGTCGTCGTGGCAGTGGGTGGAGAGGGTGATCGCGTCCGGATTTGGCAGGCAGTCGACCACCGACCCCAGAAGCTCGGCGTACTCCGAGGGGGTGCAGTAGCCGGTCGTATCGGGGATGTTGATCGTCGTCGCCCCGGCCTCGGCCGCCGCCTGAACGATCTCGCAGAGAAACGCCCGGTCGGTGCGCCCGGCGTCCTCGGCGCTGAATTCGACGTTGTCGGTGTAGGTGAGGGCCTGCTTGATGGCGCGGACGGCGCGCTGGATGATGGCCTCCCGCTTCTCCGCCATCGTGTCGCCGAGGGCGTCGAACTTCGCCCCGATGTGCACGTCGCTCGTGGCGATGAAGGTGTGGAGGCGCGTGTCGGTCCCGTCCGCCAGGGCCTCGCCGGCAGCGTCGATGTCGTCCGCCGTCGTGCGGGCGAGGGCGCAGGTGACGGGGCCGTCCACCTCCGTGGCGATGCGCGTGACGGCCTCGGTCTGGGCGGGCGACGAGATGGGGAAGCCCGCCTCGATCACGTCCACGTTCAGGTCCGCCAGCTTCCGGGCGATGCGGACCTTCTCGGGGATGGTCATGGACGCGCCGGGCGCCTGCTCGCCGTCGCGCAGGGTGGTGTCGAAAATCGTGATGGGGTCGCTCATCGGAGTGGTTGGGGGCTGAATGCAGGTCGTCGGAAGGAAAAAGAGGTCGGAGGGGCGTCCTGACCGCGGCAAGGAAGCAACGTGAGGCTGCGCCCAGACGCCGCGTTGGTTCTCACGTCCGGACGCTCGATAAGGCGCAGGCTGACCCGTCCTCGGAGACGGCGGGTCTCCGGGAAGGGTGCGTCAAGGGGAAGAGGGTACTTCATGGCACAGGGGCCTGGTCTGGTGTTCGGAACTGTAACCGAACTTCTGTTCTTCTGCTCTGGAGCAGGTTCGAAGGTCTTCCTTTTTATCCTGGGTGTAGTGTCCATTTTGGCTTGACCCAAAATGGACGAAAAGGTCAAGGCTGTGAAGAAGTCGGCTGAGCTCCCTCGACCTCCACAGCCCAGGGACTACTTCTTCCCTTCGGTCAGGGCGCTGAAATTCGGCGAACTCACGCTCTTCCTTTCAGTCAGCGTGCTCAAACATGCCGAATTTCGATCGTTTCGGTTTCGGGATCGCCGAGACGCCGATTTCTTCAAGGCCATTTGGAATCTGATTCAGAAGATGGAGGTTGTTTCGAGCCTTCGAGTACCTGTCATGAGAGGGAAGCCGAGGCATTCTGGTGGGTGTGGTCGGCGGCGCGGGTGGCGACCTCTCGACCGAAGGTAGACGTGGATACAGGCTCCTCATCGGGCGTCGCGAGGTCGGCAGTGCGGAGTCCAGCGTCGAGGGCCGCGTCGACCCCGTGCCGGACCGCGTCGGCGGCCTCGGGTTCTCCGACTTCATCGAGCAGGAGCGCGGCACTGAGGATGGTGCCGATGGGATTGGCAACGTCCTGGCCGGCAATGTCGGGCGCGCTGCCGTGGACCGGCTCGAAGAGGCCCACCGTGCCCCCGACGCTGGCGGACGGGAGGAGGCCCAGCGAGCCGGGCAGGGCCGCGGCGAGGTCCGACAGGATGTCGCCGAAGAGGTTGCCAGTGAGGAGCACGTCGAACTGTTTTGGGTCGCGGACGACCTGCATCGCGGCGTTGTCGACGTAGAGATGACGGAGGTCCACGTCGGGGTAGTGGTCGTCGCACACTCGCGTCACGACCTCCCGCCACAGCTCCGAGACCGCCAGCACGTTGGCCTTGTCGACGGACGTCACGTGCCCGTCGCGCCGCTGTGCGCGCTGGAAGGCGACGTGGGCGATGCGTTCGATTTCGTCTTCGGAGTAGACCATCGTGCTGCGGGCACCGTCGTCGGCCCGGCCCTCGGGGATGCCGAAGTAGATGCCGCCGGTCAGCTCGCGGACGAACAGAATGTCGGTGCCGCCCACGCGGTTGGGGCGCAGGGGCGAGGCGTCGGCCAGCGCCTCCGGCACAATGACGGGGCGCAGGTTGGCGTAGACACCGAGGGCCTCGCGGAGAGCCAGAAGGCCGCTCTCGGGGCGGCGGTCGCTGGTCGCGTCGTCCCACGCCGGTCCGCCGACCGCGCCCAGCAGAACGGCGTCGCTTTCGAGGCAGGCCGTTCGGGTCGCATCCGGGAACGGCACGCCAGCCGCGTCAAGCGCCGCCCCGCCCATGGGGTGCTCCTCGGCGGTGAAGGCAAACCCGTGGGCCGACGCCACTGCGTCGAGCACGCGCAGCGCCTCTCGCGTCACTTCGGGGCCGATGCCGTCTCCGGGGAGCCAAGCAAACTCGTACGTGTTCGTGTCTTCCATTCCGGGCCGGAGTGATTTGGGGAGAGTGTTTCGCGTCGGAAATTCAGCGGGCGGCCGCCGGATCTAGGGGCGCTAAACGAGACGGCCCTTCTGCCCGCTTACACGCCGCCAGTACACGTCGAGCAAAAGTCAGGCCGAGTCCGTCCCAGGGTCAGCGGCAACTTCGCCATCGTCCGACGACGATTCGCCCTCCAGCCACGGCATCATGCCACGGAGCGTCTTGCCCACCTGCTCGATCGGGTGCTCTGTCAAGGCCTCGCGTTCGTTCTGAAGCCGCGGCGCGCCCCGTTCGTACTCTTCAATCCACTCATCGGCAAACGTGCCGGACTGAATTTCGTCCAGGATGTCCGTCATCTCCTCGCGCACCCGCTCGTCGATGACGCGGGGGCCGCGCGTATGGTTGCCGTACTCGGCCGTGTCGCTTACCGACTCGTTCATGAATTTAAGGCCGCCCTCGTAGTAGAGGTCGACGATCAGCTTCAATTCGTGCAGGCACTCGAAGTAGGCCAGCTCCTCGGGGTAGCCGGCGTCGACCAGCGTTTCGAAGCCGGCCTGGATGAGGGCCTGCGAGCCGCCGCAGAGCACGGCCTGCTCGCCGAAGAGGTCGGTTTCGGTCTCGTCCTTGAAGGTGGTCTCGATCACGCCCGCGTGCGTGCCCCCGATGGCGTCGGCGTAGCTAAGGGCCAGGTCCATCGCGTCGCCAGAGGCGTCCTGGTCGACCGCCGCGAGGCACGGCACGCCGCTCCCGTCCGCATAGGTGCGGCGGACGAGGTGGCCGGGCGACTTGGGCGCCACCATGAACACGTCCGCCTCCGTGGGCGGCTGGATCCGGCCGTAGTGAATGTTGAAGCCGTGGCCGAAGCCGAGGGCCGTACCGGGCGTCATGTGCGCCTCGATTTTTTCCTCGTATACGTCCTTCTGGTGCTGGTCCGGGATGAGGAGCATCACCACATCGCCCCAGGCGGCGGCCTCGTCGACCTTCATCACGGGGAGGCCCTGGTCTTCGGCCTTCGAGCGAGAAGACGACCCGGGGCGCAGGCCCACGGCCACGTCGACCCCGCTGTCGTGCAGGTTGAGCGCGTGAGCGTGGCCCTGGCTGCCGTAGCCGATGACGGCGACCTGTGTGTCGCGGATGAGAGACGGATCGGCGTCGTAGTGTACGTCCATCTGTTCAGTAGGAGGTAAGGGGGAAGAGGGAAAAGGCAAGGGGGAGAATGATCGCGGGTCAGGTCTCGGCGGAGCCATTTTCGGGTTGGGCAGCGTCGGTGGAGGCGAGGGGATTGGGGGCCTCGTACTCGAGCGCGCGGTGCATGGCGACCTGTCCGCTCCGCGCCACCGCCTCGATCCCGTGTTCCTCCATCATGCCGACAAAGGCCGTGATCTTCTTCGTGGGGCCAGTCACCTCTAAAATCATGGTTTCCGGCGTCACATTGACCACGCGCCCCCGGAAGATGTCCTTGATGTCGAGGATTTCCGGACGCGTCTCGGAGGTGTACTGCACCTTCAGCAGGCAGAGCTCGCGCTCCACGTGCTCCGCGTCGGTCAGGTCCGTGACGTCGTAGGTGTTCACGAGGTTGTCGAGTTGGCGCGTGATCTGGGCCACGATGCGGTCGTTGCCCACCGTGACGAGCGTGAGGCGGGCGACAGACGGCTCGTCGGTCTCGCCCACGGCGACGCTCTCCAGGTTGAAGCCGCGGGCCGAGAACAGATTCGTGACGCGGTTGAGCGCGCCGATCGTATTTTCGAGCGTCACGGCGATGATGTGCCGGTGCTCCTGCTCGGTCTCGGCCTCCTCTTCGGGCAGGATCGGCTCGCCGAACTTGCGTTTGCGGCGGATCTGTTGGCGAGTCAGCGTTTCTTCGGACATGGGGAGCCTAAATTGTGCGAGGGAGGTAGTGCTGAGCAGAGTGCCAAGGTGGGGCAGAATATTGCGTATTGCGTGTCGCGTATCTCAGGGTTTGATCGACGAAATACGCAACACGAAATACGCAATAGACGCATCACTTCTCCGCCATCTTCTCCTTGTTGAACATTTCCGTGAGCATGTCGTCGCTGGCGGCGCCGGCGGGGACCATGGGGAAGACCATCTCCTCCTTTGGCACCTGAAATTCCATCACCACGGGTCGGTCGTCGATCGTCCACGCCTCGTCGATCACGTCGCCCACCTCGTCGGGCGAACGGGCGCGCAGGCCGACGCAATGGTGCGCCTCCGCGAGCTTCACGAAGTCGGGATTCGTGGGCTTGAGGTCCGTGTGGCTGAAGCGGTCCTCGTGGAAGAGGGACTGCCACTGCCGCACCATGCCGAGGTAGTTGTTGTTGAGCACGGCGATCTTGAGGGGCAGCCCGTGGCGGGCCGCCACGCTCAGTTCCTGCGCGTTCATCACGAACCCGCCGTCCCCGCTCACGCAGACGACGTCCAGGTCGCGCCCCTCGCGCATGCCGAACGCCGCGCCCATCGCCGCGGGGAGGCCGAAGCCCATGGTGCCGAGGCCGCCGGAGCTGATGTGCGAGCGGGTTTGCCCGAACTTGTAGTACTGGCAGACCCACATCTGATGCTGCCCCACGTCCGTCACCATCACCGCGTCGCCCTGCGTCTTCTCGTAGAGCGCCTCCACCACGGACTCCGGGGCGATCTCGTCGTCCTCGGACCCTTCGTACTCGTACGGCGGACACTCGTCCCGCCACGCGTCAATCTGTGCGAGCCAGTCGTCGGTGTCTTTCGGCTCCACCTTTGGGAGGAGCTGCTCCAGGACCTCCTGCGCGTCGCCGATCAAGGCGCAGTCGGCGTACACGTTTTTGGAGACGCACGACGGGTCGATGTCGATGTGGATGATCTGGGCGTTGGGTGCCCATTCGTCCACGTCGCCCGTCACGCGGTCGTCGAACCGCGCGCCGCAGGCGATGATGAGGTCCGCGTTCTGCACGGCCATGTTGGTGTGGTAAAAGCCGTGCATGCCGAGCCACCCAAGGGCCAAGTCGTCGGTCTCCGGGAAGGCACCCAGCCCGTGGAGGGTGGTGGTCACCGGAATGTTGGCCGTACGGGCGAGCTTCGTGAGGGCCTCCGGGGCGTCGGCATTGATCGTCCCGCCTCCGGAGTAAAGGAGTGGCTTTTCGGCCTCCTCGATCATCTGCGCGGCGCGGTCCACCTGCGATGGGGCCGCAGCCCCCGGCACCGAGTAGCCATCCAGGCCCGGCTCCTCCGGGTACACGAACGGCGCCTCACTCATCTGCACGTCCTTCGGAAGGTCGACGACGACCGGGCCGGGCCGTCCGGTACGGGCGATGTGGTAGGCCTGCTTGACCGTTGAGGCCAACTCGTTCACGTCCCGCACCAGGAAGTTGTGCTTCGTGATGCTGCGGGTGACGCCCGTCGTGTCGGTCTCCTGGAAGCTGTCGTTCCCAATCAGGTGGGTGGGCACCTGGCCGGTGAAGACGACGATGGGCACCGAGTCGAGATAGGCGTCCGCGATGCCGGTGACGGTATTGGTGGCCCCGGGGCCGCTGGTCACGAGCACGGTGCCCACGCGGCCGGTGGCCTTCGCGTAGCCCTCGGCGGCGTGCGTGCCGCCCTGTTCGTGGCGGACGAGCACGTGGTCGTACGACGGCTGGAGGCGCTCCATCGCGTCGTAGATTTTGATGACCGCCCCGCCGGGATGGCCGAAGATGCGGTCCACTCCCTCTTCCTCGAGGGCACGGACAAAAATCTCAGATCCCTTGAGGACGGGGGCGTCGGGGGCGCCGTTTGTCGCCGGTGTCGCGGAGTCGGGAGACTGTAGGGTGTCGGTGGGCATCGGTGCTGGTCGGCCAAGTGTGTGGGAACGCGGTGTGGAGCAACGAGGACGGTGCGGAACAGACGGGCACGTTCACGGCCCGGACCGAGGCCGTACCTCCCCGTGAAAGGAAGGGCCGGCCTACACGAATCCCGTGGGACACAAGGGGGGACACGATGACGGTCGAAGAAGCGTCGGGCATCGGGGAGTGTGCGAGGGGCCAACCCCCTCGGCGTCGCACGATGCCTGGTGTCATCGTTTAGAAGGGATTGGCCGTCGGTTGTCAGTCCGCAAGAATCGCAATAAGAACAAGGACGAGCGCCGAAATCCGAAGTCCATCCGGCACCCGTCTCGTCACGACCATCCCTTCAAATGTGCTTGAACGACCCGTCAGAACCCGGCCGTTCCGAACCGGAGACCGGTTCAGGCCGAGTGCCACACTGGTGGGCAGAACAGGAAACGTCATGATGACAGATGGGTCGTCCGTTGAAGGCTGCCCCCAACTAGGAGGACGCGGGGCTCCCTGTCAAGGGCTGCGTAGAAAATCAAGAGGGGGGCACAAAGACGGAAGATGCTCTGATGAGAAGCGCTTCCGAAAGAAAGAAAATCAAGCAGAGATGAACTGGAGGCGAACGTTTTTCGCAGAGTCCCCAGCGGTTCCCAAAAATTTGCCCCGAAAAGATGGAAGGAAAATTTAAATTCATGGTATGATCATATACGGGGGCCTGAAGAGGAGCGGCAGGGGGGAAGTCGCTGGTGTCCGACGGGACGACGGGTATGCTACTACGCCCCGACCCGACTTCGAAGGTTGCGCAGGAGGGCTTGGACCTCGCGCTCGTTGTAGCGCTGGACAAGCGACCGGGCCAACGGCCGAATCAGGGACGGGCCGGGGATTTGATACGTTGCCGCGTAGGTGAATCGGCACCCCTCTTCGTTGATGGGCGCAAAGTACCATCGAAGGGTCCCCTGCAACCCGCCTGTCATGCTCCACACGATGCGCTCTTCGGGCACGTAGTCGGTCGCGCGGACCTCGCCGGAGAATGACAGTCCGAGGATTCGGTAGGTGTAGCGGGCCCGAGCTCCTCCGTTGGGCAGTCGTTCGAGAAGGGTGGACTCCTGCAGGCTCGGCGTGATTGTGGCCTGGCGGGCGGGCGCATCCATAAAATCAAACACCCGGCCCACCGGGACGTCGAGATCGATGTGCTCGCGGACAGTGACCATGCTCGGTGGAGGGGGCTATTCCCTCAACAGATTTGCAGGAGATCGAGACGAGTCTTTGCAGGTGGGGCACCATTCTCCTGGCGCGCGTGCCGTGGTGTTGCGCGTGCCATGGGGAGACGGCGGGGCCCCGTGCGCAAGGGGGTCCAGATGCAGACGGACGTGTGTCGTCTCAGATCGGACCTCGGTGGAAGGCCGGCCTTTTCTATTTATCGGCGAAACCGGATGTCCTGCACGCGACGTCCGATGGAGACGACAAAGCCGAGCGTGAGCACAATAATGCCGGCCCAGAGGACACTGATGAGCGGCTTCGTGTAGGCCTGCACCACCACCCAGTCGTCGGGCATTACGTCGACCCCCTCTACGGCGAAGGTCGCCTCGCCATTGTTTGCGTCCATCTCGGTAAAGCTCATCCGGAGGTCCCAGTCCGAGATCCGGTTTTCGATGTACTGCTGTGAGTTGTCGTTCATCACGAGGTAGATGGGCATGAGCGACCGGGTCTCCTGAGTACTGAGGTTCGTGACCCGGAGGCGCGCCCCAACGGCCATCTGCGCGTCACTCGGCACGCGTGGATCCGAGGCGGTCGTCTGCATCGCCCCGTCCGGCCCCTTCAAGACCTCGAATCCGTGGAAGGCCACCGCGTACTCGCGGTCGCCAAGGGTGGTCGAGTCGTTCTCCGCCAGTTGAAATTCCCCGCCGGGCGGTCCGTCTTCCTCCGCGACGCCCGTGGCCTCCTTGGGCGTCACGGCGACGAAGAGGTCCTTCTCCAAGAACGCCTTCACGTCCGGGTGCTTGAACCACTGGTCGTTGCTGCCCTGGTAGGCCACCGGCGCGAACGTGTGCGTGCGTCCCTGCGGGTCGCGCACGTCGAGGAGGTACTGGCCGCGGCCCCGGTCGGTCGTCGTCTTGTCTTCGTAGGTGACCTGGTACCCGTTCACGATGCGGGTCTGGCCCTTTGCCACCACAAAGTTCTCGCGCGGCATCTGGTCCTCGTTCGCAGTCGTCGGCTCGCCGATGCGGGGCAGGGCCTGATCGAAGCCGTTGGACGCGATGATGCCCAGAATGATGAGGGCAAAGCCGACGTGTGAGAGCGCCCCGCCGGCCATGCGGGGGTTGCCCCGAAGGATGCGCCACAGCACGGCGCCGTTGCCGAACAGCGAGAAGAAGCCCACGAAGAGCAGGAGCAGCATCTGCAGGGCCTGTCCGTACGCCGCCCAGAAGTCCGCCAGGCTTCCCGTGAGGCTGGCGGAGGCGGTCTGGGGGGCGCCCCCGGTGCCGGCCGGAACGACGAGGGCCTGCTCCGCGAACGGGGTCAGAATCAGCACAGCGATGGTGCTCGCCGTGGCCAGGGCGAGCGGCTTCAGCAGAACGCGGTTCACCGTTGCCACGTCCATCTTCTTCCACCAAAAGAGCTGGCCGAGGCCGGCGAGGAAGACGAAGCCGAGCGCCAGGGGAAGGGTCCACTGGTTGTAAAAGGACTGGGGCACGGCCGACGGATTGTCGCGGAAGATCTGGCCGAAGATGGGGGCGCTGGTGCCGAGGATGATGACGGCGGCCGTGGCGGTGAGCAGCAGCGCCCCACAAAGGATCATGAACTCTCGCGAGAGGAAGCGCGGCTCCTCCTCGGGCACGGGCAGTTCGCCGTACCGGTACGCAAACAGGCCCCCGCCGAGGGTGCCCAGCACGACGATCCAGAGCAGCAGCTGGTTGTAGAGGCCGAGGCTCACGAACGAGTGCACCGACACGTCTCCCAGAATGCCGCTCCGCGTGAGGAACGTGGAATAGATGACAAACAGGTACGCGGCGATGGAGAGGAGGAGGGAGGCCTTCTGGCTCGATCCGCTCTTCTTCTGCACCAGCATTGTGTGGAAGGCGGCCACGCCCAGCAGCCAGGGCACGAGCGACGAATTTTCGACGGGGTCCCAGGCCCAGTATCCGCCAAATGAGAGCGTGACGTAGGCCCAGTACCCGCCCATGGCGATGGCCACGCCCAGCGCCATGACAGCGAAGAGCGTCCACGGCAGGGCCGGGCGCACCCACTGCGTGTAGCGCTTCTTCCAGAGGGCCGCGAGGGCAAAGGAAAAAGGAACCACCATCGCCGAGAAGCCCAGGAAGAGGACCGGCGGGTGGATCGTCATCCAGGGATTCTGGAGCAGGTCATTGAGCCCCTGCCCGTCCGCCGGCACGAAGCCAGGGTTTTGCTGGAAGATGGGCGCGTCGGCAAACTTTTCCGGGAGTGTCATGAACGGCGAGGAGCCGATCTCGACCGGGCCGAACTGAAGGCCCACGATCATCGACAGCAAAAACATCTGGCACAGGCCCACGATGGCCATCACCGGGGTTTCGTACTCTCGCTGGACATAACCAATGAGGAGCCCTCCCACGACGCACATCATGAGGACCCAGAAGAGAAACGAGCCCTCCTGCCCCGCCCAGAACGTGGAAAAGAGGTAGTGCCCCGGGAGGTCGTTGGACGACTGCTGGTAGACGTAGGCGTACTGGTACTGGTGCGTGAGAAGCATGTACCAGAGCACCCCAGACGCAGCCCCCACCGCCGTGCTCATGGCGCCCCAGGCCCAGCGGCCCGCCTGCTTCCACGTGCGCGCTGCGCGCAGGTCTTCTTCGTCGGTCCGGGCGGCCCAGAAGAAGGCAACGGCCGACACGCCGCACGCTGCGAACGCGCTCAGAAGAAGAAACTCGCCGATCGTGCCAAGCATGAAGACGCGCAAATAAACTGGGCGAGAACGCGGAGTCTCTTGAAAATGCGGAGGTGGGCTCGGTTCCGTCCCACACCGCGTTTGAGGGAGCGCTTCAAATTAGTACGCGAACGTTTCAACGAACGAGCGTGGCAGGAAGGCGGAACGGCCCGTTGCGTCGACCCTGGAGCATTCGGGCCCGGAGGGGGCCACTCGTGACGAGGAACCTTGGATCCGTCACTGCTTTCCGATGGACGACGATGTGCCTTGAGTGTCCGTCTTGCCCAAATTCTCATGAGGATTCGACCGCGTCTAGCAGCAGAGGAGACCCGTCTGGGGCCCCGCTGGGCGCTGCTTCTGCTGTGCGGACTGCTGGTAGGGTGTGGGTCGACGCAGCACGTGGGCGAGCGGGGGCTTCCCGACGTGGAAGGAATCGCCAGCTACTACGCCGACAAGTTTGTGGGCCGGACGACGGCCAACGGAGAAGTCTACGAGCACGAGGGACTCACGGCCGCCCACCGCACCCTGCCGTTTGGCACTCGCGTGCGTGCTACCCGACTCGACGCCCCTGCTCAGCCGTCCGTCGTCGTGCGCATCAACGACCGAGGGCCGTTCAAGAGGGGCCGCATCATCGACCTCTCAAAGACGGCGGCCGGGCGCCTAGACATGATTCGTGATGGGCTTGCGGAGGTGCGGCTAGAGGTCGTCTCGTACCCGACAGGCACAGCCCCCTCGGCCCAAGAATCGTCGGAGGCGTCCCCCCCGCCCCCGGAACCGCCGAACGCCGGATGGTAGCCGATGGGTGGACGTGCTTGCGGATCTTCAAGGCGAGAGATAAAAAAGAGGCCGACCCGACTGGCGGGCGCGGCCTCCGTGTTCGGACATCACACGACGGATGGACCCGACGGGCGTCCTACGGCTTCTCTGTTGCCACGAAGTCGGCCCGCTCACCGGACGGGGTGCTCACCACGTCCGTGACCTCGACCGAGAAGCTCTTTTCGCGCTCGCGGCTCCGATCATAGAGAATGCCCTCAAAGGTGGCGTCGTCCTCTTCACTGGCGAGGTCTTCGATTTTCTCTTCGTTTTCCCCAAAGAAGACTCCTTTGTAGGCCTTGCCGTAGACGGTCTTCTCCGAGTAGGCGAACCCCTCTCCGTCCATGTCGTTAAGCGTCGCGTCGTGCAGGTCGTACAGGCTCATAGTCGTGCTGAGAGTTTAGGTAGGACAGTGTGTGCGAGACATGCGGTGCGGGAGCGTGTGCCGTCCGGCCGTGTGTCGTGTCCAGAGGAGGGTAAATCGGAAGGCACGACCGGACAATCAGCATGGCATAAACGTCGAGGCATCTGCTTCGAATTGACAACTCCCATGACCTCGGTAGAACCATCACTTATACGACGCGGGGCCCCATCGGTTCGCCGGAGCGGCTCCACGCCCGTTCGGTCCGAGAAAAGTGGTGTGCGCTGCCGCCGTTCCTGCCCGTTTGCCGTATTCCCTCCTGGCCATGCCTGAGTCTGCGTTCGATCCGGATCATGTGCGCGAGGCCCAGGCCGGCAACGAGGAGGCCCGGAACGGGCTTCTCCGTCGCCTGGAGCCCATTTTGCGGGGCTATTTCATCAAGCGCATCGGGGACGAGACCGATGTCGATGATCTGGTCCAGAATACGCTGGTGCGCATTCATGAAAGCCTCGATGACCTGAAGAAGCCAGGGAGTTTGAAGTCGTTCGCCATGAAGGCGGCCCTGTTTGAACTGCAGGACTACTACCGCGGACGGTACGACATGAAGGAGCGCCTCCGCGATCCGGAGCTTCCCCTGGGGCAGTCGACGGATCCGGAGGACCGGAGTGCCCACGTGGACGTGGAGAAGGCCCTCGATACCCTGACCCCCAAAGCGCGTCGGATTATGGAGCTGCGCGAGTACGGATACCTGTACCGCGAGATTGCCCAAATGCTGGACACCACCGAGGCGGCGGTGAAGATGCAAGTGAAGCGCGCCTTCGAGACCATGAAGGATGCTCTGAGCGTGCTGCTCCCTCTTCTGTGGGTTCTGGGCCTCTAGGCAAAATTCCGGGTCTGTTACTTTCCCCGTGCCGGCGGCGGCTGACTACATGTGGACAAATCCGAGGGGGAGAAGTGCCCCGTGCGGCGGCCGCCCTCGGAGTCGGTTCTTTTGCTGACGGACATGATTTTTGGACCATGGACGACACGTACGCTCCCCTTCTATTTGAAGAACCCCTTTCGCCCGAGCAGCGGGCGGAGCTGCGGGAGCGACTCGAGGACGATCCGGCCCTGGCTGAGGGATGGGCGCGCTGGCGACAGGTGCGCGCTCGGCTGCGTGAGCATCTGCAGGAGGCTCTTCCCGACCGGCGCCTTCTCGTCTTGTATGCCTTGGACGATGAGGGGGAAGGGCCCCTTACCCCTGAAGAGGCCCAGGCCCTCGACGCGGCCCGCGACGACATTGCCGACGCCATCGACGCTGTTCCAGCACTCCAACAGGTGGTGGAGCGGATTCAAGACGAACGGGCCGACTTCGAGACGGTGTGGGCGCAACACCGTGAAGAGATTCGGGACGCAGGGGCCGGTGCGGAGCGTCGCGTGTCGTCGGACCGAAATGAACGAGGCCCTCGACGGTCTGCCGCCTCCCGTGGAGAAGGACTTGAGCGCCGCTGGGTGTGGCGCCTCACTGTTGCGGCTCTCCTGCTCGGTGCCGCCGTGCTGGCCGTCTTTTACGGGCCAGAAGAGGGAAATCGGATGACCGTGACGGCCGAGGCCGGTGAGCAGCGACAGGTGGAGTTCGGAGATGGGTCGACGGTCCGGCTTGTGGGGGCGTCCACCCTGTCCTACAGCCCCGACATGAGCACGGCCGAGGAGCGTCGCGTCACTTTGGCGCGGGGGCGTGCGTACTTCGACGTGGTCTCTCGAGACGGCGCTCCGTTTGTGGTGACCACGCCCGCGGCCCGCACGGAGGTGCTCGGAACGCAATTTGGGGTTGCGGCCGGCACCGACACCACGGAGGTTGTGCTCGTAGATGGCCAAGTTCGCGTGGGGCCGGACGAGGAAGACGAAGCCGAACCGGTGGTGCTGGCCCCCGGCGAGCGCAGCATGGTCCGAAAGGGAGACGCCCCCACCTCTCCGACCCCGGTGGACCTTACCGCGACGCTGGACTGGACCGGCCTCTTTGTCTTTCGGGCTGTGCCCACGAGCGCCATTGCGGAGCAGTTGCGTGATCACTACGGAGTGTCCATCACCGTGGCACCGGCCCTGGCCAACGAGCCCGTAACGGGGACCTTTGAGCGGGGCCAGCCGGTCGAGCAGGTGCTTAACACGATCGCCCGTACGCTGGGTGCAGACGTGCGCAGGGAAGAGGACGCCTACCAGCTCGAACCCGCTTCCTGAGCGTCTTTGTGGGAGGGCGCGTGGGGGGGCACCCCTCTTGAAGAGGCCGGCGAATATGGAGGTCGCTGAACGAAGGCCCCTGTCGAAAGTAGGACAGTCCTTGCCTGTCCCTTTAGGTTCATCCCAGCGAGGACTGTGCCGCGCTTCCTGTACGTCGTCATTGGGGTCCTGGTGGTATGGGGGGGCGTGTGTGAGGCGGAGGCCCAGACGCAAGAGCCCATCAATGTCCGCGTGCCCGGCGCTTCCTTAACGGAGGCCCTCGAAGAGGTGCGCTCCCAAACGGATCTCGACCTCGTCTACGCTGAGCGGCTCGTGCAGGGACGTACGACGAGCTGTTCGTATGCCGGCTCGGATCGGGAAGCGGCCCTCCGGTGTGTGCTGGACGGCACGGGCGTCCGGGCCGAGCGGGTGCGCCGCGGGCAGTACGTGCTCGTGGCGAATTCTGATGAGGGGCGCGAAGAGGCCGCGCCGCGCGCCTCGCTCAAGGGATATGTGGTGGACGCAAAGACGGGCGAGCGGTTGCCGGGGGCACACGTGTACCTTACGCAGCTTAAGGCCGGGACGACGACGAACCAGGACGGCTATTTTGTCTTGTCTAGCCTCCCCCCGGAGGACTACGTAGTGCGCATTTCGTACCTTGGGTACCGGTCGGTGGATACCACGCTCACGGCCGGGGCCGAGCCCGTCCGCATCTCACTGTCGGGCACGTCCATCCAATCGGAGGGCGTCGTCGTAGAGGCCGGATCCACGAGCCTCAAGGACAATGACCGCCTCCCGGGCATGCAGTCGGTTGCCCTGAATCGACTTGACCGGCTGCCCTCGTTCGGGGAGCCGGACCTCTTCCGCGCCCTCCAGTGGACCCCGGGCATCCGAAAGTCGGGTGTGACGAGCGGCGGCCTCAGTGTTCGGGGGGGCAAGCCCGACCAGAATCTTTACCTCCTGGACGGCGCTCCGGTCTACCATCCGTGGCATGCCTTCAGCCTGATCTCGACGTTCCAAACCCAGACCCTTCGCTCGACGGACCTCTACCGCGGGACCTTCCCCGTGGAGCATGGGGGGCGCCTGTCGGCTGTGCTCGACGCACAGATGAAGGACGGCAGCCGACGTGAGCCGAAGGCGGTGGCGGCGCTCAGTGTGCTGAGTGGACGGTTTCGGGTCGAGTCGCCCCTCACGAGCTCGACCTCATTCATGGTCTCGGGGCGGCGCTCGTACCTCGATAAGCTCATCGGGCGGCAGCATCCAGTCACGGGAGACAATGGACGCCGCGACACCCTCCGCACAGGATACTACTTTTTCGACACCAGCGCGAAGCTCACGCACCGCTTCGGGCCCAACCACCGCCTCTCGTTCAGCTATTACCGCGGGCGTGACGACCTAGACCTTCGCCTTCCGTTTGACCTGTCCCTGGACTTCTCCTCTTGGCTTCGCCCGGCCGACCTTCTGTTTGAGGTGGCTCAGAACTGGGAAAATCAGGTTGTCAGCGGCCAGCACCGGTATCTTGCCGGCGACGATGTGTTTGTCACCACCACGGGCTACTACTCCGGGTACCGGGCCCAGGAGGCGTCGCTCGTGCAACCGACCACGACCGCGTCGCTCACGTCTGACTATCGGGTTCAGCTCGCCGACGCAGGGGTGACGGTGCAGGCCGACTATCACCACTCGGTGAGCCATGAGCTGACTGCAGGATTGGAGGTCTCCACGCTTCAATTTGAAAGCACCCTCGACAGCGATCTGCAGCGGTCGAGTGGGACGTCCACCCGTCGCCAGCAGGAAAGCCGAGTCTCCGCTGCGAAGGTGGCTGGATACGTGCAGGACACGTGGACCCCGACGCCGCGGTGGACGGTGGAGCCAGGGGTGCGGGCCAGCTATTTTAGCGGGGGCAACTACGCGCACCTCTCCCCTCGGCTTAGCGTGCAGCATGTCGTGCATCCGCGGTGGCTCGTTGTTGAGGGGAGTGCGGGCCTCCACGTACAGTACCTGCAGCGCCTCCGCGACCGGTATTCGTTGGCGTACGATCTGGTGTCAAGCCGTTGGATCCCGGCGAGCGATCGCGTGCGCCCCGCGACGGGGGGGCAGTTGGGCCTCGGAACGTTCACGCAGCTGCGGCCCGGCTGGACCCTGGAGCTTGACGCATACGCCCGAGAGACGCGCCACACCCTCGTCCCGGCCGACGTGTTTCAGGAGAAAGAGGGCATCGACGGCCCCGGCATTGAACTCGGGGCACTGCTCGGACAGTACGTGACGGGGGCCGAGCGTGCCTACGGCATCGAGGTCAGCACGCGTTACGAGCAGGGCCCGTGGCGGGCACGGTTCTCGATGAATACGGGGCGGACCTTCGTCCGGGCCCCGGCCCGATCGGGCCTCCGCTGGCGCCCATCGGGACTGGACGTGCCCGTGTCGGTCCGCAGCACGCTTGGGTGGGATGGGGACCACTGGCGGGCCACGGTGGCTGCGGAGTTGCGCAGTGGGTATCCGGTGACGGTCCCCGAGGCGCGTTATGAATTGGGCGACCCCACGGCCCCCGCCGCCACCACCTACCTGCATCGCCCGCAGATCCACAACGGGCGGCTCCCGCCGTACCTGCGAGTGGACCTGACCGTGGGCTACCAGTTCCAATTGCTGTCCGCGGACTGGACCGCCACGGCGGACATCTTCAATGTCCTCAACCGCGACAACATTCAGGATCAGACGTACCGGCCGACCGAGACTGGCATCAACGTCAACCGCCGGCGGGGGCTGCCGATTCTTCCCCTTCTGGAGCTGAAGATGGAGCTGTAGGGCGTTCGTGGACGGGGCGGGTGCACATGACAGGCCGATGGCACGCTTGTCACGGTGTGCGCTGGCCAGACACGAGGGGTCGCCGCAGAGCTGCTCGGCATCAAGCGCGCAAACTGTCTTTTGATGAGACGAGAGACCGGAACCCACATACTGCGGGCCCTCGGGGGCGTGCTCCTGACGGTAGGACTTTTCCTGATTCTGGGACGGTGCGACCTGGTGGAGCCCACAGAGCCGCAGCCGCTTGTGGTCGAGGCGTTTCTAAAAACCGACCGTCCCCTTCCTGCAATCACGCTTCGGCGGACCCGTCCGCTTGACGCGCCGGGCCGTCGGGACGAGAAGGCGGCGCAGGGGGCGACCGTTGAGCTTGTGCTGGGCAACCGGACGGTCGTCTACGAGGCGGACGACTCGCGTCCGGGACGGTACGTTCCTGGAAGGACCCCGGAGACGGTCCCCGCGGGGGTTTCCTGGGCCCTCACGGCTCGGTGGCGGGGCGAGGTTGCACGGGCGCAGGGGCGGACGCCGCCGCCCATCGATCTGAAGGAGGTGTGCGTGGAGGTGCCGGAGGCCCCGGTGCAGGCCGTCCGTGTTGATTCGCTGCGCCGCGACTCGCTCGACATTCCTGCGGAGCGGGGATACCTTTATCCAGTCGATGTATCGTTGACGTGGCCGAATGGGACGGGGCCCGAAAGGGCGGATACAACCCACTGGGTACGGCCACAGCTCAACCCGGACACCACCGAGTCTTCGTCTCGCTTTATCAACTTTTTCCTGGAGCCGGTGGATGTGCGGCGGGAGGATCAGTTCCGAACCCAAAACGGGCAACGAGCGTGGCGGGGGGTCTATGCGGTGCCCGTCGAAGACAGCACCTCAGCGTTTCCCGGGCACGATCTTACCGCAACGCTTACCCGGGGCGATACCGCATTCGCGGCGTTCGCTCGGAGTCGAGACGACCCCGAGCGGCGTGAGCCCATTTCAAACGTAGAGGGGGGGCTCGGGGTTGCCACGGCGGTCGCGATCGACTCGTTGCGCCGTTCGGTCACGTCGGCAGGAGAGCAGCAGTGCTACGTTCCGTAAAAGGGTTTGTAGAAGAGAGGAACCGCGGAGAATCCAGACCGGAGACCGGGCATACAACGACCGTGGCCATACGCCGACAGAAGGCCATCCAGTGTGTATGCTATCCCGCAACCCGACTCCGTCGCATGTCTGAGGGGATGCCAGAGAGAACAATTACGCGCCTCGACCCCCAAGTCAACAACGAAGACCGGGTGTCGGTCTTTCTGGACGAGGAGTTTGCGTTTGGGGTGCACGAGGACATCGTCGTGAAGCACGGCCTGACGGTGGGAATGACCCTTGCTCCCGAGGACGTACGTGACATCGAGGCCGATGAGCAGTACGTGAACGCCAAGCAAGCGGCGCTCGACTACCTCGCACACAAGCCCCGTACGGAGACAGAGGTGCGGCGAAAGCTCAAGCGCAAAGACGTGTCGGCGCCCGTGATCGACGACGTGATTGCCCGGTTGTACGAACTGGAGTACCTCGACGACGAGGCCTACGCGCACGACTACGCCCACAACCGCTTTTCCAGCAAAAAGTACGGCCCCGTGCGCATCCGGCGGGAGCTAGAGGAACGGGGCATCGACCGGCACCTGGCCGACGTGGCGGTTGACACGCTTTTTGCGGATGAAGACGCAACCGCCGCGGCCTGGGAGCACGCCGAGTCCCGGTGGCCACGCCTGGCCGACGAAGACGATCCGCGCCGGCGCCGGCAGAAAATGTACCGCTACCTTCGCCGGCGCGGCTTTACGTCCGAGACCATCCGGCCCATCCTTGATGAGCTCGAACGGGACGGGGGGCACCCCCCCGTGTAGCCAGGGACCCAGGGACGGGAACGACGTGGTTGCCTCTGTCCGGCGACTCCTTTCTTCGACACGGTATTCTTCGACACGGCTCGCCCGCCCGTATGCCCGACGGATCCAATCCGTCTTCTTCTGCGCCCGACGAGCCCCCACGCACCGATGGGGGAGCGCCGTCGTCCTCGGAGACATCGACGGCCCTTTCCGACCGGACGCCCTCTTCCCCTCGGAGGGGCGGCCGCGCGGGTGCGTCACGTCCGCCCGGCGAGGCGTCCGGGACCTTCACGTTCGACAAAATTGTCCGCTTTTTGCTGGGGGCCACGGCCGTTGTGACCGCCGGGTGGATGCTCTGGTACTTCGCCGGGATCGTGTTGTATCTCATCGTCGGCGGGCTTCTCGCGTATGTGCTTCGGCCCCCTGTCGATTACATTCAGGGGCTCGGCGTAGGACGGGTGCCGGCCATTCTGATGGCGTTCACGGTCTTTTTGGGGGTGATCGTGGTGGTGGTCACGTCGGTGGTGCCGTTCATCACGCGCCAGGTGCAGGACCTGTCGCAGCTCATCACCGTCGATACGGCCGCGTACGTTGCCAATCTCATTGAGGCACAGGTCCAGGGCGTCGTTCCGTTGGAGAAAGGGGTACTGGAAAAAAATGTCCGCCAGGTGGCCACATCGCTCATGCGGGGCGATCTGGTGGAGGGACAACAGGTCGCCGAGACGGTCGGCTCCGTCGTGAGCGTCTTCACGAACATCGTGTACGCCGTCGTCATCGTGCCGTTCGTCACGTTTTTCCTGCTCAAAGACGAGCTTAGAATTCGGCGGAGTCTGCTCCACCTCGTCCCCAATCGGTACTTTGAGGTGACCCTGTCCATCCTTGCGAAGGTGGAGATGAACATTGGCCGGTACTTTCGGGCCCTGCTGGTTCAAGGGACGGCCATTGCGATCATTGCCTCCATCCTCCTGTGGATCGTCGGCCTGCGGGGGGCCATCGCCATCGCCATTTTTACCGGCCTGGCCAACACCATTCCCTATTTTGGGCCCTTCCTGGGCTTCCTGGCGGGGACGCTCGTGGGCATTGCCCAGACGGGAGACGTGTCGCTCGTGCCGGGGGTGGCCCTCGCCATGGCCCTCACCCAGCTGGCCGATAACGTGCTGCTCCAACCCCTCATTTTCTCGCGTGCCGCCCAAACCCATCCGCTCGTGATTCTCTTCGTGGTGCTGGCGGGGGCCCAGTTGGGGGGCATCGTGGGGATGCTAATGGCGATTCCCCTCACCACGACGCTGCGCGTGATCGTGGAGCAGCTGCTCTGGAGCCTCCGCAACTACCGTATTTTGCGGGCCGGCTAGGCCTACAGGATCGAGGACCTCCCCGAGGCGTTTTTCGAAGTGTCGTTGTCGTTTCTCTCGCCCCCATCGCTCCGTCCATGTCCCGCTCAACCGCCGCCGCTCTGCGCTCCGACGCCACCGTGCACGACGCCGAAGATCTTGATGCCGCGGTGGCCGCGGTCCGAGATCAGGTCGGCTGGGCCCCCGAGATGGCGCTCATTCTGGGGTCGGGACTGGGGCGCCTGGCAGAGGCGGCGCACGACACGACGGTGGTCTCCACCACCGACATCCCCCACTACCCCACGTCGACCGTAGAGGGGCACAGTGGGACGCTCGTGTTTGGGACGCTGGAGGCGTCCCGGGTCGTTTTTGTGCAGGGGCGGGTGCATCTTTACGAGGGCTATCCGGTGCAGCAAGTTGCGATGCCGGTGCGGCTCGTCCACGCCCTCGGGGCCGATCGCATGCTCGTTACCAACTCGGCCGGCGGCATCAACCGCACCTTCGAGCCCGGCACGCTCATGTTCATCACCGGCCACCTCAACATGGCGTTTGCCAGTCCGGGGGTTGGCGCCGGGGCGGAGCCGGCCCGAGCGCACGAGAACGCGGCGGCGTTCTACGACCCGGCGTGGACGACCCGGGCCGAGCAGGTGGCGGTTGACCTGGGCCTGGAGGCCCGGCGGGGCACCTACGCCTGGACGCTGGGGCCCAACTATGAGACCAAGGCAGAGGTGCGGGCGCTGGAGCACCTGGGCGCCGACGCAGTAGGGATGAGTACGGTGCCAGAGGTCCTTCAGGCGCACCGGCTCGGCATGACGGTGCTCGGCCTCTCCACCATCACAAACCCGGCAGCGGGCCTGGCCGCTGGGGCCCTCGACCACGACGAGGTGCTGGAAGTCAGTGAGCGGGTGCGGGGAGACCTGATGGAGCTGGTGCGGGGCATCGTACGGGTGGCAGACGAGTAAGAGAGAGCCCTGTAGAGGAGAGGGGCATCCTTGCTCCAACCGGTTTCCCGTTGACCTACTCCGCGCGGCGGAGGGCGGTGTCGAACCGATCGAGTTCCGTCTGCAGGCGCTCGCGCATCGGATCGAGGCGCGGATCGTCGTGGTGCGTGGAGGCGTCGAGGACTGCTCCGTGAAACCACTGTTGTGCCTCGGGGGCGCCGCTCAGGGCCGCAAAAATATCCTCGCCGGCCTCCAGGCTCTGGGTGATGGACCACAGGTTGTGGATCTTGTCGGCCAGGCTGATGGCGGCGGCGTCCGGGGAGCCCGTGCGGATGCTGTCCAGGTAGTCCTCCTTGCGGGCCCGCCAGGGCCGCATCTCCCCATCGTCGTCGAGCTTCTGCTCCGACACCTGCGCCACGAGCCGGGCCACCTCCGCCCCCACGGCATCCCGGAGCTGCTTGCGTCGCAGGCGCTGGCCGTGCTGGTTTATGTCCTCAATCGCGTCGTGCAGGTAGGCGGCGGCCACGGGCACCTCTCCCCACCCCGCCCGGCGCACAATGGACGCTACGGCGGCGAGATGGGCGATGACCGGAATCTGAATCTCTTCGCCCTCGGGCACCTCAAACGCCGGGTCGCGCCAGACGCCCTTTCGGTAGGTGCCGTCGTGCCATTGCGCCGATAGCTCGATGGCGTGTTCGATGAGCGGGCTGAAGAGGGCCTCCGAGGGTGAGTCTTCCTCCATGAAAAGGGGGGAGCGGGTCTGTTCGGTACGATCGGCGGGCGGTCGCGGCGGGCGTTCGTCCCGCTATACTTCCACGACCTGGTGGGCAGAGGTGTCGGTCTGGAGCGCGTGCCGCAGGTCGTTGAGCAGGGCGGGACTGTACTTGTTGAGATAGTACAGCACGTTGATCATGCGTTCCTGGAGCGTCCCGGCCGGGCGAAGGTTGACGTGGGCCTTTCGGAGTTGCGCCCGAACCTCGTCCTGCTGTCGCTTCTCGGCCCGCACGACCTTTTGCTTCAACGACTCCATCTCGTCCATGATGGCCGACCGCGCCGCTTCGGTTGAGGCGCCGAGCGTCCGGTCTACGGCCTCCACTTCGGGCTTCAGGGCATTGAGGGTCTGGTGGAGCTGCGGCAGGGCCTCCGAAAAGAGGGCGTCCACGTCGACCTCCATGGTGTCGACGACCACATTTTGGAAGAGTGGGTCCAGGTTGGTTTGGAAGTCCGCAACCGTCAGGTCGTACTTGTCGAGCACCGTTTGCACCTTTCCCTCCACGAGGGAGACACTCGCCCGCGGATGGATGAGGGGCATGTCCAGGCCCGCCCACTCGTACACGCCGCCGTACTGGGCGAAGTAGGAGACCTCGCCGGGGCCCGCCACGTACGCGGCCGTGGGGAGGAGGTGGTCCTGCATCAGCGGCCGCAAGACGACGTTGGGGCTGAAGCGTTCGGGGGTCTCGTCGAGATGATCAAGCAGCTCGGATTGGGAGAACGTGCGGTCCGTGCCACGAAGCCGGAAGGTGTGTTCTTCCCAGTCGAGCGCCCGGCGGCTGTCGTCGCCGAGCCAGAACAAATTGGTCGGACGGGCCGTCACCTGCGCGTGGTAGCCCCGATCACGGAGCGCTCGGCTGGCCGCGCCCACCTGCGCGGCGGAGGCCTGTGGGGACTCAATCTCGCGCCGAAAGAGGGGGCGGCTCAATGCCTTCAGCCGCGCATCGTCCGGGTTTATGAAGACGAGCCCGTCGTCCGCGAAGAAAGAGCGCATCAGCTGGGCGAAGGCATCCTCGAGGCGGGTGCCGGGCCTGTAGGCGGCGCGCACGTGCTCCATCACCGCCGGCTTGAAGTCGGAGGGCGGCAGGGCCTCGTCGAGCTGGTCGACCACGTCGTGAATTCCGTCGGTCAGGGCGAGTCGCCCGACCGCCCCGGGATTGTCCTCCACGTCAGGGGCGTAGGAGAGCGGCACGACCTCGTTGCGGTGGAGGACGTGCGCCGCGGCGATCTCCTCAAAGTCATGGTCTTCGCCCTCCACCCAGAAGACCGGGACGACGGGGCGCCCCGTCTGGTCGGCCCACTCCTCGACCAACTGGAGCGTCGTGAGGGTCTTGTAGATGGTGTAGAGCGGCCCCGTGAACAGCCCCACCTGCTGCCCCGTCACGATGGCGATGCTGGCCGGGTCCCGTAGCGCTTCGATGTGAGAGCGGGTGCTGGCGTCGAGGCCCCAGCGCTCGTTTTGGGCGAGCAGTGTCTCGGCGAGCACGTCGCGGTCCGCGGGGCGCTGGGCGGCGGATTCCGCGGCTGTCCGCCGGGCCGTCCGGGACTGCCAGTCGCCCGGGTAGAAGTCCGCGACGGCGTCGAAGTCGGTACAGTAGTCGATGAACAGGTCGGGAAAGGCGCCGAGGGAGGCTGGGGAGACCCGGCGAGCGGCGGTGTCGATGGAGGACGGCATGCGGGCGAGCGGCGATGGTCAGAGTGAGGCGGGGGCCCGGAGGTGCGGAGAGCAGATGCGCGATGGGAAGGGGGAACGACGGGCAATAAAAAAGGCGAAGCCGCGGGCACAAATCCCGCAGGGCTTCGCCAGGAGCGAACGGCCGACCAGGAGGCGTCAATTCTGGTTCTGTTGCTGCTCCTGCTCCAGGCGCTGGATTTCGTCGCGGAGCTCGGCGGCGCGCTCGTAGTCTTCCTGTTCGACGGCCTCCTCAAGCTGCTTCTGCATCTGTTCGAGCTCGGTCCCCTCTTCTTCCTCCGAGGAGGACGTTTCTTCCGCCTGCTCAGCGAGGGAGGAGATGTCCGATTCGTCCTCGGCGACGATCCCGGCCTCGTCCAACACCGCCGGGGCGACGAAGATGGGGGCATCCACCCGGACGGCGAGCGCCACGGCGTCGCTGGGCCGGGAGTCGAGCTGGTGTTCCTCCCCGTCGTGGCGGTATCGGATCTTGGCGAAGAAGGTGCCCTCTCGGAGCTCGTCGATGACGACCTCCGTCACGTCCACGTCCACCGCCTCAAAGGAGTCGCGCAGCAGGTCGTGCGTCATCGGGCGCGGGGGCTGAATCTTTTCCAGCTCCAGCGCGATCGCCTGGGCCTCAAACGCCCCGATGATGATCGGCAGGCGTCGATTGCCTTCCACCTCCCCCAAGACGAGGGCGTAGGCCCCTCCGCTGGAAGGGCTGGTGGAGAGACCAATGATATCTACACGAGTAAAATCCATCGCGAACTCAGTGAATTCGGAGAGAGTGCTCAATGCCCGAAAGTAAAGCGCCGGCGCCCCTCGCCGATCTGCAGGAGGGGATTACCTGCTGGAGACGACCCCCGCCTCTTCAAGCGACACTTCCAACGCGTCCAAAAACGCGTTGTTCTCTTCTTCGGTCCCCGCACTGACGCGCAGATACCCGTCCAACTCCGGGTACCCGCCCATGTTGCGGACCAGGACGCCGCGGTTGGCCAGGTGCTCCTGCAGCGTATCGGCCGGCACGGGCGTTGTGAAGATCACGAAGTTTGCCGCCGACGGCACCACCTCGACCGCGCCCAGGGCTTGGAGGGCCTCGGTGAGACGTGTGATCGACGTTTCGATGCGCGCCACACGGTCTGCAATCAGGTCTGGACGCTGGAGCACCGCGAGGGCCGTCTGCTCAGCGAAGCGATCCACCATGAAGGGCAGGCGCGCCTTCATGAGCTCTGTCACCACGGCGGGGTGGGCCAGAAGATACCCGAGCCGTGCGCCCGCCAGCCCGAACCCTTTTGAGAGTGTGCGAAGAATGAGTACGTTGGGGTGCCGGTCGAGCAGGTCGAGGGCGGTGCCTTCCGGGTTGAACTCGACGTACGCCTCGTCGATGACTACGAATCCGGAGCTTGCCGTCACGACCTGCTCGAGCTCGTCGAGCGTCATGGCCAGCCCCGTCGGGTTGTTGGGGGTGGTGAGGATCGTAAGAACGGCGTCGGTCTCCGCCGCGGCCCTGGCCAGGGCATCTGCGTCGAACCCGAAGTCGTCTCGGGGAGGCACGATGGTAAGGTCGGCCTCCTGTAGGCGCATCACCTTTTCGTAGAGAGAGAACATGGGGCGGGGCAGGACCACCGGATCGCCCGCGTCCAGAAAGGCAAGGCCGAAGGTGTAGGTGATTTCGTTGGAGCCGTTGCCGACGAGGATCTGATCGGGGGCGACCCCATCGTACTCCGCGAGTGCGTGGCGCAGGTCCTCCGGCTGTTCGGAGGGATAGCGGTTCATTGCCACCTGCGCGTGTGCGTCGAGCAGCTCCTCCTTGAGGCCCTCCGGAAGGTCGAAGGGGCTCTCGTTCTGGTTGAGCTTCACGTCAATCCCCTCCGGCATGTCCACGATGTACTCACTCCGGGCCCGTACGGCCGGCCGAATGTGCTGGAGCACGTCGTCGAGGGACGGAGAGTCAGGGTCTACGGCCATGGGCCCGGCGGGACGTATCGAAGGGAACAGCGAACCGAAGGGAAAAGCGAACAAGGGGCACCAAAGTACCAGCGGGCAGGCACAATGTCTCCGGGGTCACGGCTTTTTCGAACCCGGTCCATCGTCGGTGCCGCGGTCGAGTCGTGTCCGGATCGCCTCGGCGTGGGCCTGCAGGTCCTCCGCCTCGGCGATGGTCGCAATCTGCGGCCCGGTTTTGTTCAGGCGCTTCTGCGAGTAGGAGAGGACGGACTGCGTGCGCACGAAGTCGTCCACCCCGAGGGCCGAGGCGTGGCGGGCCGTGCCGCCGGTGGGCAGCACGTGGTTGGGGCCCGCGAAGTAGTCGCCCACGGGCTCGGAGGAGTGCTCGCCCAGGAAAATTGCCCCTGCGTGGCGGATGCGGGTCATGGTTCGCCACGGATCGTCTGTGTGAAGTTCCAGGTGCTCCACGGCGAGCTCGTTCATGAGGTCGATTGCCGCGTCCATCGTGTCGGTCACGATGCAGGCCCCGTAGTCGGCCAGCGACCGTTCGATGACGTCGGCCCGCGGAAGGCCGGGAACCATCTGCTCGACGTGCGTCTGGACGGCCTCGGCGAGCGGGCGGTGAGGGGTGAGAAGGATCGCGGAGGCCCGTTCGTCGTGTTCAGCCTGCGAGAGAAGGTCGGCGGCCACAAACTCGGGGTCGGCGGTGGCGTCGGCCAGCACGCCGATCTCGCTGGGGCCCGCGACGGAGTCGATGCCCACCCGCCCGAACACCTTCTTCTTGGCGGCGGCGACGTACGCGTTGCCGGGCCCCACAATCGTGTCGACCGCCGGGACCGATTCGGTGCCGTACGCGAGCGCCCCGACGGCCTGGGCGCCCCCCAGGGCGTAGATGTGCTCGAGGCCCAGCAGGGCGGCGGTGGCGAGCACGAGGGGGTGCGGGCGCCCGTCCGCCTGCGGCGGCGAGACAAGGTGGATCTCGTCGACTCCGGCCACCTGGGCGGGAATCGCGTTCATCAGCAGGCTGGACGGGTAGAAGGCCGTGCCGCCCGGCACGTACAGCCCGGCCCGTTCCATCGGTACCACGCGCTGGCCCAGCACCACCCCGTCGCCGTCTTCGGTAAACCACGACTCCCGAACCTGCTTCTCGTGGAAGCGGCGGATGTTGGCGGCGGCCTCCTCGAGTGCGCCTCGGAGATCCGCGTCGAGCGCATCGGCCGCCCCCTCGAGGGCCGACGCGGGAGCCTTGACGGGGTCCGGCCGCACCCCATCGTACGTCTCGGTCAGATCGAGCAGCGCCGCGTCGCCCTCCGTGCGGACCCGGGCCAGGATGTCGTCGACCGTGGCGTCGACCTCGTCGCTAAAGGTGCCGCCCCGGCTCATGATGGCGTCGAGGCGGGCGGTGTCGTCGGGCGTGATGAGTGGGATCATCAATGTCGGAGGTGTGTGGTATTCGAATCAGACGGGTAGGTCTATTTTCGAGCGGGGGGAATGTTTTCCGGTGGACGTTGGAAGGTTGGAACGTTGAAGGTCGGAAGGTTAAGGGATCGAAGGTGAGGGCGTCGGATAACAGGCTGGAGGCGGTTCTCAGTGAGGCATCGCCGAAACGTCCGGCTCGTGTGTAGCGTTCGACCTTTTGATATGCCTGATGTCAAGACTGCTTCTCATACCGTTGGCACCGCTGGGGACCGCGTGGACCTCAAGACGATGGACCGCGCGGCCCTGAAAGACTTCGTGGCCGAGCACGGCGCGCCCCGCTACCGCGGCGACCAGCTTTTCAACTGGATCTACGGGAAGGGCGTCTCCGACTTCGAGCAGATGTCGAACCTCCCGAAGCGCATGCGGCGCGGCCTGCACCGCGACGCGACGGTCGAGGGCATTGAGGTCGTCGAGCAGCAGCAGGCCGCCGACCAGACCGTGAAGGCGCTCTTCGAGCTGCCGTCGGGGCGCGAGGCGGAGACGGTGCTCATCCCCGCCATCGACGAGCGGGGGGAGGCGCGCCGCCTCACGGTGTGCGTGTCGAGTGAGGTCGGGTGCGCAATGGGGTGCGAGTTTTGTGCGACCGGCCTCATGGGCTTCCGCGAGAACCTGACGCCCGGGGCCATCTTCGACCAGGTGTGGCACATGAACGAGGTGGCCCACGAGCGCTTCGGGCGACCGGTGACGAACGTGGTGTTCATGGGCATGGGCGAACCGCTCCTCAACTACGACGCGGTGCTCGACAGCATCTCGATTCTCACCGACGAGGACAGCCTCAACCTGTCGGCCCAGAAGATCACCGTGTCCACCGTCGGCCTCGCCCGCCGCATCAAGGACCTGGCCGACGACCAGCTCCGCACCAACCTGGCCGTCTCGCTGCACGCGCCGGACAACGAGACGCGCAGCCGCATCATGCCGGTGAACGAGGCGGAAAAGACGAGCCTCCCGGCGCTGAAGGAGGCGCTCCGGTACTACTTTCAGAAAACCGGTCGTCAGATTACCTACGAATACTGCCTGTTCCGCGGCGTCAACGACAGCGAAGCCGACGCCCGCAACCTCGCCGAAGTGAGCCGCTGGGCGCCGAGCAAGGTGAACCTGCTGATGTACAATCCGGTCGAAGGGTTGAATTTCGAGCGCACGTCCGAGGAGCAGCTCGACCGCTTCGTGCAGGTGCTCGTGCAGGAAGGGGTGACCGTGACGGTGCGCCGCAGCCGCGGGCAGGACATCGACGCGGCGTGTGGGCAGCTGGCCAACGACGAAGATCGAGAGTAGAGGGTTGGGGGCCAGGGTGCACGCGAAAAGACGCGAAAGGCCGGCGGACGGCCTCACGCTGTGCGACCCTCAAGATCCACCGCACGTCCATACCGTTTATTCCGCTTCTGGCCATGGTCTCTTCTTCCAACACGCCTGGCTGGCTCACCCGCCTCGTGCAGGGGCTCCTCGGCATCCTCGGCTTTTACGCCGCCGTCCGGCTCCTGCCGCGCGTGCTGAAAAGCATGACGCGCCGCTTCCTCTTCGGACTCATCGGCGAAATTCTGCTCGTTGCCCTCGGGCTCTTCCTCACCCGTCGGGCCACCGAGGGCCCCACGTCCGGAGACACCGCGTCCGGGGAGAAGAGGCGCCGAACCGGGCGTGCAGGAGAACCGGGAGGCCATGAAGGAGACACGGCCCCGTAGCGATTTGCTCGTGGCGGCCGGGCCGTCGGGGCCGATTGATTTTCGAAGCGATCGCGCATTATCTCCCCCTGCCATGTTCGAAGAGACGAGCGTTCGACCGGAACGGCTCGGCGTCATCACGCACGGGTCGCTGAACGAGGGCATCGAGATGAAGCTCGACTCGGCGGAGTCCGTGGAGGACGTGGTGGCCGGGACGTTCGTCGTGATTCAGGGGGAGAAGCACGACTTCTTCTGCATGATCACGGACATCGAGATCGAGGCGGCCAACGAGCAGATCCTGCTCCACCCGCCGGGCCCGTCCGACGACCTGCTGCGCGAGGTGATGCAGGGCTCCGGCACCTACGTCACCGTGCAGCTGAAGCCGATGCTCATGATGCCGAACGCCGACCATCCGGAGCTGACGGACGAGGAGCCGGCGTCGGTGAAAACCATCCCGGCCCACTTCTCGCCGGTGGCGCCGGCGGCGGCCGACGACGTGGCGCGGGTCTTTGGCGACGAGGCCTTGGAGGGCGGGCAGACGTACTTTCACGTGGGCCACCCCATCGGGATGGAGGAGAGCCCGGTGTGCGTCGACCTGTCGAAGTTTGCCGAGCGCTCGAACGCGATCTTCGGCAAGACGGGGACGGGCAAGACCTTCCTTACGCGCCTGCTGCTGGCGGGGACGATCGTGACCGGACGGGCCGTGAACCTCGTGTTCGACATGCACTCCGAGTACGGCTACGGGAGCCAGGCGGAGGGAGAGAACGGGCAGGCCCAGTTCGTGAAGGGGCTGCGGGACCTCTTCCCAAGCCGGGTGAGCCTCTTTTCGCTGGACCCCTCCACCACCCGCCAGCGCGGCCACACGCCGGACTACGAGGTGCATCTGCACGCCGACCAGATCCAGCCGGCCGACATCCTCCCGCTGCGCGACACGCTCAACCTCAACGCCACTGCCGCCGAGAGCAGCTACCTCCTCAAAAACCAGTACGGCGACCAGTGGCTTACGACCCTCCTGGAGGCCCAGAGCGGCGACGACTTTGAGCGGCTGGCCGGCGAGACCGGCGCCCACAAAAACTCGATCGAAGCGCTGCGCCGCAAGCTCGCCCCGTTCCAGGAGTACGACTTCTTCACCACCCAGCCGTCGCCCGACGACTACGACGTCCTCGATGCGCTTCTCGAAACCCTGGATTCGGGCACGTCTGTCGTGCTCGAATTTGGACAGTACGACGACCTGCGGGTGTACCTGCTGGTGGCCAACGCCCTCACGCGCCGCATCCGGCGGGCCTACGAGGAGAAGACGAACCGCTACCGGCAGACCCAGAACGAGGCCGACAAGCCCCAGCCCCTCATGATCACGATTGAGGAGGCGCACAAATTCCTGTCGCCGGACATCGCGCACGAGACGCCGTTCGGCAAGATTGCGCGCGAGATGCGGAAGTTCTTCGTCAGCCTCCTGGTGGTAGACCAGCGGCCCAGCGCGATCGACGAAGAGGTGCTCAGCCAGATTGGCACCAAGATGGTCGCCAAGCTGAGCGACGACAAAGACATTGGCGCGGCCCTCGTGGGCACGAGCGACGCGTCGTCCCTCCGCGAAATCCTTGCCTCCCTCGACGCGAAACAGCAGGCCCTCCTGCTCGGTCACGCCGTGCCCATGCCCATCGTCGTCAAGACGCGCACCTACGACCAGGACTTCTACGACGCGCTCCGCACTCACCCGGCGACGAGAAGTGCCGACGGAGACGACGACCCGGACGAAGAGATGGAAGACCTCTTCTACTAAACAAATTAGCGGGGTTACTCAAGGGGGGAACCCCACTACGGACGTCTCAACCCGCGGCCGGTGAGTTGTGCGGAGGCCGGGACGCCGTCCAAAACGGAGCACACCGGACGATCACAGTGGACACCCCGTCCGGGACTGCACAAATGGAGGGCTATGCCCGGCGCATCGACGGCTGGGAGACGGCAGAAGCGGGCGTCTCCGAGAGCGCCGCCGCTCCATCGTCGCTGCCCGACGAGTCCTCCGTCAGTGCGTCGGAAACGGCATCTTGGAAGCTCTGCAGCAAGAGGGCGGCGTAGAGGCTGCGATAGGGGTGGCGCTCTCGGGCCTCAACGGAAAGGGACGGCAGACGGTCATTCATGGCAGAAGGGAGGTTGGGTCAAAAGGGAAACCAGAAGGGCACCGTGGGCGGTGTTTTGTGGAAATCTTGCTCTGTCTTCAATTACAACAAACAGTGTGCCAGGCGTGTAGGCCGCCCGAATCGTTTCCAAAACAGAAAAAGACAGACGAGAGGAAAGAGCGCAAGATGCGGAGTTTGGACGAAATCGAGACGGGGCATATCTCGAGTTGAAACGACCCGGTCGTGCTCGTACTTTCGGTAGTCCCGGCCTCGCTTGTACGGGGGAATGCCTTTTCCAACGATGTCCCTTCTGTCTTATGCCTGACTCGTCGAACGTCTCTCCTGACACCACTCCCACGAGCGACCCATCCTATGACCTCGTAGGCTCCCGCCGCCAGCCGCTCGACGCCATCTTCGAACCGGAGAACGTCGCGGTGATCGGGGCCAGTGAATCGCCCGGCAGTGTGGGGCGCACCCTCCTCTGGAACCTTGTGAGCAACCCGTTCGGCGGCACGGTCTTTCCGGTCAACCCGAAGCGGGACAGCGTGCTCGGCATTGAGGCGTACACGGACATTAAGGCGGTAGAGGCGAACGTGGACCTGGCCGTCGTCGCCACCCCCGCCCCCACTGTGCCTGGCATCGTGGAGCAGTGCGGCGAAGCAGGCGTGGAGGGGCTCGTCATTGTCTCCGCCGGCTTCCGCGAGGTGGGCGAGGAGGGGGCCGAGCTCGAGCGCGAGATCAAAGAGATTGCCCGGGAGCACGACATCCGCATCGTGGGGCCCAACTGCCTGGGCATCATGCGACCGCCCAACGGCCTCAACGCCACCTTCGCCGGGTCGATGGCCAACGAGGGCGACGTGGCGTTCGTCAGCCAGAGCGGCGCGCTCCTTACCTCAATTCTCGACTGGAGCTTCCGCGAGAACGTCGGCTTCAGTTCGTTCGTCTCCATCGGCTCGATGCTCGACGTCGACTGGGGCGACATGATTGAGTACCTGGGCGACGACCCGAAGACCGAAAGCATCGTGCTCTACATGGAGTCGATTGGGAACGCGCGGTCGTTCCTGTCGGCGGCGCGGGACGTGGCGCAGAGCAAGCCCATCATCGTCATCAAGGCGGGGCGCACCGAGGCGGCGGCCGAGGCGGCGGCCTCCCATACCGGCACCCTCACCGGCAGCGACGCCGTGCTGAACGCGGCCTTCCGCCGCAGCGGCGTGCTGCGGGTCGACGACATCAACGACCTCTTCTACATGGCCGAGGTGCTCAGCAAGCAGCCCCGTCCGGAGGGACGCAACCTCACCATCCTTACCAATGCGGGCGGGCCCGGCGTGCTGGCGACCGACGCCCTGATTGGGGGCGGCGGCGAGCTGACGCCGATCTCCGAGGACGCGATGGGGGACTTCGACGAGATTCTCCCGCCGGCCTGGAGCCACGGCAATCCCGTCGACATCCTGGGCGACGCCGACCCGGAGCGCTACGCGGAGTCCCTGGAGGTGGCGGCCAACGACGAGAACAGCGACGGGCTGCTGGTCGTGCTGACGCCGCAGGCCATGACCGAGCCCACGAAGACGGCCGAGCACCTGCGGCCCTACGCCCGCGACAACGACAAGCCCATCCTGGCCAGCTGGATGGGGGGCGACGCGGTGGCCTCCGGCGAGAACATTCTCAACGAGAGCGGCCTGCCGACCTTTGCGTACCCGGACACCGCGGCGCGCGTGTTCAACCACATGTGGCGCTACAGCTACAACCTGCGCGCCCTCTACGAGACGCCGAGCCTGCCGGAGGACGAGCCCGGGCTTCCCGACCGCGAGGCGGCCGCCGGCATCGTGCAGGAGACCCACGAGTCCGGCCGCGTGCTGATGACCGAGCACGCCTCCAAGGAGCTGCTTGCGGCCTACGGCATCCCCACCGTCGAGTCGCCGGTGGCGGAGACCGCTGACGAGGCGGTGGCGGCGGCGCAAGAGATCGGATATCCGGTGGTGGTGAAGCTGCACTCCACCTCCATCACGCACAAGTCGGATGTGGGCGGCGTGCACCTCGGCCTCACGAGCGAGGAGGACGTCGAGTCCGCCTTCACCCAGATTGAGAGCAACGTGGGGGAGGGGTTCGACGGGGTGACGGTGCAGCCCATGATCGACCGGAGCGACGGGTATGAGCTCATCATTGGCAGCAGCATGGACGATCAGTTCGGGCCCGTGCTGCTCTTCGGCTCTGGGGGCCAACTGGTGGAGGTCTACAAGGACCGCGCCCTCGGCCTGCCGCCCCTAAACCGCACCCTGGCCCGCCGCATGATGGAGCAGACCCAGATCTACGAGGCGCTTCAGGGCGTGCGGGGCCGTGCGCCGGTGGACCTCGATGCCCTGGAGACCCTGCTGGTTCGCTTTAGCCAGCTGGTGGTGGAACAGCCGCGCGTGAAGGAGATCGACGTGAACCCGCTGCTGGCCCGGCCCGGGGACGACGGCCTCCTGGCCCTCGATGCCCGGGTGGTGCTGCACCCGTACACGAAGGACGATGAGGAGCTGCCGACGCCCGCGATCCGCCCCTACCCGCGGCAGTATGTCGGCACACACGCGATGGCCGACGGCGACGCGGTGACGATTCGTCCCATCCGTCCCGAGGATGAGCCCAAGCTGGTGACCTTCCACGAGCGGCTGTCTGAGCGGAGCGTGTACCTGCGCTACGCCAACCTGATGAAGCTGGGGCAGCGGGTGGCCCACGAGCGACTGGCTCGCATCTGCTTTATCGATTACGACCGCGAGATGGCGCTGGTGGCCGAACGGCCCACGGACGAGGGGGACGATCAAATCATTGGGGTCGGACGCCTCACCCAGCAGCCCGGGCGCAGCGAAGCGGAGTTTGCGATGCTCGTGGTCGACGAGTACCAGGGGGAAGGCATTGGGACCGAATTGCTCCGTCGCCTCGTGGAGGTGGGGGAGAACGAGGGCCTTAACCGCATCACGGCCGACATCCTGCAGCAGAACCACGCCATGCAGCGGGTCTGTGAGAAGCTTGGCTTCGAGCTCGTGCGGGGCGACGGTCGCGAAATGGTACAGGCCGTAAAAACGCTCTGACGGGGGCTCTCGTTAGGCCGGGGGGAAGGCCCTCCCGACGCGAGAACTGGAGGGGACAAATAAAGGCGACAAAGAAAAAAGGCTGCCCCCTCCCACATTGGGAAGGAGCAGCCTTTTGGTTTTCGGTTGCAGGGGCGCGCGCCGATGGGCGCGAGCGTGCAGAGGGGCGTTACATCATGCCACCCATGCCGCCCATGCCACCCATGCCGCCCATGCCGCCGGCACCGCCAGCGGGCATTCCGCCGCCGCCACCGCCGCCACCGCCGTCGTCGTCGTCCTCATCTTCGAGGTCGGCGATCACAGCTTCGGTGGTCAGCAGCATGCCGCCCACGGACGCAGCGTTTTCGAGCGCGGAGCGCGTGACCTTCGTCGGGTCGAGCACGCCGTCGTCGAGAAGGTCCCCGTACTCTTCCGAGCGGGCGTTGAAGCCGAAGTCGCCCTCGCCTTCCTTCACCTTCTGGACAACGATCGAGCCCTCGTGGCCCGTGTTCTCGGCGATCTGGCGCAGCGGAGCCTCGAGGGCTTCGCGCACAATGGAGACGCCGATCTCCTGATCTTCGTTCTCGACCTCCACCTCTTCGATGGACTCAAGGGCACGGAGGTAGGCCACACCGCCACCCGGAAGCACGCCTTCGTCGACGGCCGCGCGGGTTGCGCTGAGTGCGTCCTCCACGAGCGCCTTCTGGGCCTTCATCTCCGGCTCGGTCGCGGCGCCCACGTTCAGCACCGCCACACCGCCGGCGAGCTTCGCGAGGCGCTCCTGCAGCTTCTCCTGGTCGTAGTCGGAGGTAGAGTTGGCGATCTGCTGCCGGATCTGGTTGACCCGGGCCTCGATCTCCTCCTCGGAGCCTTCGCCCCCAACGATCGTGGTGTTGTCCTGATCGATGGTGATGCGGTCGGCCTGCCCGAGGTAGTCGAGCGTGGCGTTCTCGAGGCGGTAGCCCTTCTCCTCGCTGATGACCGTGCCGCCGGTCAGGACAGCGATGTCTTCGAGCATCGACTGGCGACGGTCGCCGAATCCGGGCGCCTTTACGGCGGACACCTTCAGCGTGCCGCGCATCTTGTTCACCACGAGCGTGGCCAGGGCTTCCCCTTCCACGTCCTCGGCGATGATCAGCAGCGGGTTGTTCGTCTGGCTGACCTTCTCGAGGATCGGCAGCAGGTCCTGCATGTTGCCAACCTCGTCGTCGTAGATGAGGATGTAGGCATCTTCGAGCACCGCCTCCATCTCCTCGGAGTCGGTCACGAAGTAGGGCGAGAGGTAGCCGCGGTCAAACTGCATGCCCTCAACCACGTCGAGGTACGTCTCGATGCCACGGGCCTCTTCAACGGTAATCACACCGTCCTGCCCAACACGCTCAAACGCGTCGGCAATCAGGTCGCCAATCGCGTCGTCGTTGTTGGCCGAGATCGTCGCGACCTGCGAGATGCGGTCCTTGCCCTCGACCGGGTCGCTCTGGTTGCGAAGGTGCGTCACGACCTCTTCGGCCGCCGCGGTAATGCCGCGCTTCACGTCCATCGGGTTGGCGCCGGACGTGACGCTCTTCATGCCGGCGTTGATGACGGACTGGGCCAGCACGGTGGCCGTCGTCGTGCCGTCGCCTGCGTCGTCGTTGGTCTTCGACGCGGCTTCCTTCAGCACCTGAGCGCCAATGTTCGGGAGGCGCTGCTCCAATTCAATTTCTTTTGCGACTGTGACGCCGTCCTTCGTAATCGTCGGGGCGCCAAAGGATTTCTCCAGCACGACATTGCGACCCTTGGGGCCGAGCGTGACCTTGACGGCCTTCGCCATCTGGTCCACGCCCTCCTGGAGGGCGCTTCGTGCGTCGGAATCAAATTTAATCTGCTTCGCCATGGTTGCGTATAAAGGGTTTCGTTCGGGGAATTCGTTCGGGAGTGGAAGTCGGTCGTGCAACCGCAGCGTCGAGCGCCACGGAAACGGCCGGGTCGTTATCCTTCAACGACGCCGAAGATGTCGCTCTCGCGCATGATGAGGTACTCATCACCGTCAAGCGTCACCTCGGTGCCGGCGTACTTGCCGTAGAGGACGTCATCGCCCTCTTCCACCGTCATGTCGATCCGGGTGCCATCTTCGACACGGCCCGGGCCGATCGCGACGACCGTTCCCTCCTGGGGCTTCTCCTTCGCCGAGTCCGGGATGTAGAGACCACTTTCGGTCTTTTCGTCGGCCGGTTTCGGCTGGACGACGACGCGGTCGCCGAGAGGTTTGATGCTCGTCATGATTTGTTCGGAATGCCTTGTGAGGGATGTGTAGATGAGGCTTCGGAAACTGTTATCACTCACCGATGGCGAGTGATAATAACTTCACTCCAGCTAACACAGCCCCCCAATCTGTGTTCCTGGAGGGGCGGTGGATGCGGGTGAAGATCGTCTAGCGACCCTCGCGGGACGAGACCTGCGGTGGATCGCGGCGCCGAACATCCGGGGCGGACTGAAGTGTGAAGCAACTCCTGCTTGGAAGAAAGCTCAGTCCTGACGCTGCTTCACTGCCCGCAATGGAAACGAACCGCCGCCGCGTTCGGCTCGTCTGGTACGGCCTGCTGGCAATCACGAGCGGAGTGTTGGCCCTCGCAATGCTCCCGCCCGTCTTGTCGGCCCCGCTTCAGGCCGTGGTCCGGGACGGCTTTGCCCCGGTGTGCCATCAGATGCCGGCACGTTCGCTCCATGTCGGCGGCGTCCCCGTCGCGCTGTGTGACCGGTGCACCGGAATCTATGTTGGGCTCGTGCTGGGCGTGGCCGGGACCGGTTGGGGGAGCGACCTGTGGGGCATGATCGGGGCCTACGGTCGGTACGTCTTCCTCGGGGCGATCGTCCCCGTCGGACTCGACTGGGCGGGGCCGCTTTTGCATCTGTGGGAAAACGGCCCTGCCAGTCGCATTCTCACGGGGCTTCTCTTCGGGATCGTCGCGGCCAGCTACGTCACGATCCGGCTGCTCCGTCGGAAGGCACGCGCCTCCGGCGCGGGTGGTCCCAAGTAGGCGCGCTGTCCTTTCGGTTGGCGGCACTTCTGTGTATTTTCGTGCGACCTTTCTCCGGGGCACGTAGCATCTTCGCAGGGCCCCGTTCGCTCATCTGGACAACAGATTTCCTTGACGCCCATGACCCCCCGACAGCAGTCGATCCTGGTTGGTGCCGTCGTCACCGGAATCCTCAGCACGTCCTACCTCGGGCTCATCAACACCATCTGCTGCCTCGGCGTCATCGTCGGCGGCCTAGTCACGACGCAGCAGTACGCCGCCTACAGCCCCGGCGCCATTGCGTCGGGGGACGGGGCGGTGCTCGGGGCGTCTGCCGGGGCGGCCGGGGCCGTGCTCTCCGCCCTCTTCGACGTGATGCTGCGCCCGCTCGGGCTCGACTCCCAGGCGGTTCAGCAGAACATACAGGAGCAGTTCATGCGGAGCATGGGCGAGCAGGGGATGTCCCCGGAGATGATGCAGCAGATGCAGGGGGACGCGCCCGGCCTGCTGTCCGCGACGGGGATTGCGCTCCTGCTGCTGAACGTCGTCGTGTTTGCCGTCTTCGGGGCCATCGGGGGCGCCCTGGGGACCACACTGTTCGGAGGCGACGAGGCGGGTGGGACCGGAGCCGCGCAGACCGTCGAGGCCGACGTGGTGGACGAGTAGGCCCGTCCCGCTCAGTTGAAAGCTCAGTCGAAAAGGGAGGGCTCGGTCTGCCGCCGCTCCAGCTCTTCGATCAGCCGCCGGTTGGCTCGGGGAAAGGCGTAGTCGTCCAGCTCGTCGACGCTCACCCGGCGGAACGGCTGGTCCTCGCGGGCTTCGGGTGGGCCGTCGGCGAGGCGGCCGCGGAAGGCGTGGAGTGTGATCTTGAAGTGAGAATAGGCGTGGGAGAGGGTGTAGAAGGGCTCCACGTCTGTCATCCCGACGCCGAGCTCCTCCTCGACTTCCCGCCGGCACGCCGCCTCCATCGATTCGTCGCCCTCCTGCTTCCCGCCCGGAAACTCCCAGAGGCCGCCGAGCAAGCCCTCGTCGGGGCGGCGCTGAATGAGGAGTCGGTCGCGCTCGTCGAACACGAGGCCCACGGCGATGTCTTTGTGCGGCACCGGCTCCGACTCGGGCGTGATGGGGTAGTCCTCCTCCGTGCCGGCGTCGTGGGCGCGGCACACTGCATTGAGGGGGCACCGGTCGCAGTGGGGCGTGCTCGGGGTGCAGACCAGCGCGCCGAGCTCCATCAGGGCCTGGTTGAAGTCGCCGGGCCGCTCGTCGGCGAGGAGCGCGTTGGCAAGGTCGCGGAGGTGGCCCTGGGCAGAACTCGTGGTGGCGTCCTCGTCCACCGCAAACACGCGGCTCAGCACGCGCGTCACGTTGCCGTCAAGGACGGCGTGGGGCTTCTGGTACGCAATCGAGAGCACCGCGGCCGCCGTGTACGGGCCCACGCCCTTCAGGTCTTTGATCGCGTCCATCGTGTCGGGGACGGTTCCGTCGTGCTCGTCGACGACGTGCCGGGCGGCCTCGTGGAGATGACGGGCCCGGGCGTAGAACCCGAGGCCCTCCCAGTGCTTGAGCACCGTGTCTCGCTCGGCGTCCGCGAGGGCGTCGACGGTCGGAAACGCCTCCAGGAAGCGGTGATAGTAGTCGCGCACCGTGTCGACCCGCGTTTGCTGGAGCATAATCTCCGAGACCCAGATGCGGTACGGATCGTCCGTCTCGCGCCAGGGCATCGACCGCTTGTGCTCGCTGTACCAGTCGAGAAGCTCGTCGCGGAAGGCGTGGCGCTGGCGGTCGGTGGGGGACAGGGGAAGCGTCGGAATGGGAGTGTAGAAGCGGGGGAATGCGAGAGTACGGGCGGGGGTTCGGGCCGGGCGCTACGGCCGAAGACGAATCTGGACGACGAGGGTGTCGGGAGATGTGTTTGTGGACTCGGCACGAAGCAGTGCGTGGTGTACGCCGGGGGCGGTGCCCTCGGGGATCCAGGTGAAGGAGCGGCCGGCGACGCCGCTCAGGGCCGGGCCGCGGAGGAGCGAGTAGCGGGCCACCGAGCGTCCATCCAAGGCGTCCGGGAGAGAGAGGGTGAGGGGCGTGCCGGTACGGGTGGCGGTGCGCACGGTGTCGGGCACGGAACGGGGCCCCGGCGCAACCCATGGAGCGCTTTCGGGTTGGAGAAACGCTGATGAGGAAGCACCCTCGTGTCCTGCCCCGCCGAGCAATCCGGCCGCAAGGGCAGGGAGGAGGACGCGATGAAGGAGCGTCATGGCGCAGCGCCTCACAATGAGCAGTCACCGGCGACACATCATATACCCAATGGCCGGGACGGTGTTGCTCGTCCTGTGGGGGCTGCTCTGCGTCGGGCCGCAGCGGTCCGCCCGGGCGCAGACGTCGGCGTCCAGCCCTGCCCCGACGGCGGAACAGTGGCGGCTTGTCCTGGACGGGACGCGCGTGGCATGGCCCGATACGGTAGCCATGGGGCCCCCTGACCGCGTACGAGCAGTGGGTCGATCCTTGTTGCGGCACGTTCGCCGCAACGGATACTACTACGCGACACTCGATTCGGTCTCCGTCGACACGAGCGGCATCGGGGGCGGTGTTCGGTTCTACGCCCGCCGCGGGCCGCGGGTGCAAGTCAGCAAGCTCCGCATCGAAGGAGACAGTGCCGTGGCGGCGACCGAACTGCGGGCACTCATGAAGACCGAAGAGGGCGCCCCTCTTCGCCCCCCCCGGTTGGAGGCAGACATCCAGCGGCTCCTCGATCGGTACGAAGAGATCGGCCGTCCGCTCGCTCAAATTCGCGTGACAGAGACGCGGCTCTCGCCGGGCCAGCCCGCCGCCCTCCGGGTCACCCTCCAGGTGGAGGAGGGGCCTGCCCTGTGGCTCCAACGGGTGCAAGCCCCGGACGACGCCCGCACCACCGCGGAGCTCCTGGCACACCTGGCCGGCCTGGAGGGGGGGCAGTCCCTGCGCGGCTACGACCCCGACGCCATTCAGCGCCGGCTCCAAGAGCACGACGACCTCTTCGAGCGGGTGGAGGCGCCTCAGCTTCGCGTCGCGGACGACGGCGGGGCGGTCCTCCACATTCCCGTCGAGGAGGCTGCGCCGGGGGCCTTCGATGCGGTCCTGGGCTACCTGCCCCCGTCCCGGGCCCGCGACACCGGGCAGCTCGTCGGCAGCGGCCACCTGCTCCTGAAGCATCTGTTTGGGGGCGGGCGCACGGCCGAGTTCACGCTCGACCGCCGCCCCGGACGCACGAGCATTTTCGACGTGTCTCTCTCGGACCCGTACCTGTTCGGCCTCCCGCTGCGGATCGGCGGGCACTTTCGGGGCGAGCAACGCGACTCGACATACGGCGAACGGGTCTACGAGCTCGACGCCGGGTACCGGTTGGGCAATGGACTGGAGGTGACGGCCGCCCTGAGCCGTGAGGTGGTGCGCCCCGGCCCGGCAGGCACGCAGTTCGTCGACACCCGCCAGCAGATTCCTCGGTCTACCACCCTGTTCTACGGGGCGGGCGTGCGCTACGACCAGCTTGACCGCTCCCAGAACCCGCGGCGGGGCCTCTCGGTCGACGTGCAGGTTGCCCAGGGCCGCAAGGAGCGCCGGCGTCAGCGCATCAAGGCCAGCGGGGACACGACGCAAACTGCCGATGCGTTCCGACAGGAGCGTCTCCAGGGGCACGTGCGGGGGTATCTTCCGCTCTTTGATCGGCAGGTGCTGGCCGTGGGCGGTGAGGGCTCGGTGCTGCTCAGCCGCGACTACGACCGGAGCGACCTGTTTCGGCTCGGGGGGGCGACCTCGCTCCGGGGCTACGACGAAGACCGATTCCTCGGAAATGTCGTGGCGCGCGCGCTCGTCGAGTACCGGCTGCAACTCGACCGCGCCTCGTACGCCCATGCGTTCTTCGACCTCGGGTATGCCGCGCGTCCGGCGCTGGACGCCGCGACGGGCACGGAGGGCTGGCATCCGGGGTACGGCCTGGGGGTGAAGCTGCAGACGGCCCTCGGGCGCATTTCGGCCACCTATGCCCTCAATCCGGAGGTGCAGAGTCCGGCCGACGGGCGGGTGCACCTGGGGCTCTCGGTCGGGCTTTGAAGGGCGTTCCTCCCCGCATAGAACCGTCGCTTGCCGTGTCGCATTTGGTGAAACGGCGGAACATGACCCCCACAGACGTCACACACGTGATGACCACAAACTTCTACGCTCCGCCCTCCGCCATTCGGGCCGGCCGCGTCGTGCTGCCGGAGGACGAGGCACGGCACCTGCGAACGGTCCTCCGGGGCAAGCAGGGCGACCAGATGACGGTGGTCGACGGACACGGGGGGTGGTACCGTGCACGGATCGACCACGTGGGAGACGAGCAGGTGGTAGGAACGATCGTGGAGCGCCGGCACAACGTCGGCGAGCCTGCGATCGACGCAACCGTGGCCCTCGGACTTCTCAAGAAGCGCACCCGCTTCGAGACGTTCGTGGAGAAGGCGGTCGAGCTCGGCGTACGGCGCATCGTGCCACTGCGGACGAGCCGAGCCGAGCGCGCGTCGATCCGAGAAGAGCGGCTCCGCAACGTGATGGTGGCCGCGATGAAGCAGTGTCGTCGCAGCCGGCTGCCAGCCCTGGCGGCCCCGCAGTCGACGGCGGATCTGCTCGCTGAGTCGGGGGGCGACGTGCGGCTCGTGTGCCACGCCGGAGACGCGTCCGTGCCGATCCAGCGGGCGATGGGCCAAGCGGGGCCGGCCGCATCGGCCCTCGTGCTCGTGGGGCCGGAGGGAGGCTTCGCGCCCCCGGAGGTCGAGGCGGCTCGGGCAAACGGATGTGCGCCCGTGTCGCTTGGGCCGCGTCGGCTGCGGGCCGAAACGGCCGGGCTCGCGGCGCTTCATGCTGTCGTAGACGCGCACCAGAATGGCTGAAGAGCCGTGACCGCGTGGAGGCGGAGAGCCCAACTTGTGGGGGGAAATTCGTGATGGCCAGAACGGAAGGGAGCATAGTCCCCGACGGCCCGTAGCCTGGAATGTGATTCGTGAAGCGGAAACCCTGAGGTGTGATTGCGGGCAATTTTTCTCGCGCATCACGGATCACTCATCACGTCTCCCAAGGACCAGCAACACCTCTGGACCACGAAAGCTACACATCGCCCATGTGCGACCTGACCGAAACCCAACTTTCCTCCGAACGACTCGTCGATGGCGTGTTGCTGAAGGCCTTCCGCGATGAGGTGCGGCTGCCCGACGGCGAGAGCTCGGTCCGCGAATGGATCGATCATCCGGGCGCGTCCGCCATCGTGCCGATCTTTGAGGACGGCCGCACGCTCCTCGTCCGACAGTTCCGGTACCCGCCCCGGCGCACCTTTCTGGAGGTGCCGGCCGGCAAGCTGGACGTGCCCGGAGAGCCGCCCGAGGAGGTGGCCGCGCGGGAACTGGAGGAAGAGACGGGGTGGCGCGCCGGTCGATTCGAGCACGTGGGGGCCGCCTACCCGTGCATCGGGTACAGCAACGAGCGCATTCACGTCTTTACGGCGCACGACCTGGAACGGGGCACCCAGGCCCTCGCGGACGGCGAGTTCGTGGAGGCCGTCGCGATGGACTTCGAAGAGGCGCTCGCCCGGGCCCGCCGCGGAGACCTAAAAGACATGAAAACAGTGACGGCGCTCGTATACGCCGCGGCGCACCAGAACGAATCATCCGCGGCCTCGTAGCGTATGGCGTTGCTGTGGTCCTCAAATCCCCACGCCATCGACGCCCTTTTGACAAAGCGGACGGGTTCACATGTTTTCCTTCATGGTCGTCCTCATCGCGCTGATCGCGGCCGTTCTCATTCTCATCATCCTCATGCAGAGCGGCCAGGGCCAGGGCCTCTCGGGCATCGCCTCCGGCGGCGCCACGCGGCAGGTGCTCGGCACGCGTCAGGCCCCCGACATGCTTGAGAAGGCGACGTGGACCCTCGCGGCGGTCTTTATCTCCCTGTGTGTCATCACCAACTTCTTTATCGACACCGGTGAGCAGGAGAGCGTCATCCAGCAGCGGGCCCAGGACAATCCGGCCCAGCAAGAGCAGACGCCTCCAAGCCAGGGAGACGGGGCCGCCCCTCTTCCCGGTCAGGGTGGAGGCCAGGGCGGTAGTGGCCAAGGCGGCGGTGGGGGCGGCGGAAACTGACCGCCCGGCACCCTGCGACCAAGACCGATGTGACAGAACGGCGAGGGACATCGCTCCCCTCGCCGTTTTTGTATGGCCGCGGGCGGCTCGTCAAAACAAAAAGCGGCAGTCCCAGGCCGGGACTGCCGCTCGTATTCCGGCGGATCGTGCAAATCTGTAAGCCGAATTTGGTCTGTTCGTCCCCGGCACCGTGGCCGGAGGACGACGAGGCCATCATCTATCTGGGACGACCGTCGCCGGTCGCCTCAAGCGGCCTACCTGCACCAACGAGGCGGGCAACCTCTGCCCCGACGGCCGGGGCTGGTGCTGCTTGGCCTTACACCCCGCAGGGTTTGCCGGGCCGCTCCGGTCGCCCGAAGCGCCGGTGCGCTCTTACCGCACCCTTGCACCCCTGACCCCAACGGCTGTCGGGGCGGGACTGCTCTCTGTTGCACAGGCCGTCGTGCCGAGGACCGTCGGCACGCCTTCCCGTTAGGAAGTGCGGCGCCCTGTGGTGTTCGGACTTTCCTCACCGCCGGCCCAGCAGCGTACAGCCGGGACGCGACGGAGCGATGGCCCGATTCGCACATCCTTTAATGTATATCCGTGCCGGCGGGGGAAGGTCCCGCTCGCGCTGGCACCCCGGGGGCCACGCAAAAAAGCGCAGCGGCCTCGGCGGGCAGCTGCGCTTTAAAGGTCGAGCGTTTCCTTCATTTCGTCGACCGTCTCGTTGTAGAGATCCTGGTCGACGATGATGCGTCCGGTGTGCTCGCAGGCGACGACGGTCTTTCGCTTCCGAATCTCGACCTGTCGCTGCGGCGGGACGGCGAAGCCGGCGGCGGCGCCTCGCTTGAGGGGCACGACGGCCCGGCCGTCGCGGAGGCGGTCGCGGAGCTTCGAGTAGGCCTTGATGTAGCGGCTATCCACCTTCTCGGCGGCCTCTTCTCGGAGTTCCTCGAGGGTTTTCTCCTCGTCTTCCGTATCTTCGACGACTTCCTCAAGCTCGTCCTGCTTCTCGTCGAGAAGCTCTTCGAGCTCGTCGAGGCGTTCCTGCGTGTCGTCGATGGCTCCCTCATTCGACTCGATTGTCTCCTCGGCCTCCTCGATCGTCTCCTCGGCCTCGGCGATGCGCTCCTCCTGGCTTTCAATCTCCTTGGTGAGCGCGTCGAACTCGCGGTTGTTGCGGACTTCGAGCTGCTGCTCTTCGTACTTGTCAATGAGGCCTTCCGCCTCCTTGATGTCGAGCTCGGCCTGCCGCTTGGCCACCTTCTGCTCCTGTACCTCCTCCTCGTAGTTGTCGAGGCGCGTCTCGAGGCCTGCCTTCTCGTCCTCCAGGTCGCGGATCTCGGCGGGGAGGTCGCCGCGGAGCTTCTGGATTTGGTCGATCCGGTTGTCAATATGTTGGAGCCGGACCAGGGCACGGAGTTGATCTTTCACATCCGTCTTCTTCTTTCGAGCAGTCGGCATAGACTAGCTGTTTTTGATCAGTTGAGCGCGGATGAACACCATTCAATAAGTACATTCAGACCGGATGGAGGTTCGTACCTTCATATGAGACTTCTTCCATTTCGTGCAAAAACACAGGGGGGAGGTTGCCAAACGACTACGAAACGGGTGGTGGGAAGGGGGCACTGGCGTTCCCGAGTATTTCG
>NZ_JAZKRW010000008.1:0-44610 GCF_036626415.1 Salinibacter sp.
GTCACCGATTCCCCGACGCCATCCGCGTGGCCTCGGGCAGCCCGCGGAGGCGCAGCATGCTCCAAAGTCCGACCGCGGGCCCGATCGCGAGGAGCGGAAAGGTGCCGGCCCAGCCCCACGCGTCGACGAGCGGCGGGACGGCACGGAGCGTGACCAAGGTGAGCAGAAAGCCCAGGCTGGTCTGCACCGTGAGCGCCGTGCCCACGTACCGCGGATCGGTGAGCTCGCTCACGGCGGCGCTGAACTGTGCGCTGTCGGCCACCACGGCAAAGCCCCACACGAGGCAGAGGACGGTGAGCACACCCGGCATCTCAAAAAAGAATCCCGCCACGAGGGCACAGCTGCCGCTCACGCCGAGGCTCCAGGCCGTGATGCGGGTGCGGCCGAGCCGGTCCGCCAGCGTGCCGGCCAGGTAGCAGCTAATGCCCCCCACGGCGATGACGCTAAAGCCCGCCACGCGGGCCCACTGCTCGCTCCACCCCGCCGCCTCGTAGCTCGCCAGGAGAACGATGGGCACCCACGTCCACATCGCGTAGAGCTCCCACATGTGCCCCAGATAGCCAATGTTGGCCAGGCGGGGCGGCTCGTTGCGGAGCCCCTCTCCCGCGTGCCGCCAGTCAAAGCCGGAGGCCGACCGCAGATACGGTCCCTCCTCCACAAAGACGTACGCAATCCCCGCCGCCCCGACGGCGAGCCCCGACGCAACGAGGACGACGCTCCGCCAGGGCGGCAGTCCGCCCGTGCCGCCGGCCACGGGCACGGCGTTGAGCAAGTGGGGCAGGGCCGACCCGACGGTGAGCGCCCCCACGAGCAGCCCGATGCCCTCCCCCCGATCCTCCTTGCACCAGGTCGCCACCAGCTTCATCCCCGGCGGATAGACGCCCGCCAGCGCCATGCCGGTGAGGAAGCGACAGGCAATGGCGACGCTGGGCCCTGGTGCCACGACCACCGCCGCATTGACGACGGCCCCAGCGAGCGCGGACGCCGCGAAGAACGTCGATCCCGGAATCCGGTCGGCCACGTTCAGGCTCGCGCTCAGCAGCGCCCCCGCGACGAACCCGACCTGCACGCTCATCGTCATCCACGACTGCTCCCCACCGGTCAGATTCCACTCCGCCGTCAGCTGCGGCACCACGGCCGATCCCGAAAACCAGAGGGCCATTGCAAAGAGGGTCGCAATCGCCAGCAGGGCCAGGGTGCGCGGCTTGCGACGCAGGGCACCGGGGGCGAGGGACTCCGAAGGGGCAGGGACCTCCGACGAGGACGAGGCAGGACTCATGCGAGCATTGAGATGCGCGGGAAAATTGTGAAGGGGCCGCCCCCATTTCTTCTCGGCGCCGCCTGTTTGGTAACCGATGGGAGACACCAGTTACACCCATCCTGGGTCCTCAGTGAGGTCCGCGTCCCGCCTGAGTGGGACCGGGCCCTCCACGACCGTTTGCAGTCAATGCGGACGTGTCGACGGAGAGCAGGATGCCAGGACGAGAACTCCTCCCGTCCGGACGTCTACACGTTCCGTGCGTCTACCGGACGCCCCCATGTTCTTCTGCCTGACGCCCGCCCCGGCGCCGCCCTCGCGGGCATGGTGCCCCTCGTACTCTTCTACGGGCGCCCCCCGGTTTTGAAGGAAGGCGAGCCCGCGACCGAGCCGCCGTTTCCACACACCCATCCCACTTGCCCACACCGTGCACAACCCCTTCGGCCCGTACTCCTGGGAGGAGTTTTTTCCAATGGTGTGGCGGCGCTTCACCGGCCCGTCGCCTCGCCCCGCCTCCCTCGACCGGGACCTTCATTTTCGAGACGTGTCGCCGACACAAACCATTGGCTTCGTCGGCGACATCTGTCCCCTCTTCGGGCGTGAAGCGCAGTTCGGCGAAGGCGTGCGGGACTTTCTGACAGACTGCGACGTGGTGGTGGGCAACTTCGAGGGCATCTTCTCGGCCCGTGCCTGGCGGCCGTTCCTCATGAAGCACGCCCCGGACATCTTTCCGGCCCTGGCCGCGCTTTGTCCGCTGGACCGATGGGTCGTCTCGGTTGCAAACAACCACGCCACCGACTACGGCCCCGACGGCCTTCGGCGCACCCTCCAGACCTTAGAAGAGCGCGGCCTGCGCTGGGTGGGCACCGCCGGCCGGCCCCGCCTCCAGGTCGAAGACGGCATTACCGTGACGGCCTGGACTTGGTGGCTCAACCGGAGCGGCGAGGGCGTCGTCCGTCGCGACCCGGGCGCACCCGACGATCCAGGCCTTCACGTGGCCCTGCCCCACTGGGGCTACGAGCACGAGCGGCGGCCGCGCCCCGAACAAGCCCCGCCCGACGGCTACGCGCTGACCACCGGACACCACACGCACCTCCCCCAGCCGTTCGCGGTTCAGAACAGTGGGCAACTGGTGGCCTATTCGCTGGGCAACTTTGTGACGGGCAAGCAGCTCCCCGTCCTCGGCGAGGGGGCCATGCTCAAAGTCGACCTCACCCACGAGGACGAGACTGTCCCCGAAATCGTGCGTGCCGAGTTCCGCGAAATCACCCTCGACCGCGACCGCCACCGGTGCCGCGTCACCCTCCACCACCCCACCCCACCCTCCCCACAGCACATTTCGCTCGACGACAAGTCTTGAAGGCTGCGCCCGATTCGTCCCTCGTTCTCCTTGCCCACTTCTCCCTTCTCTCTTCCCGCTTCCCCACGCTCCTGGGCCCAATTGCCTCGCCTGCCATTCCCGCTGCTGGTTCTTAGGTTGGATCGCCGCACGTTCATCCTCCCAATCCACTGCTTTCTCTGATGCTGATCTACGAAGTCAACCTGGCCGTCGACGGCGACGTGGCCCCCCGATACAGCTCCTGGCTGCGCGAGCACATCCGCGAGATGCTGGAGCTCGACGGCTTCGAGGCCGCCGTCTGGTACACGTCGACGGAGAACGGCAACACGGTCCCGGACCCGGACGAGCCGACAGGGAATCGCACCTGGACCGTGCAGTATCAGGTGCGCGACCGGGAGGCCCTGCAGGCCTACTTTGACGAGCACGCCCACGACCTGCGCGAGGCGGGCCCTCAGCACGGCGACCATGTGACGGCCAACCGCCGTGTCCTCGAGCAGAAACGCCTCTTTCAGGGATAGCCGGCGCCCGCGACGCAGAACGTCGGGGGCAGTCCACCAGCGATTAGGGGTTAAGAAAAAGCGGCACGGGCCGATAACCTGTACGAAGAAGTATCCGTCTCGTCCCCGTTCCCGGTGCCCCCAATCGGCACCGGCGACCGGATCGGGCGCACTTCGGACTCTTCCTTCGTCGGACTGTCTCACCAACCCCGCCCTCCGCCCGTGCAAGAGCAGGGTCTAACGCTCACGTTTCCGACCCTTCCCTCTACCATCTCGAAGGTTGAGGACTTCATTGCCTCTGGGCGGACGGATCCCGAGCCGCTGATCGAGATTGTGGAGCAGGACCCGTCCGTCTCCCTCAACGTGCTCCGGCGCGTCAATTCCCCGTACCACGGCCTCCGGCGAGAGGTCGAAAGCATCGACCGCGCCGTTCGCCTCCTGGGATTCGTGGAGGTCTCCTCCATCATCATGATTGAGGGCGTTGAGGAGCTGCGGAGCCACTTTGACTCCCATTCCATTTTGCTCCGCCAAATTGCCCACACTGCCGTGTTTACCGGGCGGTTTGCACAGGAGCTCACCAAGGCACTCGACGTGTCGCAGGACTGGATCCGGCTTGCCTTTTCCGCCGGCTTCATCCACGCGATGGGGCGCCTGGTCCTGCTCCACATCCAGCCGGAGCGGTATGCGACCCTGGCCGAGACGAGCCCAATGCCCCTCCCCGACACCGAGACCGAGGCCCAGGCGTTCGGCGAGAACTACCGCACCCTCGCCCCGCAGGCGGCCGACCACTGGACCCTTCCGGAACGAGTCCGCTCGGTGCTCCAGATCGCCGCCAGCCCGACGGACGAGTCGGAATCGCCCAGCAAGATGCTCGCGGTGTCTATCCGGAATGGCAGCGACCTGGCCCGCCGTGACCTTGCGGAGAACTTCGCCTCCTCGCTCAACCCCCCCGACGACGCCCCCGCATCGAGCGTCGACGACCTCTTGGCAACGGTCGCCCAGGACGCATCGACATACGCGTCGGACGTCGGGCACTTCTGAGCGCCCCCGTGGGCAATCGGTCCTGTGGAGCCCGGGCCCTCAACATCGGACCGACCGCCTGCCCCCGCACTGCACCTGTTTCTGGCACTCGTCTTTCTGGTACTCGTCAGTGCGCGTGCTCCTCAAACTTCGACTGCAGGGTGAGCTGAATTTTCCCGAGGAGCTGCGAGATCCGCGCGGCACTCAGGTCGAGCACCTCGCCAATTTCTTGAAGGGTCAGGTTCTCCGTGTAGTACAGCCCCAGAATGGTCTGCTGGCGCTCCGGAAGCGTCTGAATGAGGGTTTCGAGGTGCTTCTGGGTGGAGGCCTGTTCGAGCTGCTCAAAGCCCTTCGTGCCGTCCTCGCTCGGGAGCACGTCGAGCATCGTGTGGGCGTCGTCGTCGCTGGGCCGTGACAGCGAGAGCGAGAACCGGGACTGCGCGTCTCGTAGGAGCCGACGATAGTCGTCCACGGACATGCCCATGTAGTCGGCCACGTCCTCGTCCGACGGCTCCTCCCCCAGCATCTGCCGGAGGGACGCGAGCGCCTCCTGCACGGCCCCCATTTTCTTGCGCTTGTCCCGAGACAGGACGTCGATCGACCGAAGATAGTCAATGATGTTGCCCCGGATGCGCCGGTACGCGTGGGTCGCAAACCGCGCCTTCTCCGGGTCGTAGTTGTCGAGCGCCTCCAGAAGCCCGACGATGCCCACACTTTCCAGGTCCTCGTGCGAAGCGAGCAGGTGATCGGGCACGCTGATCTTGCCGATGATGGACCGCACGAGGGGCAGGCCCGCCATCACGACGGCTTCCCGGTTCGACGGGGTCGAGTCGTTGAGGTACTGCTCGACGAGGGGCTGGAGGTCACGGGACATGGCACTACTGCGTTAGGACGTCGCAACGAGTCGCAGGGGTTTAGGCTGCCTGGGCCTCCGGAACGTTGTCGGACGGCTCGGGCTCCGACTCTGTGGAGGGCCCGTCGCTCGGGGCGTCGTCCCCCGCGTCCAACTCGAAAGGCACCCCGTGCTGGATGATGTGGCGGGCCGCCGCGTAGCCAACCGCCAAGATGAGGTAGCTCGCCACGCCTCCCCCGGCGGCGGTCACCAGGGTGTGCTCCAGGGGCGCCCCGGCCCACATTTGCGCCAGAAAAATCGCGGTCCCAAACAGCACGCTCACGTCGGCGATGACCGTATGGTACGAGGGGGAGACGGAAGCGGTAGAGGACGAAGGCATGGTCCAGAATGCGATTGAGGAAGGAGGGAAACCAGAAGGGCCGGCCGCTCAAGAAACGGCGGGCGAGAGGACGTACTGCCCCTGGGCGGCCGTGTCGGCCAGGTCGGCAAAGGCGTCCCGCACCGGCCCCTCGCTCCGCACCACCGGCGCCTGGGCCGAGACGGAGCGGCGAACGGCGTGCGCGAACGGAATCCAGCCGAGGGTCTTCGGGGCCTGCCCCAGGAAGCGAGTGGTGACCGCCTTGAACCGCTCCGCCACGCTGCGGGCATCGGCCTCGTCCTCGGCAAAGTTGACGACAAGGCCGAGCGGGTAGTCCGGATCGGCGGCCCAGAGCTGTTTGGCGAGGCGGTACGCGTCGGCGACGGCGGTCGGCTCGCCCACGACGACGAGCACGCCGAGGTCGGCCCGGTCCAGGGCCCACTGCACGGGCGCGTCGGTGCCGGCCGCGGCGTCGACGAGCACGTAGTCGTGATTCGTGCGGAGGCGCCCCAGCAGGGTGTCCAGCGCGGCGTACAGGGCCTTGCTCTCCGTCGGGTCTCCAGGCACGGGCCGGCCGGCGGCCTGCACCAGGGTCACGCCGGCCGTCGTTTCGTGGGGGACGGCGCGGAGCGAGACGTCCTCCTGCACCGCGTCCAGCACCGTCGCGGCTGGCGCCTCGTTGAGGAGCACCGCCGCGTCGCTCTGGCCCAGGTCCGCGTCGACGAGGGCCACGCGGTGGCCGTCGCGGGCGAGCATCTCGGCCAGGTTGGCCGTCACGACGCTCTTCCCGACGCCCCCCTTGCCGCTGGCAAAGGTCAGTACGTTGGAGGTGACTTCCATCGGTCAAAAGATCGGGCAGCAGGAGGAAGCAAGGCGATCAGAGGTCCATGATGTCTTCCACGAACCACCGCAGGGAGAAGGCGCGGGCCCCGTCCGGCACCTCGGGCCCCTCCGACACGATCTGGACGGGCAGGTCGACGTGGATCATCCACTCGGCCACCTGGCCCCAGTCGTGCACCTCGTCCAGGTGGGTGACGGCCGCCGCCGTGGGGCGCAGGGGGAGGCGGGCAAACGTTGCCTCGTCGGCGCCCCCGAGGGCACGGGTGGCGTCGACCACGAAGTGCACGGCGGGGCTGGGAAGGGGCCGCAGGAGGCGACGAAACCGGCGCAGGACCGGACGGGCGTCCGACAGGGGCATGGGAAGCGGCGGCGTGTCGATGATCACCTGCTCGAAGCCGTCGATGGACCGAAGCGCCTTCGCCATGTCCTCCTCCGTGCGCACGCTTCGTACCGGCAGCCCGAAGCGCCGGTACAGGGCGGTCGGGTTCTGGTACGACGCGTTGCGGCCCTCCTCCGGGAGCAGGTGAATCACGGCGGTGTCCTGCGCGGCGAGCATGCGGTCGTGGACCGCGAGCTTGAGGGCGAGCGATGTCTTCCCCGCCCCGCTGGGGCCCACCAGGGCAAGCACGCCCGTGTCGTCGGTCGGCGGGTCGGTCTGAATCCGGCGACACACCACCTGCGCGAGGGCCCAGTGCAACTCGTCGCGGGGGCTTTCGTCGGGGTCCACGCCCCGGTCCACCAGATCGCCGAAGAGGGCATTGGCGGTCTTGGGGCGGAGGCCCTCCTTCAGCAGCCTGCCGTAAAGGGGATGGGCCCTCCACGCCTCGGCCTCCCCGCCGCCGCGGCGAGCCGTCCGGTCGCGCCCGCCCTCCGAGCGGGTTCGGAGCTCCTCCAGGCGCGACTCGACCCAGGCCTCGTGATCCCCGGCGGCCGAGGCCTCGGCCGCCTCCGATCCGGAGGACGGAAACACTCGCCCCCGGCCCGGCCCCTGCTGTGATGCGCGGGCCCCGGATTTCGACTGCGCCTCCAGTTCGGACTGAAAGCGCGATGCCGTCTTCGATTCTGTAGACTCGTGCCCGTCGCCTTCGTCGTACCCGAAGGACGGATTCCTGGAATCGTCGGCGCGGTCGGGCGACGGCCCGGTGTTCGGGCTCGATGCAGGGGCCTTGGAGGGCTTCGGCACGTGTCCCCACGACTGCTCGCGCTCCGGGGTGGGCTGCTCGGCCGCCTCGTCGACCATGACGGCGACCCGGGCGGGCGCCCCGTCGGCGGCCGGCTCCGACTCGACCAGCACAACCTGGTCGCCCAGCGTGTGCCGCGCCTTTTCGAGGGCGGCCTGGATGCTCGAATCGGTAAAGGTCTTGACGTCCATGGCAGTGCGCGCGTCGAACGGATGAGGCTATGCGTTGGCCACCCCGACGGCCGCCTCCGACGGATCCGCCGCGGCGGACAGGTCGGGCGCGGACGACGACCCCTGAGGGATGCTCACCTGGTCGACGATGTCGACCGGGGCGTCGGGCGTGAGGTCGTTGTAGGAAAGCACCGTGATGTCCGAGACCATCGGGTCCAGGAACTCGTGCACCGTCGCCCGCAGGACCGGAGAAATCAGGAGGATCGGGGCCCGGTCGTTGCTAATGAGCTGGGTGGCCTTCTTGTCGACCGCCTTCACGAGCGCGTCGGCCCGCTCGGGCTGGAGGCCAAGGGTGTTGGCGTCGAGGCCCCCCGCCTCGGCCTTTTCGAGCAGGTGCTGCTCCAGGGCGGGATCCATCACGACGGCCTTGATGCGCCCCTCGGGCCCCGAGAACTCGCGCGTGATGGTGGGGGCGAGGGCCGCCCGGCAGTGCTCGGTAAGCACCTCCACCGTCTGTGTCTGGGACGCGTGGTCGGCCAGCGTTTCGAGGATCGTCACGAGGTCGCGGATCGGAATGCGCTCCTTGAGCAGCCGCTGAAGCACCTTGCGGATGCTGCCCAGCGAGAGCAGGTCCGGCACCAGCTCGTCCACGAGGGCGGGGGCCGACTCCTCGACCTTGTCCAGCATCTCGCGGACCTCCTGCCGGTCGAGGAGCCGGTAGGCATTCTTCCGCAGCTCTTCCAGCAGGTGGGTCGAGATCACGGCCGGCGGCTCGATGACCGTTAGCCCCATCTGTTCGGCCTCCGACAGGTTGCGCTCCGCGACCCAGACGGCGGGGAGGCCGAAGGTCGGGTCCTCCACCTTGATGCCCGACGGGGCTTCGTCGATGTCGTCGGGCAGCAGGGCGAGCTTGTAGCCCGGCATCACCTCCCCTTCCCCGATGGGGTTTCCGCGCAGCCGGATCACGTATTTGTTCGAGTCCATGTCGACGTTGTCCCGGATGCGCACGGGCGGGATGACGAGCCCCATCTCTTCGGCCAGCTGCTTCCGCAGCATCTTGACGCGCTCCAGGAGGTCCCCGCCCTGATCCGGGTCCACGAGGGAAATGAGTCCGTACCCGATCTCCAGCTCGAGCGGGTCCACCAGCAACAGGTCGGAGGGGTCGTCGTCCGCCTCCTCTTCCGCCTGCTTCTCTTCGGCCTCGCGTTGGCGCTCGGCCTCCGCCTCGTCCTCGGCCTGCTTCTCCTGGCTGCGCAGGTACCACAGCAGGAGCACCCCCGCGCTCAGCGACCAGAACGGGATAATCGGCAGTCCCGGCACGAGCCCCATGAGGGCCAGAAAACTTCCCGTAATCAGCAGCGGGGGCGGCTTGTCGAGGAGCTGGCCCTTCATTTCACTGGCCAGCGACCCCTCCTCCCCGCTGGCCCGCGAGACGATGATGCCGGCCGCCGTCGACACCATCAGTGCGGGAATTTGCGACACGAGCCCGTCCCCAATCGAGAGCAGGGCAAAGGTGCTCGCCGCCTCGCCCATGCCCATCGCCTGCTGGGTGACCCCGATCACCAATCCCCCGACGATGTTGATGGCCGTGATCAGAATGCCCGCAATGGCCTCCCCCCGCACAAACTTCGTGGCCCCGTCCATGGCCCCGTAGAAGTCCGCCTCCTGCGTCACCTCGTCCCGCCGTCGGCGCGCCTCTCGCTCATCGATGAGGCCCGAGTTGAGGTCTGCGTCAATGGCCATCTGCTTGCCCGGCATCGCGTCGAGCGTAAAGCGGGCGGCCACCTCCGAGATGCGCTCCGTGCCCTTCGTGATGACCACGAAGTTAATGATGACGAGCACCAGGAAGATGATGCCGCCCACCACGTAGTTGCCCGCCACCACGAAGCTCCCAAACGCGTCAATGAGAGCGCCCGCCTGCGCGTCGCCCAGGATGAGGCGGGTCGACGCCACGTTCAGCGAGAGCCGAAAGAGGGTCGTCGTGAGCAGCAGGCCCGGGAAGATCGCAAACTCCAGGGGCCGCTCGGCGTAGAACGACGTCAGAAGCACCCCGAGGCTGAGGGCGATGTCCGTGGCCAGGAAGAGGTCCAGCAGGTAGCTGGGCAGCGGGACCACCATCATGAACAGAATCGCCACGATGGCGCCGGCCACGAAAATCTCGCTGTCAAAACCGCCAATCCCCAACGACCCGTTGGGCGACGACGTGCGGGAATCAGCAGCGGCGCGGGACAAGGGACCTGCGGGGGTGGATGACAGGGCGTAGCGGATTAGACGTCGCCGCGCTGCTCGTAGACTTCGGCGAGAATGGCGGCGACGGCAGGATAGAGGTCTTCGGGGATTTCCTCCTCCTCCGGCACATTCTCGTACAAGGCGTGTGCCAGGGATCGGTTTTCGAACGTGGGGACGTCAAATTCGGCCGCCAACTCCTTGATGCGCAGTGCGCGCTTGCGCACGCCCTTCAGCAGAACGCGCGGGGCCGGGGCCTCGTCGGGGTCGTAGCGCAGGGCAATGGCGTAGTGCGTCGGGTTCGTCACCACCGCGTCCGACTTCATCACGGCGTGGTCCATGCGCGGCTGCTCGGCCAGCTCCTTCGCCTTCTCTCGACGCTTCTCGTTGAACTCGGGGTCCCCCTCCGTTTCTTTCTGTTCGTCCTCCATTTCTTTTTTGCTCATCTTGAGGTCCTCGTAGTACTTCCAGCGCTCGAACGCATAGTCGAGGGCCGCGATCACGACGAGCCCGGCCAGGATCTGCCACATCAGCGCAAAGAACCAGTCGGCCGCCTGGTCGAGCAGGGCCGGCAGCGGAAGCGTGTAGACCTGCACCATCTCCGGAATCAGCGGCCGCATGGCGAAGTACGCGATCGGCCCCACCACCCCAATCTTGAGGAGCGTCTTCGCAAACCCGAAGGCGCCCTCCGAGGAAAAAATCTGCTTCAGGCCCTGCAGGGGGTTCACGCGGCTGAACTGCGGCTGGACCGGGGTGAACGACACGTTCCACCCGGACTGGGCCACGTTGAGCCCCACCGCCACCACGACGAGCGCGATGAAGAGCGGGGCCAGCATTTCTGCGAGCTGGGTCCCAATCTCTGCGACGAGGGCCTGCAGCGACTGCACGTTCAGGGGCATGCGCGCCGAGCGCAGGAAGATGCGGGACGCCAGGTCCTGGAGATCCCGGAACGCCGAGGCGCCCCCCACCGAAAAGGCCGCGATCGCCGTCAGAAGGAGCCCTACGGACACGGGCTCCGTCGCCCGCAGCACGTTCCCCTTCTCGCGCGCCTGCTCCAGGCGTCGAGGCGTTGGGTCGTATTGTTTTTCTTGCGTCTCGCTCATGAGCAGCGCGTGGGAGCGTCGAACGATCGACCGTCGCGGCGTCGCCGCGGGGAAAGGACTGCGCGGGGCGCCCCGGAAAACTTTTCCCGCCCCGGCCGCCGGCTACCCGGGCGCAATGACCCGGAGGACCTCGTGCACCATCTGCTCAATCTGCCCGAACAGCGACGGGAAGAACGGAAAGACGCCCTGGATAAAGGCGAAGAAGATTCCGATGCCCACCAGCAGCTTCGCGGGCAGGCTGAGCGTAAACAGGTTGGCCTGCGGCACGAGGCGCGCGAAGATGCCCAGCGCGATGTCGGTCAGGAAGAGGATCACCAGAAACGGCGCCGCCAGCCGGACGGCGAGCCGAAAGAAGTCGCCCATCCACTCCAGCAGCGGCGGCCCGACCGCCGCGAGGGTGGCCCCGCCCAGCGGCACCACCTCGAACGACTGCGCAAGGGCCCGCAGGAGGAAGTGGTGGCCATCGGCCAGGAGAAACGCCAGCAGAAACGCGTACGAAAGAATCTGCCCGAGGGGATTGCTCGACGTGCCGCTGATCGGGTTGTAGGTCTGCGCGAGGCTCAGGGCCATCTGGTACCCCATGATGGTTCCCGCAAAGCTCATCGCCCAGAAGATGATGCGCGCCGTGAAGCCCATGACCAGCCCCGTGCCCGCCTCCACCAGCACGACCAGGATGAACCCGACGTCGTGGGTCACATGCTCGGGCAACGGCCCTGTGGCGAAGCCCGCCAGGCTGTAGGCGAGCACCACGCCGGCCAGCACCCGCACCCGTACGGGAATGGTTTGCTGCCGAAACACCGGGGCCGCGAGCAGCAGGCCACTGACCCGCACGAAGACGAGCAGCACCCGCAGAATGTATTCGGAATCAAGCAGCGACATGGGACACGCCGTGGGACTTGGCGTCGGGCGTCACGGTCGGGACGACGAATCGGTCGAGAGCAGGCCCGCCGGTCACTTCGACACGCTGGGGATGGCGGAGAAGATCTCAACCGCAAAGTCGGTCATCATCTCGATCATCCACGGCATCATGAAGAACAAGACGACGGCGATCGCAACGAGCTTGGGGATGAAGCTGAGCGTCATCTCCTGCATGGAGGTGACGGCCTGGAAGAGGCTCACGACGATCCCGGCCAGCAGGGCCATGCCCAGCATGGGCCCGAGCACGAAGAATCCCGTTCGGAGCGATTCTTTGAGCCAGAAGATGGCGACGTCTACGTTCATGGAAACGGGGGAAGACTGATGGACGAGGATCGAAAGGGAACGGACGGGGGCGGACGCAGGGCTTTAGCCCATCGCGTAGCCCTGCATGAGCGACTCGACGATGAGGTACCAGCCGTCGGTCAGCACAAAGAGCAGCAGCTTGATGGGGAGCGAAATCATGACGGGCGGGAGCATCATCATGCCCATGCTCATCAGAATGCTCGCCACGATGAGGTCCACAATGAGGAACGGCAGGAAGATCATGAAGCCGATCTGGAACGCGATCCGGAGCTCGCTGATGACGAACGCCGGCACCACCACGTAGAGCGGCGCCTCGGCCGGGCCCTCGAAGCTCTCGATCTCCCCCATGTCCATAAAGAGCATGAGGTCCTTGTCCCGCGTATGGGTGAGCATGAACCGCTTCATCGGCGTGGAGGCCCGGTCGAACGCCTCCTGCTGAGTGATCTCGTCGTCCAGGTACGGCCGCAGCGCGTCCTGGTGGACGGTCTGCAGCACCGGTTGCATGATGAAGATGGATAGAAAGAGCGAGAGGCCGATGACGACTTGCCGGGGCGGCGACTGCTGCAGCCCCAGCGCCCGGCGCAGGATGCTAAAGACGACGACCAGCCGCGTGAAGCTGGTCATCAGGATGATGATGGCCGGGGCGAGCGTAAGGACCGTCAGCAGCAGGAGGAGCTGGATCGGCAGCTCGTACCCGTCCTCCGAGGGGGTGACGTCGACCTGGGGAAAGCCCCCGAGCGCCGACCCGGACGTGTCGACCTGAGCGGCCGTCGCCCCGGCGTCCTGCGCGAGGGCGGTCGGCCCCACGAGGGGCCCGCTCGCGAGCAGCAGTGCGACCAGGATGAGGAGGCCCGCGACCGCCCGGAGGCCCGAGGGGCACGGGGTGGAGACACGTGCAGACACGGCGTGCGGCGTCACGACAGGGAGTTACGACGGGCGAACTGCTTCAGCACGTCGGCGAAGTGGGCCGACGTGGACCCGGAGCTCCCTCCCGGCGGGGCCTCGCCCCCCTCCGTCGCGTCGAGGACCGACGCCTCAAACGCCTCCCGCGGGTACGTCTTCAGAAGCTCAACTGCCTCCTCGGTCGCGCCGACCAGGAGCACCTCGTCCCCGCACGCAACGAGGCGGAGGTGCTGCGACGGCCCCAGGGCCAGTTGCCCAATCGGATGGAGCGCAGCGGCTCCGTCCTCGGAAGAGACGTGGCGCCGCATGTACAGCGCATACCCGCCGGTGCCGACGAGCACCAGGAGGGCCGCCAGGTTGCCCCAGGTGAAGAGGTGGGGGCCGGCGTCCGACGCCGTCGAGGGCGACGCGACGGACTTTCCCGCGGACGCGTCCGCGCCCTCAGCGGACGGAACCAGCGCGGCGGCCTGCACCAGCACCCACAGGGCCACCAGGGCACCCAGCGCATACAGCGCATACCAGGCCAGACGACGCGTGGAGACACCGGTCGAGTCCGAGGGCGAGGGGACCATGAGAAGCGGACGGCGGGTCGATGAGCAGGGCAGAAGCAGAGGAACCGATGGCCGTCCCCTCTGTCTGCGAAAACGATGCCAGCCGAAAATCTCCCCTCACGTTCTTTCTCCGCCACCGCCGTGTCCGCCTAGAAAAATGCCTTCTCGCGGCTTCCCTCCGAAGCGAGATTCGTGATCCGCACCCCAAACTGTTCATCGATCACCACGGCCTCCCCCTCGGCGATCAGGCGCCCGTTGGCGTACACCGAGAGCGGCTCGCCGACCATCTTCTCCAGCTCCACCACGCTGCCACTCGTAAGCTTCAGCACGTCCGCGAGGGGAAGCTCCCGGCGGCCCAGTTCCACGCGCACCTCCAGGTCCACGTCCGCCAGCAGCTCGAAGGTGCCGGACTCGCCATCCCCGCCGATCTCCTCGTCGCCCAGCTCACTGAAGGCGGCGGGCGACACCTCGACGCTTTCCGAATCGTCGCCCGACGATGGGGCACCGCCCCCTGATGCGCCCGACGACTGCGCGGTCTCCGTGGCGGCCTGCTGGGCGGGGCGGTCGGGCTCGGCCGTCTCCTCGCCGTCCGGCAGGAGCGCAAACCCGTCCAACTCTCCACCGTCCCGCTGCGCGGTAAACGGCACGAGCCACGCGGCCCCGTCGAGGGCCGGGGGCGGTTGGCCTGGGGCGGCCGCGTCGAACTGCACCTCGGGGAGGGTCAGGCCCTCCTCCGCCAGAGTGCTCTGCACAGTCCCGAAGCCCTGCGAGGACACCTCCTGCATGAGGTCGAGGGCCCCCTCGGCGTCAGGGGCCATTTCCTCGCCAAACATGGCCTCCGAGAAGAGGGAGACCCAGTCCGGATCCAGGGCCACCACCACGCCTCGGTCGGCGGCGTGCAGAATGAAGCGGGCCTGCAGGTCGTCCTGAAGGGCGTCTTCCGGCGACCGGTCGGCAATTTGCTCCGGGGCCGACGCGTCGAGCGGAATGTCATTCCCGCTCAGCTGCTCCAGCAGCGTCTCCAGTGCCGTCAGTGCCGTCTGTACGTGCGTCGTCAGCGTGTTCTGAGTCATGGTCAAGGGAAGGGGTCAGGGAATCAAACTCAACGTCGTCGGGGGATTGTACGGACGTGATGCGCAGGGCCCGCGTCCGTCCCGAACGGCCCGGCACGGCTTCAAACTTTGGCCTGTCGTTCACGAAGACCGTGACGGGATCGTCGGTCTTGCGGTCGAGGGGGATGACGTCGCCCTCCTGCAGCCGGGCCAGCTCGGTGACCGGCAGGACGGTGCGGCCCAACTCGGCGCTTACGTCCACCTGCGTCTCGCGAAGCATCTCCTCGTATTGCTCTCGCACCTCGGGGTCGGTGGCCGTCGTGGAACTGGAAATCCACTGCTCCATGCCGGAGCGTCCCAGCATCTGCTCCAGCATGAGGTACGGGTAGCAGATGTTGATAAACGACGGCTCGTCGTAGACGCGCACGTCGAACGACGCCACGAGCGCCGGCTCGGCCGCGGGAATAATCTGTACGAACTCGGCGTTCGACTCGAAGGCGACCTCCTTCACCGACAGGTCGAAGGCCTTCTCCCACGCCTGCTCCAGCTTCCGGTACGCCCGCTTCATGACGCGGCTCATGATGCGCTGCTCAATCGGAGACACCTCGCGGGACTCCTCCATCAGCTCCCCGTCGCCCCCCATCAGCTTTTCGATGGTGTACGCCACCAGTCGGGGGTCAATCTCGAAGATCGACCGGTACTCGAGCTCGTCCTCGCGCAGCACGTAGAGGGCCGACGGCGGGGCGCTCGACATCACAAACTCGGAGTAAAGCACCTGGTCGACGGCCGTCAGCGATATGTCGACGATGGTGCGGAGCTGGGCGGACAGATACACCGAGAGGTCGCGCGCAAACGACTCGTGCACCTGATTCAGGATGCGCTTCTGGGTCTGCGAAAAGAGACGAGGCCGCTTGAAGTTGTACGGCTGCGCCTGCTTTTCCTTGTCCGACCGGCCGTCGCCCGGCCTGCTTCCGTCGCCTCCGGTACGCTCCTCCTGTTCTTCCGCCTCGGCGTCGCCGAGAAGGGCGTCAATTTCCTCCTGACTGAGGGGCTTCGACATGCCGGCGCTGCAGTGCAGTTGGGAAGATCATCGAGCGTCCCCGCGCCCGTGGCCTACATCACTGCAAAACGAATTCCGTAAAGTAGACCCGGTCGACCGTTTCCTCCTTGAGAATCCCATTTGCCTTATCGCGCAGGGCCTTTTTCAGGCCGTCGCGTCGTTCAGGATCGGACAGCTCTTCGACCGTTCGCTCCGACAGCAGCCGCAGCACGGCATCTTTGATGATGACTTTCTTTTTCTCCAGCTTTCTTTTTCCTTCGGGGGTTCCTGTTTCGAAGGCAATACTGACGGCCAAATACCGGTTGCCCTGCGACTGCGCGGGATTGACCACAAGCCCTTCTAACTTCGAAAGGGCGCCGAGCGTTTGGGACTTTGTCCCCCCGTCGGCGCCTCCCCCCACGAACGGAAGGGCGCCCGCAATCTGGTCGGCGTACGGCACCGATCCGGGCGTTCCGACCGTCTCCCCCACATAGGGAATCGACCGGAGCGTCTTTCCCACACCGCCGTAATCGGCATACGTAACCCCGACCCCCGCGACCCCTGCAAATCCGAGCGTGATGGCCAGCAGCAGCAGGAAGTGACGTTCGATAAGCGTCGACTCGCCGTCCCCCGTCACGGCTCCGTCTTCGCCGTCCGATTCGGGAATAGACGCGTCGACGTCGTCTGATCCTTGTCCCATGAGCTCCAGTTGAACATGATTTCTACACGACGATTCTGGGCCCGTCCCTCTCGGGTTTCGTTGGAGGCACGCGGGCGGGTGGACCCGTACCCGGTCGCCCGGAGGCGGGAGGGGTCGTAGTCGGGGGCACTTTCTTGCAGAAAACGTACCGACGACGCGGCCCGGGCCGTCGACAGCTCCCAATTCGACGGGAACCGTTCGGTGTCGATCGGGCGATTGTCGGTGTGTCCCTCCACGACGACCGACCCCACGTCTTCGTTGAGCAGGTTGGACAGCTCGCGCAGCACCGTCCGGGACGGCTCGATCAGGCGGGCCTGCCCGGTCCGAAACATCAGGGAGTCGGCAATGACGACGTGAATGCCGTCCTCCGTCAGGTTTGCCTGAATCTTGTCCCCCAGCCCGCGCGCTTCGATCTCGTCGAGGAACTGCTCGTATTTCTGCGAGCGCTGGCGCGTCTCGGTGGAGGCCGACGAGTGATCGGAGGGGACCACGGACTTGCTTCCGGCGAACATGCCGGGCTGCCGCTGGAAGTTGCTGATCGCGTCCTTGAACTTCTTCATCCGGATCTCCGACATGGAGATCAGGAGGACGAAGAAGGTCACGAGGAGCGTCATGATGTCGCCGTAGGTCGTCATCCAGAACGGCGCCGTCGGCATGTCGTCGCCGTCGTCCTCACCGGGGCCGGAAGAGGGTTCAGCGCTGCTCATGGAAACGCAGGGAAGCCCAAAGTATCAGAAGAGCCCGAACGATTGAATGGCTATGCGGCGGCCGTAGCGGTCTGGGGATCGGTGGCGCCCTCCGTCGCCGCCTCGTCCGCCGTCGCCTCCCCCTCCTCCCCGTCCGGCAGGAAGCCGAGACGCTGCTCGATCATGCGGGGGCTGTCCCCCCGAGCGATGGCGAGGACCCCTTCACGCACAATGTGATGGGCCTTCGCGCGGCGCTTGTTCTGCTTTCGGGCGCGGTTGCCGAGCGGCAGAAACGCGAGGTTCGCGAGGACAGCCCCGTAGAAGGTCGTGACCAGGGCGGTCGCCATGCCCGAGCCGATCTTGCTCGGGTCGTCGAGGTTGTTCAGCATCTGAATGAGGCCAATGAGGGTCCCCACCATGCCGAACGCGGGGGAATAGGTGCCCGCCTTCGTGAAAGCGTCGGCCACGAGCTGATGCCGGCGCCGCTTCTCCGCGATGCGCTGGTCGAGCAGCTCCGCAATCTCGTCTTCCCCCATTCCATCGACGGCCCGTTCGAGGCCGAAGCGGAGGAGGTCATCGTCAATGTCGTCGAGGTGTTGGTCCAGCGCGAGGACCCCCTCCCGGCGGGCGGTGCGGGCCATGTTGCTGACCTGATCGAGGTGACGCTGGAGCGACGGCGGGTTGAACGTGAAGATCTGCTGGGTCATCCCCGGCAGGCGTTTGAGGTCCTTGAACGAGTAATTGATCACCACGGCCGCGGCCGTGCCCCCGGCCACCACCAGCAGCGAGGCCGGGTCGAAAAACTTCCCCCACGTATTGCCGACCAAGATGGACCCGGTGATAAGGGCGAAGCCACTAACCAGACCGATGAAGGCCGATTTTTTCATGTCGCTTCCGTTTGGAGAACGCCGTCAGGAGAAGGTGAGTCGGAAAGAACCCCGGGCGCCGCCCCGGAAAATCGTGCCGCCCGCACGGTCTCCGAGCAGATGCTGGCGCCTGCGCCCGCCCCGCTTAGTCGGGCCCGTCCGGCCTCGTGGACGAGGGCGTCCTCAGCGGGCCTTCGGCCTTCTCCGACGACGATGGCTGGGGGCCGCGCAGCGTGTCCGGCGATGCCCTCGCCGCCCCCCGGTACGCACAGTCCTGCTGCGGCTCCCCGAGCGCAACGAGCCCGACGAAGTGGTGGAGGAGGAGAAGCAACCTCGACCGGGCCCACGCCAGAAGGGCGAGTGGGGCAGGGGGGCGCCCGGCCGGCAGGAGCGTCGCGCACGCCGGCACGGACCTCGTGCTCCCACCCCCCGTCCAGGGAGGAGACGGGACGGCGACGGTGCCGAGGGTCGCGACGGCCCCGAGGGACAGGATATGCCTCCCCACGGGGACGGGCGGCCAACGGCCAAGAGCAAAACGGTTCATGATGCGAGACGGGAAGCAAAAGGGATCCGGCGCACCTGTGGTTATCGGCGCGTCGGAGCGCTCCTTAAGCATCTCGGGGCCCGCCGCTCCCTCGTTGGAGTCCGTTTCGTGCGCGGAGGGCCGTGGTGGGGGAGTCGGCCTGTGCCCACCGCTAGGCGGCCCCGACCGTCGTCCCACTGCGGCCGCCCGCAGACACAGTCCGGGTGGACGCCCGGGCGGAGCTCGCCGTTTCGGAGACCTCAAACTGCTCGATGAGGTCGCTCAGGGCCTCGGCCTGACGGGACATGTCGTCGGCCATTTCCACCAGCTGGGTCGTCGAGTTCGACACGTCGTCGGCCACCCCAGAGATGGACTCGACGCTCTCGGCAATCTGGCTCGTCGTGGCCGACTGCTCCTGGGTCGCCGCCGCGATCTGGTCGATCGTCGTCGCCATGTCGTCGATGGAGGCCGTAATCTCTCCGAGCGCCTCCGACGCCTCCTCGGTGAGGGCCAGCCCGCTCTCCACCTCGTCGGTGCCCTTGTCCATCGAGGTCACGACCTCGTCGATCTGCGCCTGAATCTGCCCAACCACGTCCGAGATCTCTTGGGTGGCGGAGGTGGTGCGCTCGGCCAGCTCGCGCACCTCGTCGGCCACGACGGCGAACCCCTTCCCCTCCTCCCCGGCGCGCTGGGCCTCGATGGCCGCGTTGAGGGCCAACAGGTTGGTCTGATCGGCAATGTCCTCGATGACCTGCACGATGTCGCCGATCTCGGCGCTCGCCTCCCCGAGGGCCGACACCTTGTCGGACGACGCGTTGACCACCTTCACGATGCGCTCCATGGCCTGGGTGGTACGGTCGAACACCTGCTCGCCCTTCTCCGCGAGCTCGGAGGCATGGCGGGCCTTCCCGTTGGTCTGCTCGGCGTGCTCGGACGAGGACGCCACGGTCGACGACATCTGCTCCACGGCCGCCGCCACCTCCGTCGTCTGCTCGGCCTGCTCCTCGGTGCCGGCCGACATCTCTGCCGCCGTGGAGGCTGTTGTCTCCGCCGCCGTAGAGAGCTGACTGCTGGCGGCCTCCACCTCCCGAATGAGATTGGCCAGCTGCTCGATCATCGCGTTGACCTGCTGCATGAGCCGGCCCACCGCGTCGTCCTCCGTCACCGTCAGCCGCTGGGTCAGGTCGCCCGCCTCCACCGCCGACAGCACCTCGGAAATGCGGTTGAACTGCTCGCGCAGGTACGCCTGCTCCTCCTCGGCCTCGTGCTGCAGCGTCTCGGCCTTCTCCAGGGCCTCCTCGGCCTGGGCCGACTTCTCTTCGAGGGCCTCCGTCGTCTCCCGGCTGGCCTCCACCATCGCGTTGAAGGCATCGGCGAGCTGGCCGATCTCGTCCTTCTGGTCCGCCTCCACCTGCACGTTCAGGTCGCCGTCGCGCACCCGGTTGGCTGCCTCCCGAAGCGCGTTGACGGGCCGGGCCACGGTGCGCCGCAAGACCATCACGATAAACACACCCAGCAGCCCAATTCCTACGATGATGCCGCCCGCGAACAGGTAGCTCGTCTGCTTCGTCTCCTGCAGCATGTCCGGCGGCATCACCGTGAGGATCGACCCGAACTTCGTTCCGTTGCTCACCACTTCCGAGCTCGTCACCAGCGCGGACGTGCCGGCGGTGGTCTCCATCCAGCGACTCGTCTCGCCGTCTTCCTCGGTCTCGATCCCCTCCGTCAGGGACGGCAACGCGTCCTCCAGCCCGTACGAGACGATCAGGGCGCCTTCCGGCCCGTAAACTCCGCCCGCAAGCGCGGCACTGCCGTCTACGGTCCGCTTGAGGGTTCTTTCAAGGGCGGTTTGGTCGCTCATCTTAAACTCTACGATGGACTGCTGTCCCATCGTCTCGGCCATGAGGTGCCCGCGCCGCTCCACCTCACGTTCCGTTTGGTTGAGGGAGTGAAGGACGAAGGCAAGGAACAGCAGGATAAAGCCCACGGCCCCGATGGACAGAAGCAGGATGAAGCGGGGACCGAGGTTGAGATTCGAAAACCGCAAGGACATGTATCGAGACGTCAAGCAATGCGCCAGCTACCGGAAGGAGGAGACGGCGGAGCGCACCGCGGCCTGCGACACGCTCCGAGGGGAACGTGCATCAGTTGGCCGCTGCGATGAGCTTGGCGTTTGATTGGTGCTCTTCCGGTACCTTGAGGGCCGTGGCCTGTCCCGGCTGCTCGTTCAGCAGAATCTGGATCGACCCGTTGTTCTCTTCAATGGTCACGGACGCCCCGGCATCGGCCCAGTCCCGGCTCGGTGCCACCGGAGGGAGGCCACGCTTCCAGATGAGCCGGACCCGTTCGAGGTCCGGGCGCATCGTATTCGGGAAAAACATCTGCTGCACCAGTCCGGCGCTCGGGCCGGTCGCCGCGCTGGGAAGAGCGTCGGCCGGGCCCGGGTCCGCCGGAGAGCGGGCCCCGATAAAGACCGGCGTGGCCCCCGCGGCGGGAAGGGCAACAAGAAGAGGGAGGAGGGCAAGAGTACGCATGCGCATGCTGAAAGGAAGCCGAACTCGGGAGGAGCGTCGAGGAGACCACACTTCACCCGTAGACATCGGCGGCGACCGGAGACCTTTAAACTGGTGCGCAGGGGCTTCTCGCAGCGTTCGGGCCTACTACCCGCCCCGGCGCTGAAAGAACAGATAGAAGGCGTTCACGCGGCGGATGAGCTCGACGGTTTCCGCGTAGGGGGGCGTGCCGCGGTGCTGGCGCACGCGTTCCGGGCCCGCGTTCCAGGCCCCCACCGTTCGGGCCAGGTGGTCCCCGAACTCCGCGTTGTAGCGGTCCAGCAGGTAACAGCCGATCAGGATGTTGAGGGCCGGGTCTTTCAGATCCCCGGCCGACACATTGCGAAGGCGCTGCCGGTCGACGAACCGAAAGTCGTAGCCGGTCGCGTGGAGCGCACGGGCGGCCCGGCGCCCCGTCTCGGGCCGGATCTGCATGAGCCCGACGGCCCCGGCCGACGAGACGACCCGCGGCCGAGCCCCGGACTCGGCCGCGATCAGGGCCCGGACGAAGTTGGTGTTCAGGTTCACGCCGCGTCGGGTGTACGCCAGGCCCGAGAAGTATTGGACGTACGACTCGTAGTCTCGGAGTCGGCGACGGGTCGAGCGGGCGGGCGCTTCGGGCCGTGCGTTCTGGGCGACCTGTCGCACGTGCTCGCCCACGTGGGGACCGCGTTGTGCCCATGCGGAGGGCGCAAACGCCTCACTTCCCAAGGCGGCAAGGAGGAGTACTCCGCCGACGACGACGGGACAACCCGGGAGGCGGAGAGGGGAGGGGACCATAACGAATCGGATTCACTGAGCCACGACCGTCCGCCCCTCTACTGCACAAACAGCGTGCCTCTGCCTGATTGGGACGGGTCGCGTACTACGGCCGGGCGGGGGCCCCCACTGCGTTCTGCATCGCGCCCGCCAGGGCGTCGAGCGCGAAGACGTCGTCCGCGAGGCCGGCCTCCGAGACAACCCGGGGCATTCCGTACACCACGGACGTGTCCTTGTCTTGGACATACACCGTGCCGCCGCTGTCCTTGACCTGCTGTACGCCCTCCAGTCCATCGCTCCCCATGCCCGTCATTACGAGGGCGAGCACGTCGTCCCGACATGCCTCGACGGCGGACTGAAACATCACATTCACCGAAGGACGGTGGGCTTCGTCCCGGGGCGTGTTTGGGGTTCGGGCAACGAGCATGCCCTCGCGGCGCTCGAACGCAAGGTGCCGATCCCCCGCGGCGATCACCACCTGCCCGGCCTGGAGGCGCATGCCCTCGGCGGCCTCGGCCACGTCCAGCGCACTGAGGGCGTCGAGGCGGTCCGCGAGCGAACGCGTAAACTGGGGCGGCATGTGCTGCACCACCGCCACCGGCACCGGAAAGTCGGCGGGGAGGTCGGGAAGCACGTGCTGGAGCGCCATGGGCCCACCCGTGGACACCCCGATGACAGCCAGCTCGTAGGAGGCTCCGGCGCGCGGGGCGGCAGAAGCGGAGCGCCCCCCCTTCCGGGCCTCACGGGCCCCACCCGCCGTCGCAGCGTCTTCCTCGAAGAGCTGGGCGTCCGACTGCGCAAGCGCCCGCACCTTTTCAACGAGCTTCGACTCGACATCCCCGGTGCGGAGGGTCGCCGTGGAGCCGCCCTTTGGCACAAAATCGGCGGCCCCGGCCCGCATCGCCTTGATCGTGACCTCCGCCCCCTTTTCGGTCAAGGAGCTCAGCATGAGGATGGGCCGGGGAGACGTCTCCATGATGTGACGGACGGCCTCGATGCCGTTCATCTTTGGCATCTCGACGTCCATCGTGACCACGTCGGGCTCCAGTCGTCGCGCCTTCTCCACCCCGTCCACCCCGTTGGCGGCGGTGTCCACGACCGTCATGTCGTCGGCCCGCTCGAGGATTCGTGAGATGGCCTTCCGCATTACCAGCGAATCGTCAACAACGAGGACTCGGATCATGGCGGACGCAGAAACGGTGGGGGACACGGCTGTGATGAACGGGGGCTACGCCGAGGGGGCGGCCGGCGGGCCCTCCGCATCGACGGCGTCGGGGGTCTCGTCTCCGGAGATGGCTTCCTCCTTCTGAATCAATTCGCCGACATCGAGCACCATAATGACCTGCCCGTCGCCCAGGATGGTGGACCCGGCGATCCCCGACACCGACTTGAGGTAGTCGCCGAGCGACTTGATGACGACCTCCTCCTGGGAGATCAGCTCGTCGACGACCAGGGCGGCGCGGCGGTGGGCCACGCTCACGATCACGGCGTACGCGTCGTCCCCCTCCGCGAGGCGGTCGGCGCGCTGCCCCCCGGCGTCCGGAGACTGCACGTCCAGCACCTCCCCGAGCCGCATCACAGGAATCACGCGGTCCCGGTGCTCGATAACCTCCCCCTTCTGGATCGTCTCCACCATGCCCGGCTCCAGGCGCACGGCCTCCGACACGGCGTAGAGCGGAACCGCGAAGGTCTCCGTCCCGGCGCGCACGAGCATGCTCTGCAGGATCGCGAGCGTGAGGGGGAGCTTCAGCGTAAAGCGCGTCCCCTCTCCAGGGGTGGACTCAATGTCGATGGTGCCGTTCAGCTCGGCCAGGTTGGTCTTCACCACATCCATCCCCACGCCGCGCCCCGACACCTGTCCCACCTCTTCGGTGGTCGAAAAGCCCGGCCGAAAAATGAGCTGGTACGCCTCGGTGTCGCTCAGGTCCTTGGCCTCGTCCTCGCTCAGAACGTTCTTCTCAACGGCCTTCTGCTTCAGGGCGTCCGGGTCGAGCCCCGCGCCGTCGTCGGCGATCTCAATGATGATGTGGTTGCCCGCGTGCGACGCCGAGAGGTGAATTTCGCCCCGCGGGTCCTTTCCCTTCTCCTTCCGCTCCTCGGGCGGTTCGATGCCGTGGTCCGCCGCATTGCGGACGAGGTGCAGGAGCGGATCCCCGATCTCTTCCACCAGGGACTTGTCCAGCTCCGTATCCTCCCCCTCGACCGTCAGGTCAATTTGCTTGTCGAACTCGCGGGCCAGGTCGCGCACGACGCGTGGGAACTTGCCGAAGACCTGCCCCACCTCCACCATGCGCGTCTGCATGATGGCACTTTGCAGATTCGTGGTCGTGTAGTCGACCTTGTCGCTCGCCTCTTCCAGCTCCGTGAGCAGCGAGCCGAAGCGAGGGGTGTCGTCCGCGCCCGACCGTGCGTCGTGCTCGGTGCGCGCCTCGGTGATGAGTTGGAGGAGCCGGTTGCGCCCCAGTACGAGCTCGCCGACCAGGTCCATCAGCTGGTTGAGGCGACTTACCTCCACGCGGATGGTGTCCGGCGCCGTGCTGTCCGACCCGCTGTCGTCCCCGTCCTCCGCCCCCTCGGAAGAGGTCGAGGCGTCGTCCGATGACGTGTCGGAGGCTCCGTTGTTCGAATCGGTCGACACGAGTTCGTCGCCTCCTTCTGCCACGCCGCCCCCGGCCCTGTCCGCCGCGTCCGGGTCCGGGAGGGATGCCGCGCCCGCCTCGAACGTCCCCTCGTTGATCGCCTCCAGGGCATCCAGGACGGGCTCCAGGTCGAGCGGCTCCAGCTCCCGGTCGATGACCTGCTGGGTGAGCACCTTCATGTGATCGAAGGCGCACAGCATCACGTCGGTCATGGCCGGCTCGAAGTCCACCTCCTGGTCCCGCATCGCGTCGAGCACCTCCTCGAACCGATGCGCAAGTGTGCTGAGCTGCTCCAGGTCCAGGAAGCCCGCCGTGCCCTTCACGGTGTGCACGTCCCGAAAGACGCTATCGACGAGCTCTTCGTCTTCGGGCGTCTTTTCGAGCTGCAAGAGATCGCCCTCGAGCCCGTCGTAGATCTCCGTGGCCTCCACCACGAAGCTCTCGACGATCTCCTGCATGCTGTCGTCGTGTAGGGGGTGTTGTTCGTCCATGGGACCGGAAACAGATTGTGCGCCGTGTGAAGAACCAGGGGCCGCGGGGGGCGCATTGGGCGCGGGCCCTACTGAAAAAGCTCGTCGATCTCCTCCTGGGAGGCCGCCTCGCCCCCCTCATTGCCCCCGTCGGGGCTGTCCCCGCCGCCGCCGTCGAACATCTGGTCGATATCGGACTGTGAGGCCGCCCCGCCCCCGTTTGCGGACGCGCCGTTCGGCGCTGCGGGCTGCGACGACGTGCCGCCCGGCCCCCCTCCGTTCTCTCGGCCCGCCGGGGCGCCCCCCTCGTTGCCTGCCATCAGGTCGTCGGCCATGCGCTGCTTGTCGCCGGAGCGGTCGTACTCGGCGTTCATGTTGAACGTCGCCGTGCGCGAGGGCTCCGCGGATGGGGCCTCCTCGCGATCGGCCTCGCCCGTTCCAATCCGGGTGAGCAACGCGTCAATCCGGTTGCGGACCGTTCCGATCAGGTGGTTCACACTGGAGAGCTGCTGCTCCGTGATGTCCTGCATCTGCAAGGACATCATGATCTGGTTCATCCGGTCCCGGATGGGGGACAGGGAGTCGCGGGTCTCCTGAAGCTGGCCCGCCCACTCGTCTCGCAGGTCTTGCTTTTCGTCCTGGATGCGCGCCACCTCATCCACCAGCTCGTCGTGCTCCTCCCCGAGTTCGTCCCGAAGCAGGGTCAAAATCTGATTGTCGGCCTCCGCTTCTTCGGCAAACTGATCTTCGAGCGTCGACAGCTGGTCCTCGATGCTTCGGAGGTCCTTCAGCACCTCGTCGGAGTGGTCGAGAATCTCGCTCGTGGCCACCTCCGTCGCCTCCGTCACGCTCTTGAGGTGCTCGGTCGCGCGCTCCATGTGTCCGGACCGCGTCCGAATGGTGGTGTTCACCTCTTCGAGGAGGACGGTGATGTCCTGGACGAAGTCGAACAGTTCGTCCAGGAAGGGCGCAAAGCGGCGGCTGAGGACGAAGATGGCCTGCAGCTCGTCGAGCTTGTCCAGAAATTTTTGGACCTGCTGGTGCGATGACATAGCGGAACGGCAAAAACTGGGGACGGGTCAGAGAAAAGTGGGGGACGAAGGGGTCTACGCAACCGCTTCGAGGCAGCTGTCGACCTTCTCCTCGAGCACCTCCGGCTCGAAGGGCTTCACGATGTAGTTGTTGACCTGCGCCTTCATGGCCGTCTTCACGTCCTCCTTCATTCCGCGCGTCGTGATCATCAGGATCGGAACGTCGGCGTACTCGGGGTGATCTCGGATGTTGGCGGTCAGGTCCACCCCGTTCATGTTGGGCATATTCCAGTCGGTGACGACGAAGTCGGGATCGGCGTCCTCAAGCTTCCCCAGCGCATCCTCGCCGTCCTCGGCCTCCACAATGTCGTCGTAGCCGATCTTCTGGAGGGCATTCCGGATGATGCGAAGCATGGTGGGAGAGTCGTCGACAATCAGAAACTTCATGGGCACGGCAGGGGATTGGAGTAAAAAAGGAACGCGTGAGGGTGAGCAAAACGCGGTTGGAGCGGGTCCTGTAAGTCCAAGGGAAGGGCTAAGGGGAGGGCGATCCATTCGTGGGGCGCTGGTAGGCGAGGGCACTTTCCATCCGGATCGGCTCCAGGGGAATGTCCAGCCCGCCCAGGGCCTCCGATCCGCCGACGAACAGGTAGCCCCCCGGGCGCAGCGACCGGTACAGGCCTCGGAGCACGTCTCGCTTGGCCGTTTCGTTAAAGTAGATGAGCACGTTGGCGCACATGATGAGGTCGAAGTTTCGCATCGTTCGCCGGTCCCCCTCATCGGTCAGGTTGAGGGCGTGAAAGTCGACCATCTCGCGGACGGCGGGCTTGATCACGAACGTGTCCCCCGAGCGGTCGAAGTACGTGCGCAGGTAGGACGCCGGCACATTGCGGACGGCCCGCTGGCGGTAGCGCCCCGTCCGCGCCGCCTCGAGCACCTCGGTGTCGATGTCCGTTCCCACGATGTGGAAGTTCATCTGCGGGTGGCGCGGCTCCAACACCTCCCGGACCAGAATGGCGAGCGAGTAGGCCTCGTCGCCGGCCGAGCAGGCCGCACTCCAGATGCGCATCGTGTTCGCCCGCTCCTGCTGGCGTCGCCGGACCAGTTCGGGCAGGATCGACGCCTCCAGGGCCTCAAACTGCGACGGGTGCCGGAAGAAGGCCGTCTCGTTGATCGTCACCGCATTCACCAGCTTCGCGATCTCGCCGGTGTGGTCCTGCTCCAGGCGGTCCGCGTACGTCTCGAAGTCGGGGAGGCCCTGCGCCAGGAGCCGGGACTTGACGCGACTTTCGAGGAGGTATCGTTTTCCGTCGGGAAAATCGAGGCCGGCCTGCTCGCGAATGATGTCCCGCAGGCGATCGAACGTCTTCTTCGAAAGCGTCGCCTCCGCTGCGTTCGACCGTTTCATGCGTACCTCCTCTGGGGGACCTGCTGGGGGCCTGCGAACACCGATTACGCCGCGACTTGGGCGGCGGGCTCCGCCTCGTCGTCCTCCATGCCCTGGAGGGCCTCGGCCTCCTCCTTGGAGAAGATGCCGCCCAGGTCCAGCAGGATGAGCAGTCGCTCGTCAAGCTTCGCCACGCCCCGCAAAAAGTGCGTGTCGATGTTGACGGCCAGGTCGGGGGCCGGCTCGATCGTGCTCTCCTCCACGCGCAGGACCTCGCGGACCGAGTCGGTCACAAACCCGACCGTCTGGTCCTCCAGCTCCACCACCAAGATGCGCGTGTCCTCGTCCGGGTCGCGCTCCGGAAAGCCCAGGCGCGTGCGCAGGTCAATGATGGGGAGGATCCGGCCGCGCAGGTTGATCACGCCCTCTACGAAGTCGGGGGCGTGGGGCACGCGGGTGATGTCGACGGGGCGGATGATCTCCTGGACCGTCAGGATATCGACCCCGAATTCCTCCTCCGCCACGATGAAGCTGACGAACTGGCGGACGTCTTCGGTTTGAGAGTCTGATTCGCGCATGGAAACAGATCGGGGCGGCAGTGAAAGAAAAACGCAATTGTTGCAATTCACTCTTCGTTATCGGCGGCCGCGGTCGATTCTTAATCCGGCTCGGGGCCCGTCGGCGTCACGAGACCCCGAGCTGCGCGGCGCCACGAGGGCGTTCGCCTACCGCTTGAGCTGGACGGTCTGGTTCAGGACCTCGTCCGCGGTCGTGATGATCTGGGCGGAGGCCTGGTAGCTCCGCTGCGCCCGAATGAGGTCGGAAAACTCCTTCGAGAGGTCCACGTTGCTCGACTCCAGCGACCCGGACACCACCGACGTCTGCAGGTCCCGGCCGGCCTGCCCGAGCTGCAGGTCGCCCGACGCGCTGGTCGTGGTGAAGAAGTTGTCCCCCTGCTGCTCCAGGCCGTTCGGGTTGTTCACATTGCCGATCGCCAGCTGGAAGAGCTGGTCCTGGACGCCGTTGGTGTAGTTGAGCTCCAGCGCCCCCTCCGGCGTAAACTGAAAGCCGGCCAGCTCTCCGGAGGACCGCCCGTCCTGGCTGGTCACGGTCGTGGTGGTGGAGCCGGAGTACTGCGTCACTGACCCGCCGTTCTCGTCTCCAAATGCAAGACTGAGGGTTTCGTCGCTCCCGTCGTCGTTGATGTCCCAGTTAAAATCGGCTTCGAAGGTGCCGGGGTTGTTGGGGTCGACGGAGGTCCCGTCGACCGAGGTCACATTGCCATCCGCGTCAAACTCGAGTGTGTTGGGGCTCGGGCCACCAGGGGGGTCAAGGGGGGTTCCTTCCCCGTCCTTGATCGTAAACTCCCACTCGTCGGTCCCATCTCCCTCGTCGCGGCTCTTGGTGCGCTCAAAATCCACCGTGAGGGACTTCGATTCTCCTTGGTTGTCATACACGACTGTGGAGATGCTGGTCGTCTCTCCGGGACTTCCTCCGTTGGTTGACAAGTCGGCGGAGAGGTTTCCTCCGATGGAGACGTTCTCCGTCACCTTGGCAGAGGACTGGGCGTTGGGGTCGAACTGAACGTCCTTCAACTCTCCGGTCTGCAGATTTCCGTCATCGCCGAACTCCCAGCCCTTCACGTTCAGGCCGTTGGCCGTCACGAGCTCGCCGTTCTGGTTGAACGAGAAGTTGCCGGCCCGCGTGAGGCGGCGCTGGTCGCTCGCCGCTCCGCTCTTGGGACTGGCGACGAAAAAGCCGTCCCCGTTCAGGGCGAGGTCGGTCTTGATTCCGGTGTCGTTGAGCGAGCCCTGCCCAAAGTTCCGGTCGATGGAGGCGACCGAGACGCCCCGCCCCACCTTCGACGGGTTGATGGCCGAGCCGCCCGCCGTGCGCCCGACCCCCAGAATCGACTGGCCGAGCTCTTCGCTAAAGGCCGCGCGCTGGCGCTTGAAGGCGGTGGTGCTTGAGTTTGCGATGTTGTTGCTGACCGTGTCGAGGCGCGTCTGGTGGCTGCGAAGGCCGGAGACGCCGATGCTCAAAGACTGAAGACTCATAAGGTCTCAGGGGGTTGGTGTAGAAAGAAAGCGTCGAAACGCGCGCAGCGTCGGTCGGTCGGCTGCGCACCGGCGTCCCGTGCCCCGTCCCGTAGGGGACAATCCCATGAGGGACAAGACGTGGGTCCCGCCGGAAAGTACTCAAAAAGCGATTCGCAGAGTGTATCGTGAGGGAGCTAGAGCCGGACGGCACTGTCAATGTCCGTGAAGACCCGTTGCTGCATCTCGGTCTGGTCGAGGGCCGTGACGACGGTCCGGCTCGGCACGTTGACCACGAAGGCGGCGTCCTCGCGGAGGACGGCCGCGTCCTGGGCCCCTTTGTCGTCGAGTTCGGTCATGGCGTCGGCAAGTTCTTGGCGCTGGCTGGCGTCGAGCGAAATGTTGCGCTGGGCGACCCGCTGCTTGGCATGCCCGGAGAGTTCAATGTCGTCCGTCTGCTCCTGGGCGGCCTCCAGGTGGTCGGCAAACGAGGCCTCGTCCGTGTCCGTGGGCGGCCCTTCGGGCGACGCCGGGTCTTGTGCAGGCGTCTGCCGGAGCGCGTCCGGCGAGACGCGGCCTTGTCGCTGGTGGACCGTCATGGGGTGGCAAGTTGCCCATCAAAAGCATCGACGAATGCGTTCGGGGGCTACTGGGCCGCGATGCTCTCGACGCGCCCCATCGACACCTGGGCGCCGCCGATCCAGAGAGACGTCCCCCCGTTCTTCAGCGTTACGCGGTCGACCGTGCCCTCCAGTCGCGCGGTCCCCTGGATGGTGTCTCCGCCCCCACTCGTGGCGCTCACGTCCACCGAGTACGTGCCCTCGGGCACCTGCCCGCCGCCGTCCGCGGTGCCGTCCCACGATACCTCCGCCGATCTCGACACGTCCTCGAGGGTCTGCGTGTGGACCGCGTTGCCGCCCGCATCGCGGATCGTGACCGTGGCCTCGGCGGCGGGGCGCTCCAGGTCGAGGCCAAAGGTGGCCTCCCCCTCGCCCGTCCACTGCATGGTGTTGCCGGAGGTCTCCACCGTGCGCCCGATGAGGTCAGTCGCAATGCTGTCATTGATGCTCTGGGCGAGGCCGTTGTTGCTGCTCTCCTGGTTCTCGATCTGGGAGCTAATGTTGTTGAGCTGCTCCACAGAGCTGAACTGGGCCAGCTGCGCGGCAAACTCGCGTCCCTTCATCGGGCTCGACGGGTCCTGATTCTTGAGCTGCGTCGTGAGCAGCTTTAGAAAGTCATTTTTGCCAAGGTTGGCCGAGGTGGCCTCCGAGAGGCCCCCGGCTCCGTTTTCGCCAGGTTCCTCCGACGAGGCGGAGGCGGGGCGGCTCGTCTCCGTGGGCGATGCAAGGGATTCAATCATGGCTGGATGAGCGCGTAAGAAAAATGGAGCGCGAAGCGATATTGAGAACGCCGGTGTACCGGCGGGCCTAGCCGACCCATTCGCGGCGACCGCGGCTGCGGAGGGAAGCCGTCCCGGTCGCTTCCTCGTCGGCGGTATCGTCCCCCCCCATCCGTGCCGAGGCCCGGTCGGCCCTCGTTCCGTCCGGCCCCTCCCGGTCCGACTCGTTCGGGTCGCCCCCACTGAAGGAGAGATCAACATCTGTGCCGTACTGGGACTGCAGGGCTTCCTGAAGCTGACGCGCGTTGGCCGTCACCTGGGCCTGGACCCGAGTGTCGCTGAAGCCGACCGACACGGCCGTCTGCTCTTGTCCCTGCCGGGCCTTCACGGTCATCGTGCCCTTGTCTTCGCCCAGCGACATCTCTAGGGCCTTCCACCCCCCGGCAAGCTCCGCCGTGCGTAGGGGCCCTTGCTTGGCCGCGTTGAGCCACGCCGACGGCATCGTGCGGGGCGGGGCCGACTTACCGCCGGATCGTCCGGTCGACTGGGTTGTCGCGGTGTGTCCATTGGACCCGGAGGTGCTGGCCGACTTTCCGTCCGTCCCCTGCGTGCCGCTGCCCGTCGAGGCGCCGTCGCGCGTCAGGGACGCACGCAGCGTCTGGGCATCGGACTCCCCGGACGTATTCGTAGAGGAGGACGCGAGGGCTTGAAACCCGGGGCCATTCTTCGTCCCTCGTCCCTGCCCGCTCTGTCCTTGTCCGTTCTGGCCGGCGCCCTGCCCGTGCGATCCTCCCTTCTGGTGGCCCTGCCCGCCCTGCTGTCCGGCCCGTCCCCGTGCCTGTCGCCCCCTGGCTTGTCCGTCCCGTGTCGTGCGGGCCGAGCGTCCCTCGCCCGGGGCCTCCCGAATGGCCTCGCGCCCACGTCCGGCGTCGGCGGCTCGACTTTTCCCGGAGAAGAGGGCGGCCGCCCTGCCCTGGGCGGACTCTTTTCCAGGGCTCCCTTTGTTCGCGGAAGCAGCGTCCGCCCCTCGCCTGGAGGAGGCTTCTGGGGACCGGCCGGCCTCTCCTCGTACCTGTGCGTCCAGATTCAAACCATTCGTGGCGGACTGCCGCCCTGCTGTCCGGCCCGCGCGGCCCGGGCCCGCCTCGGACGGGGTGCTCCCTTCGCCCCCGCTTCGGGCACCACGCTGGGCCGCCTGGGACGGCGATCCTGAACGCCCTCCATTCGGCATCTGCTTCGCAACGGTTTTCCCCTTCCCCGATGCCTGCCCTTCCGTCTTCGGTCCGGCCCTTCCATCCCCGCCCCCCCTCGCCAGATTCTGCACTTGCTTTCCCCGATTGCCCTCGGCCCCCGACGACCGCAGGGCGCTTGCGCTCGTCCCACGCGGCTGTCCCTGCTTCACACCTTGCGGACCACTGGTTTTGGCTCTGCTCATTCCCCGCACGAGGAGGACCGTCCGTCTTGCCCCTCCGGACTTCCTCGCCCGCGACTGGGCTCCTGCCCCGCGTGAGCGCCCCGGTTTCCCCTGCTGCTCTCCGCCGCGCGCCCCTTCACCGACCTTCTGCCGGAGATTCCCGTCTCCCCCCATAACGAGAAGGGGCATTCGCTTGACTATGCCTGCCGAGGCCGACGGGGCCGCTCTCTTCTCTCCTTCTTTCGTCGCTCCGTCTTCTCCCACAAGCACAACCTTCATCTGGCCCTCTCCTTTTCCGTCCACGGTTCGCAGAAGCCCTCCCTTCAGCAGCGACGCGACCTCTGCCTCGCCCTTCACCGCCTTCATCTCCAGGCCCGCGCCTCCCTCGCCCCCCGCCATGAGGCGCTGGATCGCCTGCTGCCCGTTGCCTTCCGCGCCGTCTCCGGACGCGCGCTGCACACCGGACAAGATCGCAGGAAAGCCAGTGGGGGCCGTCTTCGCCGTGTCTCCGGCGGAGGCCTGCGTGGCGGCCGTCTCGGCCGGGGCTGCGGAGCGAATCGGATGCATGATGGGTTCTGCCCGTTGCGGGCTCAATTGAAATTGAACAGTCCACGGAGCCGGGAGGCGTCCTACCGGAAGGGAGAGGCCCCCGCCGTCCCCCTTTCGGACGGGGCGTCCGTCGCGGTCGTGTCGTCGGAGGCATCGTCGCCCCCGATAACGTCATTCACAAACTGTGCCGTTCGCTCCGCCGAGATGGACTGGAGCAGCTGTGTTCGCGTCCGGCCCGAGGTTCGCTGGTACAACTCCCGGAGAACCTTCATCTCCACGTCGGCCAGCACGGTCGCCAGCTCCCGCTGGCTCATGCCCAGCAGGGCATCCTTCAGTTCGCCGACCTTCGCCTCCCGGCTCTCCAGGGACGCGACGCGTTTGCGAAGGGTCGTGGCCTCTTTCTCGGTCGTGCGGAGCCGCTCCCGGAGGGTCCGGAGCGAGTCCTGGAGGCGGGCGACGACGGTCAGGGAGTCGCGGAGCCGCTGGACGGCCGGGGCGGGCCCGCCCGTCGTATCGCGGGCCGGGCCGCCGGTGGAGTCGCGGGCCGACGGGGTGGCAGTCGTATCCGTCGCCATCGCGGCCTGCTGGGTCGTGTCGCGCCCGGCCGTGGCAAGGCTGTCGGCGAACGGCCCCATGGCCTCCGGCGCGATGGATGGCATCAGCAGGTACGCCCCGAGCAGGGCGACCACAAAGGTCCCCAGCGCCGCACCGGCAAGAAGAAGCGTGTACTTGATCACGGTCGCCTACGGGGTCGTCTCTACAGTAGCGACAGGGCCTCGTCGGTGCGCTCATGCCGAATCACCGCCTGCTCGTCAAAGAAGGCCTCACTCGCCTTCTCCTGTTCGTGGTCGTGCTGGTCTTTTTCCTGGCTTCGCAGCTCCTCCAGGGCCTCCTCCCCCTGTCGTCGTTCTTGGAGCTCGGCGCGGGCCCGCTCCACGCGCTCTCGGCCGGCCTCCACGGCTTCCCGGAGCTCGTCCACCGTCTGGCGCGCCTCTCGGCGGAACGCGTCGGCCTGCTGAATGCGGGCCGGGTCCTGTCGGCGCGCCGCTTCCATTCGGCGCCGGCACTCTGCCAGGCGGGTCTGCGCCCGCTCCAGCTCGGCCTCCTTCTGCTCGAGTGCGTGCTCGGCGTCGGCGAGGGCCTGGCGGGCCTGTTCGGTCTCGTGCCGGCGCAGCTCCAGCACTTTCTGCAGTGAGAAACGGAACTTCTTTCCGGGCATCGTTCGGAAGCGGCTGTGATTGAATGCGTGCAGAAAGGGCGCCCTCGGCATGGTTTCCACCGCGGGGTCTGCCTGCGGACCCACAGCGCCACGCCCGGCGTGGGACCGCCTCCCCCGGCATCCATTCTATGACTCAAACTCCCTGCCACGTCCACCGGGGCGCGGGGCGGTTACTCCGGGATGTCGTCCAGCAGCTGGCGGAGCTGCGTCGAAGGGGGCGGGTCCGGGGGCGGCCCGTCCACGGACTGCTGCAGGAAATCGGCCAGCGCCGGGTGGGCCTCGACGGCGCGGTCCGTCTCCGGGTCGCTCCCCGCCTCGTAGGCCCCCACGTTGATCAGGTCCTCGACCTCCTCGTAGGCGGAGAGCAGCTCGCGGGCCTCCTGGGCGGCGGCCTCGGCCTCCGGGCTCGCCACGCGCGGCATCACGCGGCTGACGCTCTGCAGGACGTCGATGGCGGGATAGTGCCCCGCCTCTGCCAGCTCGCGCGACAGGACGATGTGCCCGTCCAGGATGCCGCGGGCCGCGTCGCTGATGGGCTCGCTCATGTCGTCCCCCTCCACGAGCACCGTAAAGATGCCGGTGATCGTGCCCGCCTCCGCGGGGCCCGCTCGCTCCAAGAGCCGGGGCAGCAACGCGAAGACGCTGGGGGGGTAGCCCCGCCGCGTCGGCGGCTCGCCCACGGCCAGCCCAATCTCACGCTGGGCCTGCGCCACCCGCGTGATCGAATCCATCATGAGGAGCACGTCCTGCCCCCGGTCGCGGAAGTGCTCGGCGATCGCCATCGCCGCACTGGCCGCCTTCACGCGGCTCATTGCGGCCTCGTCCCCCGTCACGGCCACGAGCACCGATCGACGGAGCCCCTCCTCCCCCAGGTTGTCCACGATAAACTCGCGCACCTCGCGGCCCCGCTCCCCGATGAGGGCGATGACGTTGACGTCGGCCTCCGCCCGGCGGGCAATCATGCCCAGCAGCGTGCTTTTTCCCACCCCGGAGCCCGCAAAGATGCCGGTCCGCTGGCCCTTTCCCATCTTCAAGAATGCATCGATGGCCCGGATGCCCGTGGAGAGGGGCGTGTCGATGAGGGGACGATCCAGGGGCGGCGGCGGGTCGCGGTGAATGGGCTCTCGGGCTTCGGTCTGGAGGGGCCCCTTGCCGTCCATCGGGCGCCCCCCGGCATCGATGACGCGACCCAGGAGGGCCGGCCCCACCGGGGTGGTCATGCCCTCGTCGGCGGGGCGGATCAGACAGCCGGCCTGCAGGCCGTGCGTCTGCTCCATCGGCATGAGGACCGTCGTGCTCTCCTTTACGCCAACCACCTCGGCGCGCACCGTGCGCGTCTCGCCGCCCTCCTCAACGTAGATGCGACACATCTCTCCCACCGCCGCGTCCAGCTCGCTGGCCTCTACGAGCAGCCCCACGACCGACGTCACCCGGCCGTAGCGACGGGCCGGGACGGTCGTCTGCTGCACATGGTCGATTGAGCGCGCGAGTGTGGAGGGCATGGGGCGGAATGTGTCGGGGAAAACAGCAGGGGGCTACTCACGGTTCGGGGCCGCGTCGGGCGCGTCCGAATCGGTGTCGGAGGTCGAAAGGGCTCGCCCCAGCTCGCTGCGGAGCGTCTCCAGGACCTCGCCTCGCAGCCGCCGCACGACGCCGGTGGGGGACGCGACGCTCCAGTCCCCCTCTTCAAAATCGGGCTCCGGCTCCAGGGTGAGGCCGTCGAAGTTGTCGTTCAGCCGCTCGATGAGTCCCGATTCTCGGACCCGCTGGCAGTCGACCGGATGGAGCCGGATCGTCACGGGCGGGGTGCTCGCCAGTTCGGTCACGGCCTCGACCACGGCCTCCTCGGAGGCCTGTCGCATCGTCTCGGTGAACGGCGCGTCGACGATCGCCTCGGCCAGGCTGAGGGTCAGCTCCACCATCTGCGACTCGGCCTCGTCGATGTACGTGTCCCAGCACTGCTCGAACCGGGTCGTGTCCTCGACCAGCTGCTGCTGCGCCGCCTCGAGCTCGGCGCGCACGGTGGCCTCCGCCTCCGCGTAGCCGTCGTCGTACCCGGCTTCGTACCCGTCGTCGTGGCCCGCCTCGTACCCCTCGGCCCGAGCCGCCTCTACCTTTTCTTGAAGGTGCTCCCGCCACTCGTCGTCGGTCCGCGTGGGGGCGGGGCCGGCCTCGTGATCCTCGGGCCCCTCCGGCGTCGAACCGTCGTCTTCGGCGGAGGGCGCCGGCGCATCGTCGGAGGCCTCTCGGGCCTCCACCGCCTCCGGCCGTACGGTCACCGGCTCGGACGACCGGCCCGCCTGGCCCGCTCGCAGGACGCGGCCCTGGGGGGCCCCGGCGTCCGGCGCCGCCGCGTCGTCCTCGTCCGTCTCCACCTGCTCGGCGGGGATCCGGTCGGCGCCGTCCGCAAGCACCTCCTCATCGAGCGAGACGGACGTCACGTCCGACGTTTCCGCGTTTTTGATGATACGTCCCATGCAGTGGGTGCCTCGATGATGCGACAGAACATGATGCGACAGAACGGGGAAGGGCGGGCAGGCCTACTCGATCACCGCCTCCTCGGAGGCGCGCGACAGGGCGATTTCCTCCTTCTCCTCGAGCTCCTGCGCAATTTCCAGGATGCGGTGCTGGGCCTCCTCCACGTCGCTGACGCGGACGCGGCCCAGCAGCTCGATTTCCTCCTCGAGCGCCTCGGCCACCCGGTCGCTGACATTTTCCATGACCTTGTCCTGCAGCTCGTCGGAGGCGCCCTTGAGGCCAAGGGCCAGGTCCTCCTGGTCCACCTCCATGAGCAGCTTCTGCAGGTCCTCCGCCCGGACCTGGGTCAGGTCGTCGAAGACGAACATGAGGTTCTTGATGTCGGAGGCCAGCTCCTCGGAGCGGTCCCGGATGCTGTCCAGGATGCTCTTCTCCGAGGAGCGGCTCGTCGTGTTCAGAATCTCGGCCACCTGTTCGATGCCCCCCATTGTGCTCGTCTCGGCCCCAATCACGGACCCCAGCTGGTTGCGGATTACCTCCTCGATGTCGTTGATCATTTCGGGGGAGGTGTTGCCGATCGTCGCCAGGCGGTAGATGATTTCACTCTGGAGCTCCTCCTCCAGCCCCGCAATGATTTGGGCCGCCTTCCGGGGGTTCAGGTGCGCGAGAATGAGGGCGGCGGTCTGGGGGTGCTCCCGGCGGAGAAAGCTGGTGAGCTGGTCCGTCTCGACCGTCTGCAGCAGGTGAAACGCCGAGACCTCCATGGCCGCCTCCACCCGCATCATGACCTCCTCGGCCCGGCGGTTGCCCAGCGCCTCGTTGAGCACCTCCCGCGCGTAGTCCACGCCGCCCTGCGTCACATAGTCCTGGGCGCGGGCGACGTCCCGATACTCCAGAAGCACCTCCTCCACCAGGTCGCTCGGCGCGTTGCGCATCCGGGCCACCTCCACGGACACCTTCTCCACCTCCTCGTCGTTGAGGTGCTTAAGCACATCGCTGGCCGTGTCTACGCCGAGGGCAATGAGGAGGGTGGCGGCCTTCTGCGCGCCCGTAAGGTCCTCCGGATCGTCGGGAAGGGCGGTGCCCGGGGCTGCCTCCGGGCTCGCGGCCATGGCGCCCGCCTCGCCCCCCGGGCCGGACGGGTCCGTGGGGGTCGTCGGCTCGTCGGAAAACGGAGAAGCAGGAGATCCCATGGTCTTTAGGCAACTGCGTCTATGAGAAACTGGGTGCAAGCGTCGAGCGACAGGGCCCCGGCCAGGCCCCTACACGGTCTGGTCCTCCACGAGCCAGGACCGGATCATGTCGGCAGTCTGCTCGGGATTCTCCTCGACCTGGTCCTGGATTTCTTCGAACATCTCGCTCCGCGCCTCCAGGCGGGCCTTGGCCTCGTCGGACAGCTTGTTTGTGTACATGTCGTCTTTCACCAGGGCCTCGTCGTTCTCCGTCTCCCCTTCGAGGGCGGCCGGCTCCTCCGCGCCCTCGCCCCCCGACTCCGGCGTCCGGCCCTCCACCTGCCGGGACTCGGACGCCTGAAGCGGCGTGGGCTGCGCCTCGGACGTCGCAGTAAGGGCCTGGATGAGCGAGCGCGCCACCCAGACGGCCGCCCCGAGCGCCAAAAGAATGAGCCCGTAGCGCAGGTACAACTGCGTCGAGGTCCCGCCGCCCGTGCCCCCATCCTCGGCGACGGGACCAGCTGTCGTATTGAGGCGCGTCTGCTGGATTGTGAACTGATCGCCCCGCTCCGGGTCGAACCCAACGGCATTTTTGACGAGGGACTCGATCTTGTTTATCTCCTCCTCCTCGCGCGGCTCGTACGTGGTCTCTCCGTCCGGCCCCGTGGTCCGCTTCTGGTCGACGACCACCGACACGCTCAGCCGATTCACGTCCCCCACGCTCTCCTCCAAGCGCTCCTGGGTCCGGCTCACTTCATAGTTCCGCACGACCGAGTTCGAGTTGCCCGCCTCGTCGCCCCCGCCCTCCTCCTGCATGCGCTCCTCGCTGACAACGGTCGCACTCTCCGGGTCCACAAGGTCCTTCTCCGTGACCGTGCGGTCGAAGTTGAGGTCGGCCGACACCCGAACGACCGAATTCTGCGGCCCCACGACCTTCCGGAGCATCGACTCTCCCTGCTCCACAAGCTGCTTCTCCACCGACCGCTGCATGTCGATCTGCGTGGAGGTCATCTGCACGTTTTCGTCCGCGGCGTTCGGCTCGGACAGCATGGTGCCCGCCTGGTCAATCACCTTCACCTGGGAGGGGCTCAGCTTCTCCACCGCCCCCGCCACCAGCTGCGTCACGCCCTGCACCTGGGCCTGCGACAACGAGCCGCCCGCGAGGGCGAGGACGACCGAGGCGCTCGCCTCCACCTGCTGGGCCTGAAACGGGTCGTCCTCCGGCTCCACGAGGTGCACCCGGGCGCTCTCCACCTGCCCGATGCTGGAGACCGTCCGGGCCAGCTCCCCCTCCAGCGCCCGCTTGCTGTTGAGCTTCTGCATGAAGTCGGTCATCCCGAGCGAGCCCTGGTCGAACAGCTCGTACCCGGTCTGCCCGTCGTCGATGGTGCCGTCCGAGCTGAACTGGAGGCGCAGCTCGTGCATCGAGGCGCGGGGGACGTAGACCGCCGATCCCTGATTGCGGAGCTCGTAGGAGACGCCCTCCTCCTTCAATCGGCTGACCACCTGGTTGGCGTCCCCGGGGTCGAGGTCGCCGAAGAGGAGCGCGTAGTCGGGCTGGCTCGACCAGTAGGCCGTGCCGACGAGCAGCCCGAGCGTGCCGACGGCCAGCAGCCCGAGCCCCACCTGCTGCCCCGTGGAGAGCCGTCCCAAGAATTGCTGCAAGCGCGCGAAGAACGTCTGCATTCGAGGATGAGAACACCACTAGCGCAACGTGAATCCCCCCAGCTGTTCGTCTCGGCGTCGGGGCAACGGCCCCAGGGCCGGACGGAAGGGCCCCGATTAGATTTGCGTCTGCATCAGCTTCTGGTAGGCCTCGAGGCCCCGGCTGCGCACCTCGTTCATAAGCTCAAACTGAAGGCGGGCCTGGTTCATCGAGATCATGACGTCGTGCAGGTCCTTCTCCTCCCCCGCCACGAAGGCGCTCACCTTTTCGTTGGCCACGTCCTGCGCCTCGTCGACGCCCTCGACCGCGTTCTCGAGCGTGTCGCCGAAGCTGGGGCCGTCGGTCGCCTCCTCCAGGTCGGGAAGGTCGCCGCCCCCCTCGTCCGTCTGCTGGAGGGCCGCCTGTCGAAAGTTTTGGAGCTGTGACGCCTTCATGGCCGTTGAACGTCTGTCGTCGAATGGAGGACTGTCGGGGTCCTAAAAAATCAGCGCGAGCGTCTTGAACTCGGCCCGGGGCCGCGGGGGCTGTTACCCCGTCACGTCCAGGTTGCCGCCCACAGCGTTCGGATTCACTGTCTGGGCCCCTCGCCCCCGCCCGTACAGCCGCATCGACAGCTCCGGGTCCTCCGGAAAGTTTTCCGAGATGGCCTCGCGCTCCTGCGTGGTGAGCGTGTCGTCGGAGGCGTCTTGTGCCTCCGACGGGCCTGTGGCCTGCTGCGTCTCGGAAGATTTCTCGGGACTCGAGGCAGATTTTTCTGGGCTTGAGGCCGCACCGGACGACTCCTGGGACGGATTGACGCCCTGTGTGTAGGCGGCGCGGCCGGCCGCGGAGGAACCAATTGTGTTCATGAGGGGCGAGACGACGCGTGCAAGAGAACGAAGCGAGGAGGAAGCACGGGGGCCTAAATCTCGAAGGTGCGCTGGGCCATGCTCTTGGTGGCCTCTACCGCCGAGAGGTTGGCCTCATAGACCCGGTTGGCGGACGTCATTCGGGCCATCTCCTGCGCCACGTTCACGTCCGGGTAGTGGACGTACCCCTCCTCGTCGGCGTGCGGGTGCGAGGGGTCGTATTCCAGGCGCTCCTTCTCCACCTCCTCAATGTTCGTCTCGGGCCCCAGATGTTCGGGCCCGCGCCCCGGCGGGAGCGCCCCTCCAGGGAGGTGGCGCGCGTCGGTGCTGCGCAGCTCCGTCTGTGGGTTGAGGCCGCTCCGGTTCAGGCGGGCGTAGTTCGCGTCGTCGACCTCCTGCACGGCCCGCTTGATGCGGAACGGGTCTCCGTCTTCGGTCCGCGAGGTGGAGGCGTTGGCGAGGTTCTCCGTGGCGGCGCCCAGCTTGCGGCGCTGGGCCTCCAGCCCGCGCGCAGCGGTCTTCATGGCGGGCAGGAACTGGTTTCCAATGGGCATGGGACAGGGATCGGCTCTGGGTGAAACGAGACGCGAGCATGCGGGCACGGCGGCTACCGCGCGCTTCCGGTGATGCCCATTCGCATGAGGTCGAAGTGCTCGGTGAGCGCCCGGGAGGCCAGCCGCGTGCGCATCTGCGTGTCCGTCAGCGCCATGAGCTCGTCCTCCAGCACGGGCGGCCCGTCTTCGACCTCCATGTTGGCCTCCACCTCCGACTGCTCGCGGAGGCTCCCCGAGTGGCGGCGGGCCTGCTGCAGCTTCTCCTCGAAGGACACCGACATCCGGTTGTAGCCGGGCGTGTCGACGTTCGCAAGGTTGCTGGACGCGGCCCGCCGGCGCTGGGTGTAGGCCGACATCGCGTTGCGCAAGAGGCGGACGTTGGTGGTTTCCATGGCCCCGTGGGTCCTGTGAAGAAAGCGCGTCGGGCCTACAATCCTATCAATCACTGTGCCACGATCACGGCCCGGCCCGCAGCTCCTCCTGCCCTCGATCTGCCGTCGTGGTAAAATGGAAGACGGCCGGGCCGAAACTGGGAAATATTTACACCGAACGGCGGAGCCGCGCCCCCATCCCTCCCCCACAGACGCGCGCTGCGGTCCGGTTGGCGGCGTTGCAGGGACGGGCGGCCGGGGTCGGCGTATGGTTTGCAGCCACGGTGGCCGCCGCATTGGCTCTCCTCATCGCCCCCTTTCTGCGCATGTCTCCCGACGCGTCTTCCGAGCGTGCCCCGGTCCCGACCCTGGAGGTCCCGTCTCTCCCGAGCGAGACGGAGCACGCCGACGGGGCCGGGCCGCTGGCCCCGGCCGGTGGGCAGCACGACGCCCTGAAGCACCTGACGTCGGTGCTCACCCGCCACCTCGCCCCCCTCACCAACACGATTGCCCGCCACGCAGACGGCCTGGTGGACGCCCCCGACCCGCAGCGCCGGCGCGAAAGCGCCCTGGACGTGCTGGCGGCCTCCAGTCGCATCGACGACCTGCTGGCGGCGCTGCGCCACTACAGCCGCCCCACCGAGGCGTCCCCGCACCCCGTGCCCGTGCCCGAGGTGGTGGCCGACACGGTGGCCCTGCTCGACGACGCGGCCCAGGCTCGAGTCCGGACGAAGGTGGAGCCCGAAGCGGACGGCCGCATCGACGCGGACCCGGCACTGCTCCACCAGGCCCTCCTCAACCTGCTGACGAACGCCCTGGACGCGACCACCGCCCCCGAGACCGTGCTCCTGCGGGTGGCCCGCTCCACGCCCCAGGTCGCGTTCGAGGTGTGGAACGACGGGGAGATTGCGCTCGACGACCCCTCCGCGGTCTTCCAGCCGTTCTATTCCACCCGCCCCCAGCACCTCGGGCTCGGACTGCCCATCGCGGCGGACATCGCCGAGCAGCACGGCGGGGCGCTCCGCCTGTCCACCAACAGCACCGCGGACGGCGGGACCTGCTTCACCCTGCAGGTCTGAGCGGTCGCTGCCTGCTCCGTCCCTCCCCAACGGCGCGCCGCCCTCCGACGGCGCGCGGCCCCCTGCTGCACCGGATCCCCCTCACCCACCGACCTGATAAGCATGGAAACGAAATCGCCTACGCCCTGCACGACCTCCTCTCCTCACATTCTGGCCGTCGACGACGAGGTGATGCTCCACGACGTCTTCGAGCGCCTCTTCCCGCGGGAGGGCATCGCGGTGACGGCCTGCTCCAGCGGCACGGAGGCGATGGAGCAGCTCAAGGACACCGCCTTCGACCTCGTGCTGGCCACCCACCAGATGCCGGGCCCCGACGGGATGGAGCTCCTGGACCACATCCAGGAACAGCACCCACAGGTCCAGGTCATTTTGCTCTCGGACCAGGACAACGCGCAGAATGCCGTGCGGGCCATGCAGCGGGGCGCGGTGGACTACATCCCGAAGCCCTTCTCCACCGACGAGCTGGTGGACCGCGTGAAGGCCCTCCTGGAGGAGCCGGAGCCGGCTTCCCAGCCGACGGCCGACACGCCGAATGGAGACTCCCTCCCGGACGCGGCGGACATTGCGGCCTCCGACGGGGCCCCCGCCGGCAAGGACGGCGCTCCCGTGTTGTCGTCGTCCGCGTCCCTCGCCTCGGACGATCCCGACTCGTCCCGGTTCGTGGGGCAGCACGAGAGCATCCAGCACCTAAAGACGATGGTGCCGCGGGTTGCGCAGAGCGAAGCGCCCGTCTTCATCCACGGCGAGAGCGGAACGGGGAAGGAGATTCTCTCCCAGCTCATTCACGACCAGAGCGCCCGGGCCGACGAGCCCTACGTGCCCATCAACTGCGCCGCCCTGCCGAGCGACCTGGTGGAGAGCCACCTGTTCGGCCACGTGGAGGGCGCCTTCACCGGCGCGGTGGACGACATGGAGGGGGCCTTCGAACAGGCCGACGGGGGGACGCTGCTCCTCGACGAGATCACGGAGATTGACTGCGGCGTCCAGGCGAAGCTGCTGCGCGTGCTGCAGGAGCAGGAGTTTCAGAAGGTGGGCGCCTCGAAGAAGAAAGAGGTGGACGTTCGCATCGTGGCCACGAGCAACCGCGACCTCAAAGAAGCTGTGGAGGACGGGGCGTTTCGGGAAGACCTGTACCACCGCCTGGCCGTCTTCCCCCTGCACGTGCCGCCGCTCCGCGGGCGCCTGTCCGACATTCCCCTGCTGGCCCGGCACTTCGTGCAGAAGTACGCGGACCAATACGGGCTGCCGGAAAAGGCCCTATCGCCCGGGTTGCTGAAACACTTTCAGACGCACGACTGGCCCGGCAACGTGCGGGAGCTCGAAAACATGATCCATCGGGGCGTGGTGATGGCCACCGACGCGGACACCATCACGAAAGAGCACGTGCTGAACAATTCGTTCGTCAAGGACACGGCCGGGGCACCGGATGGCAGTGCGTCTGCCACGCTCACGGACCTTTTGGACGGGGAGGATCCCCCGACGATTGCCGAGATGGAGCGCAAGCTGATCCTCCGCACCCTCTCCGAAGAGGACGTGAGCCAGAAGCGCGCCGCCGAGCAGCTCGGGGTGAGCGCGCGCACGATTCGCAACAAGCTGCAGGAGTACCGGGACGAAGGCTTTTCGATCTAGCGTCGAAAGGCCTGTTGGCCGGTCAAGCCAAAAGCGTGTGGGACGCGGGCTGCACTAGCCGAAGAGCTCCGTGAGGGTCGACGCCACCTCCTCGGTCACGTCCGGCTCGGTAAACCGCCCGTTCTCCACCTGCTCCTGGAGCTCCGTGCGCCGCTCCTCCGAGAGCGACGCCTCCTCGGTCAGGGCCTGGCGGCCCCGCTCCACGAGGGCCACGTCTTCGCCGCTAAGCTGCTCCTGGGCGGCGCGGGCCGCGTCGGAGATTTCAACCTGATCGGTGCCGGCGGCGTCGGTCGTCTCGCCCGTCTCCTCCGGCGTCGACCCCTCCGTGTTTGCGGCCTGCTGCGCCTCACTGACGTCGTCGTTGCGCGCCGAGTTCGGCTGCACCGGCCCCGTCGATGGGTTTTGAATGGTCATGGGCGTAGGCGCTGCTTGTGTGAAAGGTGTGCTGGGGCCCCGTGCCTCAGGATGCCGCAACTCTGGTACGGATTATCGGGCTAAGCGGGGCACTTTTAAATGAAGAAAAGATTAAGGGATCTGTCAACCGCTGAGTTCGGGGGGCAGAACCCCATCGTGGCCGCCCCCGTCGGCCGGGGACGCGGCGTGGTCGTCGTACGAGTCGTTCGCGTGCTGCAACTGCTGGAGCTGTCCGAGCTCCGCCTCGATCGCGTCCCCGCGTTCGCGGAGCCGGGCCAGCAGCGTCTCGTGCTGGTCGGCCAGGGCCGCGCGCTTCTGCCGAAGCGTGCGGTCGGGCACGCCCGTCTCGCTTGATCCTGCTTCCGTGGACGACGACACGTCGCCGTCTGTTTCGTCGGGGGCCGGCGCGAGTCGATCGATGATCCGCGCCCGCCGCTCGAGCAGGTCCGACACGCGCGTCCAGTCGTCGGCCTCCATCGCCCCGGCCACGCGCTCGCCGAGGCGGAGGAGGGCATCGAGACGTTCAAGGGACACAGCCATTCGCTCAGAACGGTGCTGTGACAGAGAGGGGCGCAGCGACGCCGGCTAGAAGAGGCGCTGGCTGATGGACTGCTGCTG
>NZ_JAZKRW010000009.1:0-44186 GCF_036626415.1 Salinibacter sp.
CTAGCTGATCGAGCTCTTGCTGCACGGTCGCGTATTCGGGAAGCGCCTCTAAGATCGTCTGGGAGTCGATGTAGCCAATTTTTTGCTGGGCGTGAGCCCCACCGCTCCAAGCCCCGCACAGCACGGCTCCCAGCACGGCGATCCGAACCATGCGCCGGGTCAGCCCGGTCGATGTCCTGCCACCGCGCCTACCGTCGCGACGCTGATTCTGCATGACTCCTGGGTATGCAACTGGCCTGTGCTGCCGAATGGTCAGGAATGCGTCAGTTCTAACGTCCCCCGCCGCCTCCCCCGAAGCCCTGTCCCAGCGAGAACTGGAACGACCACCCCGGGTCCTCCACCCCGCCCGTGTCGAGCGACCGATGGGGGTCGAAGTTATACCCGTAGTTGAACTCGATCATGCCAACGATGGGGAGAAATAGCTTCACCCCAACTCCGGCCGACCGAAACAGGTCGTCGGGGCTATACGCGTTCAGGCTGCTCCACGCGTTGGCCGCATCGAGGAACACGTACGGGCGGGCCTGCAGCTGCTGGGACTCGACCGCCTTCCACCGAAACTCGGAGGTGTACTTGTTCATCACCTGGCCGCCCTGCGGCTGCAGGTTGCCCCCACGGGTGCGGTTGAGCGGCCCGATCACACCGCGCGGGTAGCCGCGCATGAAGACCGGGTCCGTCCCAAACGTGCCCCCCTGGTAGTCGAACGGCGTTCCGCCGACCTCGAAGGTCTCGAATCGGACGGGATCGCCCGTGATGGAGCCAATGTAGCCGAAGTTGGTGCCGACCCCGAACGAGAAGTTGTCCCCGACCGGCACGTTCCAGCTGGTATCCAGGCGCCACTTGTGATACTGAACCAGCTCGCCGATCGGGGGGGCCACCTCCACCGAGAGCGAAACGTTCGAGCCGGTGCGCGGAAAGGTGGGGTTGTCCACCGAGTTGCGACTCAGCGATTGCCGGAACGTGATGGACTGGTTCGTTCCGAAAGGCACACTGGTGAAGAGCGGCCGCCGCTCTCCGGTGCTGGCGTCACGGCCCCGGTTGTCGTACAGCTGAAAGCCCACACGCGACCCCACCATAAACTTGTCGTCGGGCCAGTTCAGGCGCTGGCGGACGAAGAGGTTCGCCGAGATGTTCTGAAATCGCCCGTCCCGGATCCCCCGGGAGGCACTGCGCCCGCCGAAGACCGAACGGGTGTACTTCGAGTACGACACCGAGCCCCCGACCGGCGTCGGGCTTCCCCCAAACCAGGGCTCCGTAAAGGAGAGCGAGTAGTTCTGGAAGAAGGTGCCGTTGGTCCGGACGTTCACGCTCAGCTTCTGCCCGTCGCCGGACGGAAGCGGACGCCACGCGTCTCCCTCAAACAGGTTTTGGGCCGAGAAATTGTTGAACTGAAATCCGAGCTGAAGGACGAGCCCGAACTGCCCGAAGGTTCCGGAGAGCTGCAACTGGTCGCTCCCCACCTCCTTGACACTGTAGCTTACGTCGGCCTCCTTCTCTTCCGGGTCGACGCTGATGTCAGGGCCTCCGGACAGGGATTCCTGACTAAAGTAATCTAGCTGATTCAGCCGGCGGATGGACTCCTGAATTGCACTTCGACTGAACCGGTCGCCGGGCACTGTGTAGAGCTCCCGACGGATGACGTAATCCTTGGTTTTCGTGTTGCCGCTGATGTTGATGTCGCCAAAGTTGTACACGTCTCCCTCCCGCACGTCCATCGTGATGTCTAACGAGTCCTCTCCTACGACCCGCACCGTCGGCTGCACATCCGCCCGCATATACCCCCGGTCCATGTAGAGGCCCAGCACCCCGCTCTCTCGCCCGCTACCGTACAGGTTCTCGTCGAGGGCCTTGCCGTTGTAGACCTGGCCCTCCGTGAGCCCTAGCTGCTCAGACAGGACACGATCCGGGTAGACGCTGTTGCCCTCCCACGTGACCTCACGTACATAGTATTGCGTTCCCTCCCGCACCTCGACGTCAATCCCAAGCCCGCCATCGCCCATGTAATACACCGAGTCCTGAACGATCTGGGCGTCGTAGTAGCCATGCTCACGGTAGAGATCGATGACGAGATTGAGGTCGTCCTCGTAGGCATCCTGCTTGAACTGCTCGCCCTTCCAGATGCGCCACCAGCGGTTCTCTCGCGTCTCTTCCATCGCGCCTCGAAGGTCCCCGTCGTCGAACCGCTCGTTGCCGAAGAAGCGAATGCGCTCGACCTCGATCTCGTCCTTCCGGTCAACATTGAAGGCGAGCCGAACGCGATTGCCTTGGGTTTCCGTGCGCTGTACGTCCACCTCAGTGCGCAGATGGCCCTCGTCCTCGTAGAAGTTTTTGATGATCTGCTTCGTCCGCTCCACATCGGACGGCCGGACGGGACTGCCCTTGAGAAGAGGAATCTTCTTCTTGAGGTCCTCGCGGTCCCCCCCGTCGATGCCCCGAAGCTCATAGGCCGTGAGGGTGGGCTCAGGCGTCACGTCGATGATGAGTGTCACGTTGCTACCAGACGAATTGGCCCGGCGGATGGACACATCCGAAAACATCCGCAGGTCGTAGATGGCACGGATGGCCTGGCCCACGGCCTCGCCGGACGGGAGGGCGATCTCCTGGCCCGTCGTGAGGCCACTCGACTGAATCACAAACTGGCGCGTCTGAGCATCGTCCACCCCGCGCACTTGGATGTCCTCAATCATGTACGTAGAGCGCGGTGCGGGGCTCGTCGTCTGAGCAACCCCCAGGACGGGCGTGCTGAGAAGCACAGCAAATGCAAGGGCGGACAGCCGTAGACGCATACCAGTGGAACGCTCATTCGAAGACGACGCGACTAGATGCCAATCAGCCCGCTAAAACAGGACTCCCTACGGGCAGTTTCGGGGCACGACGCATGCGTGTGTCTCTTAACGCGCCTTCCCCGGGAATTATTCTTCCCACCCACGGACGGCAGTTTGCGATCACCTACGCTAAGCCACGACCCATTTATTTAAGCTACGACCCATTGGCAGGGGAGCGCTCAATGCGACCGAACCGACGGTCCCGATCTTGGTAGCTGCGAACGGCCTCGTACAGCTGGGCCCGCCGAAACGCCGGCCAAAACTCATCGGTGATGTAGAGCTCGGCGTAGGCACTCTGCCAGAGCAGAAAGTTCGAAAGCCGATACTCCCCTCCGGTCCGCACCAGGAGGTCAGGGTCCGGCATGCCCGATGTGGCGAGCTGCTCTTCAAACAGCGCGGCGTCAATGTCGTCCGGCGAGCACTCCCCCTCTTCAGCCTTGGCGGCCAGGTCGCGGGCGGCCCGCAGGATGTCCCAGCGTCCGCTGTAGGAGAGCGCAAGGGTGAGCGTCAAGCGGTCGTTGTCGGCCGTGTCGCGCTTGGTCTGCCGGAGGGCGTCTTGGCACGACGCCGGGAGCTCGGACACGTCGCCGATGATTTCGAGCTGCACCCCGTTTTCCATGAGGGTGGCCCGCTCCTCCTGCACGGTCTGCACAAGGAGTTCCATCAGGGCATCGATCTCGGCATCGGGCCGCTCCCAGTTTTCAGTGCTGAACGTGTACAGGGTGAGGTAGTCGACCCCGAGTTCCGCACAGGCTTCCGTCACGTCCCGCACAGAGGCAACGCCCTCGTGGTGGCCCACCACCCGTGCCTCATCTCGCTCTTGGGCCCACCGCCCATTTCCATCCATGATGCAGGCGATGTGGGTCGGGAGCGCGCCGCGGTCGCGAAGGGCACGCTGCCGCTCGTCGTCGCTGCGCTCGGCCGCCGTGTGCGGTGCCGATCCGTTCGCCGAGGGATTTTGGGACGATGCCATGGGACTGCTTCGCTCCGTCCGAGTGTACGCATGATGAGGCGCTTCCTCTCCAGCGCTCAGAAGTGCAGCGGGACCGCAATCTACGAGGTACCCCCTCGAAGGTCAACGGCCGCCTCTGCACATTTTGTGTCAACCCGCCGCGCCCGCAGTGCGAGCCATCTGGTCGTGTAACCCGCTCGCCTACAGCCGCAGGATGTCGTTGAAAATGAGGAACGCCATGAAGCCGATCAGCAAGATCATGCCCACCTGCTGCGCCACTAGACGGACCCGCACGGACGGGCGCCGCCGCGTGACGGCTTCGTAGAGCAGAAACAGCAGCTGCCCCCCATCCAGCGCCGGGATGGGAAGGATGTTCATGATGGCCAGCGTGATTGAGAGCGCCGCGATGAGCCGCCAGTACGGGACGGCCCCGGCGGCCGCCGCTTCACTGGCAACGTCGGCAATCATGACGGGCCCGCCCAGGCTGTCGGTCAGGCTGTCGCGTCCCTCAGCGATGCGCTTCAGGGTGACGACAATGTTTCGGCTGAGGGTCCAGGTCTCCACGGCTCCTGCCCTGAGGGCATCCAGGGCTCCGTACGTTACGGTCTGGATCCCAAATTCGTCGTAGAGCGCCTGCCGCGTCACCGAACTGGCACTGGGACTCCGAACCCCGAGCAGATACCGCTCCCGATCCGCATCGTACCGCGCAGTCACCGAGTCCGCAAAGACGACCCCCTGGCTCGTCCGCCGAACCACTCGCGGCGACCGCGGTCGATCCACCGTTCCGACGAGGGAGTCTGGGCGGAACCAACGCATCGCCACCCGCGCCCCCTCGGCCTGCTGCAGCCGCGCGCTCATCTCTCGCCAGAACCGCACCGTGTCCCCCTGAATGGCGTAGACCCGATCTCCCGTCCGCAGCCCTGCCGAGTCGGCCGGGCTGCCCGCCTCCACGGCCCCGATCAGGGGGGGCTGAAACCCGAGCCCAAAGCCCTGGTCGTTGTTCTGAGCGCGGCTCAGCCGCGAGATGATGTCGGGCGGCCCGGTAATCAGCTGCCGCCCTCCCTCCCGCACCACGGAAATCGTCAGGGTGTCCGCCGCGATGAGCGACGACGGCTCCACCTGAGAGAAGCGTTCAAAGGCTGTGCCGTTTACCTCCACGATGCGGTCGCCCGTGCGAAGCCCCAGGTCGTGGGCCACCGACCCCTCCTCCACATACACCTGTTCCACGTTCTTCGCGGGGATGTAGGTATCCCCTTCGCTCCAACTTAGCCCCCCAAAGATGAGGATGGCCAAGAAGGCGTTGAAAATCACCCCGGCACTGATGACGATGATGCGCTGCCAAACCGGTTTCCCCCGAAACTCCCACGACTCGGGATCGGTCTCCACGTGGTCGGTGTCCAGGCTCTCGTCGATCATGCCGCTGATCTTGACGTAGCCGCCCAATGGGGTCGCCCCCACCGCGTACTCGGTCTCTCCGTACGTCCGCCCAAACAGCGTCGGGGGGAACCCGATCGAAAAGCGCTCCACCCGCATGCCGAAGTACTTCGCTGTCAAGAAATGGCCCAGCTCATGGACGAACACCAGAATGGTGAGCGCCAGCAGCACCCAGAGGGTGGACGTGAGAACGCTAATCACAAGCTCCATACGAGCACATCAAAAACCGAGGGGAAGTCAACGCCGCTTCAGGGGGGAGACAGCGACGAGTTCACCGCTCGGTTGAATTTGATGCCGGCAGGGGGAGTTCCTCGACAAGCCCACGGGCCTCCGCATCCGCCGCTACCAGATCGTCGAGGGTGGGATCGGCCTGCACCGGGACCTGCCCGAGCGCGCGCTCAATGGCGCGGGGAATGCCCAGGAAACCCATTTGCTCATCCAGAAAGCGACCCACGGCCGCCTCGTTGGCGGCATTCAGGATCGCCGGGGCCGTGCCGCCTGCCTCAAGGGCATCATAGGCGAGTTGCAGGCACGGGAATTTGTCCAGATTCGGACGCTCGAAGTCGAGGCGTGACAGTTCATCCCAGTCCAGTCGCTCGTGGGGGGCGGGCCAGCGGGCCGGTTGGCTCAGTGCGTACTGGATGGGCACCTTCATGTCCGGCACCCCAAGCTGGGCTTTCACCGCCCCATCGGCAAACGACACCATCGAGTGCACGATCGACTGTGGGTGCACGAGCACTTGAATGCGGTCGACCGGCACGTCGAAGAGCCACTTCGCCTCGATGACCTCCAGTCCCTTGTTCATCATCGTGGCGGAGTCGGTCGTAATCTTCGCCCCCATCGACCAGTTCGGATGGTCGAGGGCCTCCTCCACGGTTATGTCCGAAAACGTCTCGGCCGGACGGTTCCAGAAGGGCCCTCCAGAGGCCGTCAGCACGAGATCCTCCACCGACCGCTCAGACTCGCCCGCCAGGCACTGAAAGATTGCCGAGTGCTCACTGTCAACCGGAATCAACTCCCCATTTCCCTCGTCCAGCACCTGAGCCACCAGCGGCCCTCCGACGACGAGCGTTTCTTTGTTTGCGAGGGCGACCTGCGTGCCCGCCTCTAAGGCCCTTAGGACAGGCCGCAGGCCGGCAAAGCCGACCACCGCCCCCATCACCACGTCTACGCCCGGCCAGGTGGCGGCCTCGCAGAGCCCCTCCGTCCCAACGAGCACCCGAACGTCCGGCGCGTCTGCCGGCAGCACTCGCTCGAACGCTTCGGCCCGCTCGGCGGACCCGACAGCCACGCACGCGGGGCGGAACTCCTGCACCTGCTTGGCGAGGCGCTCCACATTCTGGCGGCAGGTGAGCACCCGGACATCGAACCGGTCCGGGAAAAGGCGCACCACCTCAAGGGTCTGCGTCCCAATCGACCCGGTCGCCCCAAGGAGGGCAAGCTGCCGGGGCTCCGGGTCCGAGGTGCCGTTCTGTGAGACTGTCTCCATGGGGGAATGTACCGCACTGGGATGGTGAACATCGCCGCGTCCTCATGCCCGTCGCCGCTCCGCTCGGCCTGTTCAACCCGGGAAACGTCCGTCTTGGGCGTGTCGTAGGATGGTACTCGTCACTGTTTGCATTGCTTCGTCCCCCGACCATTGGGGATCTGCCCCCCACACGGCTTCTCCGCTCCGTCGTGATACCGCCCGTTTCTTCGTGGCCCGGTTCCGTCCGGGCGATGCGTCTCGTGACGATCGTTCTCGGGGTGAGCCTCCTGCTCGGGGTGCCCACCGCTCCCACGCACGCCCAGCAGCCCGACAGTACACAACTGAAGAAATTCCAGCGGGCCAATGGGTTCCTCCGTGCCGACCAGCCCGAACGCGCCCTTCCTCTCCTCGAAGACCTTTACACCGACGCCCCCCAGAACACGGCATTTTACCGAAAGCTGAAGCAGACCTACGAGAGCATTAAGCGCTACGACGACGCCCTCCAGTTGGTAGACGACCGAATCGACTCTGCCCCCACCGTTTCACTTCTCGCCGAGAAGGCCCGGCTTTTATACCAGAAAGGCGAGGTGGATGCCGCCAACGACACGTGGGACCGGGCGGTCGCCCTCGCCCCAAGCAGGCCCCAGACGTACCGGACGGTCTACAACGTCCTGGCGGAGGTCCGTCATTTCCGCAAGGCCATCGCGGTCCTTCGCGAGGGACGTGACGCCCTCAACCGCCCCGGCGCGTTCCGGACCGAGCTGGCGCAGTTGTACGGCCTCGATGGGCAGTTCGAGGCGGCCATGCAGGAGTACGTCGCGCTTCTGAGCGAGGCGCCCGGCCGGCTCAACTACGTCCGAAACCAGCTTCAGACGTTCGTGGAACAGGGACAAGGCCTCGAGGCCAGCATTCAGGTGCTGCAGCAGACGGTCCAAGAGACCCCCCTGAACGAGGCGTACCGAGAACTCCTGGCCTGGCTCTATACGGAGCGGGACGACTACGCCGCTGCGTTTGACGAGTACCGGGCCCTCGACCGGCTCGGGGAGCGGCAGGGACAAATTCTCTTCCGGTTTGCCCAGCAGGCCGCCGATGCACAGCGCTATGGCGTGGCCACCCGGGCCTGCGAGGCCATCCAGGAGCAACATCCAGCGTCGACCGTCGCCCCCAAGGCCCAGAAGCTGCTCGGGGACTTCTATCGCCGGTGGGCCCGCCAGGGCGCCGACTCCACCTCGACCGCGGAGGACTCGGCCCGGTATGCCAGGGCCCGGGCCGCCTACAAGAGCTTCCTGCAAAACAACCCGCAACACTCGGACCATCCAGAGGCACTGCTCCGCCTCGGCACGCTTGAGATCGATGTGTACCGCGCGCTCGACCAGGCCCAGGAGGCGCTTGACCAGCTCGTGTCGAACTACTCGGATACCGAGGCGGCCGACGAGGGGCAGTACCACCGGGGTCGCATCGCAGTGCTCCGAGACTCCCTCGACCGAGCCCGCCTGCTCTTCTCGCGCCTGGCCGCCAGCGCGCAATCGAGCGACTTTGCCGACCTAGCCCAGTATGAGCTGGCACTTCTTCACTTTTACCGAGGCCAGTTCGACGCCGCGATGGCCCGAGCCACGTCCATCAGCGAGAACCCATCGGCGGACGTGGCCAACGACGCCATCGAGCTGAAGACCCTTCTGCAGGAGGCCCGCGGCCCCGACTCTTCGGACACGGCCCTTCGCACCTTCGCCCGGGCTCGGCTCTCCCAGCGACAGCGTGCCCACGGCCCCGCCCTGTCCATGCTCGACACGCTCCTACAGCAGCACCCGCGGCATCCTCTCGCCGACGATGCCCGGTTCCGGCAGGGCGACCTCCACCTCGCCCGCGGCGACACCGCGGCGGCCCTCACGGCCTTCCGGGCCGTCCCGGAACGTCACCCGCGCAGCCCCTACGCCGACCGCAGCCTCTTCCGGGCCGCGGCCCTCCTCGAAGCCAGCGGCCGCCCCGGGGCCGCCGCACAAGCCTTTCGGCGACTCCTTACGGAGTACCCCGCCTCCCTCCTCACTGGCGATGCGCGGGGGCGCCTCCGCACGCTTCGCCACTCACAGGGGTAGGGGTGCTCCCTTCGTCTCGCAGACGCTTCTCTCAAACCGTGCACGCTCCGCCATGCGCTTCCGGTCTGTTCTCCTCACTGCCGTCGTGCTCGCGGTGGGCCTGCTTTCCGCGCCCTCGGCGACGGCCCAAGACCTGCTCATCCCGATGGACGCGCAGCAAGAAAACCACCTGAAGGCCTACGGCGCCGTCTACGCAACGCTCCAGGAAGAGCAGACGGTCGACTGGCTCCTCAATTACCGCGGCGGGTCGTTTCTCACCGAGGCCAGCGAGACCGTCCGAGAGGAGCTGCAGGTCCGTGGCGTGAGCTTCACAACCGTCAGTGCCGGGCAGGCGTCAAAGATCATCGCAGAGGTGGAGGCCGACGGCAGCAACAAGTCTGTCGTGCCCCTGGAGAAGGCCCCCGAGATTGCTGTTTACGCGCCGGAAGGGGCCGTGCCGTGGGACGACGCCGTGCGGCTGGCCCTGGAGTACGCGGAGGTGCCCCACGACGTGATCTACGACGAGGAGGTGCTCAACGGCGACCTCGCGTCCTACGACTGGCTGCACCTGCACCACGAGGACTTCACCGGCCAGTTCGGCAAGTTCATCCGCTACCGCAACGAGCCCTGGTACATCCAGAAGCAGAACAAGGCGGAGGCGGCGGCCAAGAAGTTTGGGTTTCGCAAGGTGAGCCAGCTCAAACGGGCCGTGGCCCAGCGGTTCAAACAGTACGTCTCGCAGGGCGGCTTTCTGTTTTCGATGTGCTCCGGCACCGAAACCTTCGACATTGCTCTCGCCGCCCATCAGACCGACATTGTACCGGAGGAGTACGACGGGGACCCGGTGGACCCAGACGCGCTGGAGCAACTCGACTTCGCAAACACCCTTGCCTTTCGGGACTTTTCCCCAAACCTGAACGCCCGCGAGTACGAGCACTCCAACATTGACGTAGGCCCGCCGCCCCCGAAGATGCGGGACCCCTCCCTGGACTACTTCACGCTATTTGAGTTCAGCGCCAAGTGGGACCCGGTCCCCAGCATGCTTACCCAAAATCACGTGGCGACCGTTCGGGGCTTTGTTGGACAGACAACCGCGTTCAACAAGGATGTACTGAAAGAGGACGTGGTGGTCCTCGGGGAGGCCCCGGATCGTCCGCAGGTCCGATATATTCATGGGGCCCACGGGCAGGGCACCTTCACGTTCTACAGCGGCCACGACCCGGAGGACTACCAGCACTTCGTGGGAGATCCGCCCACGGACCTCTCGCTCCACCCCCAATCGCCCGGCTACCGGCTCATTCTGAACAACATTCTCTTCCCTGCCGCCAAGAAAAAGAAACAGAAGACCTAACGCTCGCGGTGCATCTCTTCTCCCTGCTCGTCCCCTGGTCCCTATGAGCCCCTCTCCCGCCCCCAAACCGGTCTCGGCCTCCGAGTGCAAGATGACCGAGATCGTCCTTCCCAACGACACGAACGGCCTCGGCAACATGATGGGCGGTCGGCTGCTGCACCTGATGGACAAGTGTGCGGCCATCTCCGCCCAGCGGCACGCCCACCGCGTGTGTGTGACCGCGGCCGTGGACAACGTAGAGTTTCAGTCGGCCATCCGGGAGGGCGAGGTGGTTGTGATCGAGAGCCACGTCAACCGCGCCTTCCGCACCTCGATGGAGGTGGAGCTGAACGTGTGGGCCGAGAATCCCCTGGAAGAGACACACCGAAAGTGTAACCGGGCCTTCTACACGTACGTCGCCCTGGACGAGGACGGCACTCCCGTGCCTGTCCCAGACGTCGCCCCGACGACCGACCAGGAGCACGAGCGCTACGCGGCTGCCGCCAAGCGCCGAGACATCCGCCTCGTGCTCGCCGGGCGCAAGGGGCTCGAGGACGCGTCGAGCCTCAAAGAAGACATGCTGACGGCATTACAACACTCGACAGATGCCACAGCGTGATCCGCGCAGGGCCCAGCCGCGTCTCCAGCGAGGGCGCACACTTCTCGTCGTGCTTCTTCTGTCGCTGTGTGCGGTCGTGGCCGACGTCGCCCCGGCCCTCGCGCAGCGGCAACCCAATGCCCTGGGGCTTGGCTTCCAGGTCGGGCAGCCCGGCGGGCTCGCCGTGAAGTGGTACCGCCCCAGCCCCATCGCGTACGATGGGATTTTTAGCACCGACGGGGACGACTTCATCATCGGCCACATTCACCGGCTCTGGGAACGTCCCGTCCCCGACTCGCCCCTCCACCTGTTCGTGGGCCCCGGCCTGATGGCCGGCCCCTCGCGGCTCAGCCAGTCGCCGCGCCTCCGCTTCGGCCTGAGTGGCGAGGCTGGACTCAATTTTTACGCCGAACGGTTCGAGGTTTTCTTGCATGTGACCCCGACCCTCCAGTTCTTGCCCACTACCCAGGTGGCGATCGACGCCAACGCCGGCCTTCGGTACTACCTCCGGCTCCCCTGACCTCTCGGGCTTTTCCCATGTTGTTCAATCGTGTCCTCATTACCGGTGCCAACGGACTGCTCGGCCAGGCCCTCGTCCGGTGCCTCGGCCAGAATCGCGAGTACGACGTGCTGGCCACCGCCCGGGATGACACGCCGCGGTTCGAGGACGGCTCGTGCGGCTATGCGCCCCTCGACGTGACCCAACCGGACGACGTTGCTCGGATCTTTGAGGACTTTACGCCCAACGTGGTCGTCAACTGCGCCGCAATGTCCGACGTGGCGGCGTGTGACGAGCACCGCAGCGAGGCGTGGGCGGTCAACGCCCGCGCCGTCAAGAGGCTGGCGAAGCACTGCCGCACCACTGGGGCCCGCCTCGTGCAGGTATCCACCGACTTCGTGTTCAACGGCACGCGCGGCCCCTACGACGAGACGGCCCGCCCCGACCCCGTCAACTATTACGGGCGCACCAAGCTGGCCGGCGAGAACGCGGTGCGGGAGGCCGGGCGCGCCAACTGGGCCATCGTGCGTACCGTCCTCCTCTACGGGACCGGCCAGAATCTGAGCCGGTCAAACCTCGTCCTCTGGGTCGCCGACGAGCTGTCGAAGGGCGAACCCCTCCACATCGTCGACGACCAGCACCGCACGCCCACCCACGTCGACGACCTGGCCGCCGGCATCGAGCGGCTGCTCCACCACGAAGAGACGGGCGTTTACCACGTCTCCGGGGCCGACTTCGTCTCGGTCTACGAGCTCGCCTGCGCGGTAGCGACGGAGTTTGGGCTCGACGCCTCCCTCATCGAGCCCGTGTCGAGCGACTTCTTCGAGGACGACGTGGAGCGCCCCCCGCGCACCGGCTTCGTCATCGACAAGGCCAGGGACGAGCTCGACTACACCCCGCGCTCCCTCGACCAGGGCCTCCGCGACGTGCAGGCGTCCCTGCAGGGGTTCTCTTCAGCCTGAGAGCCTTCCTCCCACTTCATCTGGATCACAGACGACAGATTCTCCGCTCCACATGATCGATCTCGATACTGTTCGTACCACCCCCCGCCGTGTGAAAGAGGCGCTCCGGGCCAAAGGCATTGGCGCCCCCGACCTCGTGGACACGCTCCTGGAGGTTGACGAGGACCGCCGGGCCGCCATTACGGAACTGCAGGACCTGCAGGCCCGGCAGAACGAGCTCTCTCAGCAAATCGGCACGCTGAAGCGAGAGGGCAAGGACGCAGAGGCCGAGGCGATCATCGACAAGACCGGCGCGATGAAAGAGGAGATCCAGCGCCTTGAGGACGAGGTGCAGGCGGCCAAGGCCCGGCAGGACGAACTCGTGCTCCAGCTCCCCAACATTCCGCACCCGAGTGTGCCGGTTGGGGCCGACGAGGACGACAATGAGGTGGAGGAGACGTTCGGCACGAAACCCTCGTTCGACTTCGATCCGGCCCCGCACTGGGAGCTGGCCGACCGGCACCAGCTCGTGGACCTGGAGCGGGGCGCGAAGGTGACGGGAAGCGGCTTTCCCTTCTACCTCGGAAAGGGGGCCCGTCTTCAGCGAGCCCTCCTCAACTTCTTCCTCGACCGGGCGCGGGAGCGCGGCTACACCGAGATGCAGGCGCCCCTCTTCGTGAACCCGGAGAGCGCGAAGGGCACCGGCCAGCTGCCGGACAAGGACGACCTGATGTACGACATCCCACGGGACGACTTCTACCCCATCCCCACCGCCGAAGTCCCCGTCACCAACTTCCACCGCGGCGAGATCCTCGAGGCCGGCGCCCTGCCCCGCCAGTACTGCACCTACTCTCCGTGCTGGCGGCGCGAGGCGGGCAGCTATGGCGCCGACGTGCGCGGCCTCAACCGCCTGCATCAGTTCGACAAGGTCGAGCTCGTGCGGATCGTCCACCCGGACGAAAGCTACCGGGCGCTCGACGCGCTCTTGGAGGATGCCGAAAGCGCGCTCGACGCGCTCGATCTTCCCTACCGTCGCCTCCTTATGTGCACCGGCGACATGGGCTTTACGCAGGCCAAGGTGTACGACCTGGAGGTGTGGAGCGCGGCCCAGGAACGCTGGCTGGAGGTGTCCTCTGTGTCCAACTTCGAAGCCTTCCAGGCCCGCCGGATGCAGATTCGCTACCGGCCCGAGCCGGAGGCCAAGCCCGAGCTCGTTCACACCCTCAATGGGAGCGGCCTCGCCTTCCCCCGCATCGTGGCGGCCCTCCTCGAGAACAACCAGCAGCCCGACGGGTCGATTGAGCTGCCGGAGGTGCTCCATCCGTACACCGGTTTCGCACAGATCGGGGTGGAGGCGTAGTGCGCGACGCGTGGCCTACGGTGCGGGACGAACATCACGGTAAGCAGCGCCCCCGCCCTTCTTCCTCGCCGCTCTCTGCCGCCTGCGTCACGCCTCCATTCGCTCCGACTCGCCCTGCAGGAAGGCCTCGGCGCGGCGCACCATTTCTTCGCTGCCGATGAAGAGGGGCGTCCGCTGATGAAGTTTGTCGGGCGACTTCTCTAGGATGCGCGCGTGTCCGTCCGACGCAGCGCCGCCGGCCTCCTCAGCAATGAAGCCCATCGGATTGGCCTCGTACATGAGGCGAAGCTTGCCCTCCGGACTGCTCTCCGTCGCCGGGTACATGTAGATGCCCCCCTTCAGCAGGTTGCGGTGGAAGTCCGACACGAACGAACCGATGTACCGTGTCTTCGCGGGCCGGCGGGTCTCCGGGTCCTGCTGCTGGAGCCAGTCGAGGTAGTTGCGCAGGCCCTCCTTAAAGGAGTGGTAGTAGCCGCTGTTGATCGAAAAGAGCCGCCCCCGCGACGGGGTCTGGATGTCCGGATGCGACAGCAAAAACTCGCCGATCGACGGGTCGAGCGTGAAGCCGTTCACCCCATTGCCAGTGGTGTAGACCAGCATCGTTGAGGAGCCGTACACCACGTATCCAGCCGCCACCTGCTCAGTGCCCGGCTGCAAGGCCGCCTCCGGCTCCGGCTTCCCCTCGACGTAGCCGTCCGGAAGCCGGTAGATGCTGAAGATGGTGCCCACCGACACGTTCACGTCAATGTTGGAGGAGCCGTCGAGCGGGTCCAGCAGCACAATGTACTTTCCATCCCCCTCTTCCGAGACGCTACTCAGGGGAATGGCCTCCGCGTGCTCCTCGGACCCAATCAGGCAGCACTCCCCCCCGCGACGGAGCGCCTGGACGAACTCGCGATGCGCGAGGGCGTCCATCTTTTGCTGCACCTCTCCCTGCACGTTCCGCTCGCCCGTGCTGCCGTACACGTCGATGAGCCCGGCACGGCGCATATCACGATTTACGATTTTGGCCGCCAGGCTGATGTCGCGAAGAAGCCGCGAAAAGGCCCCCGTTGAATGCGCGAACGTATCCTGGCGATCGAGAATGAACTGCTCAAGGGTCTGGAACGTGCCCAGGTCGTCTTCGGGCACTCCGTCACCGGCGTGGGAGGTGTGATGAGATCCGGTCATGGCGCGAAGGGAAGTGGGTGGAAAGAAGGAGCGTAAAAACAGGGCCCCTGCAATATAGGGTATTTTGGAAGCGGTTCCAAACGGCGTCGGTCGCCCTTCCCTCCCTCAAACGAACGCCTCGAGGTTAAGCTGCTCCGCGATGCGCCGGGTGTTCGGGGCCGCCCCCGGACGCTCATCGCTGTCCGTCAACAGTCGGCGTAGGTCGCCCGGTCGGTCTACGTCGTACCACTGCGGAAGCACCGCGATGTCCGCTGCGGCCTGGCCGGCCCGGGACAGGGTCTCGGCAAACACCTCCGAATGGCTGTAGCTCATGCCGTCGAACAGCTGCGGATAGAAGGTGCTCATGCCCAGCACGTAGAATCCGCCGTCCTCCGTGGGCCCGATGCAGAGGGAGGTGGACTCGCGAAGGGCCTGGTCCGCCCGTCGCAGAAACGACGGCGGCAGGGTTGGATGATCGCTTCCCATCCCAATGACTTGCCCGTAGCCCTCCTCGAGGGTCTCTCGAAAGGCGTGCTGCATCCGGGGGCCAAGCCCGTCCCCCTCCTGCGCGTGAACGCTCACGTCGGGCGGCACTGCCTCGAGTCCGCCATCGGGCAGCGGCGGGGCCAGGTACAGCCGCACGTCCACGCTGAGCCGCACCGCCTGCCGCAGCGTATCGCGCAGAAAGGCCGTGTAGAGGCGCGCCGCCTCGCCAGCGTTCAGGGTCGGCGTGAGGCGCGTCTTGACGGCCCCCGGACGTGGGACCTTGGCGAAGACGAGAAGGGCAGTGTCCATGTGACTCAGGGGCCGAACGTGAAACTTGCCGGGACGCCACGCCGCGCCCAACGTCAACGCATGCGCTGGAGCGTAGCGTGAAGGGTGTCGAGGGCGTCATCGACATTCTCCTCGGTCGTCTTCGCCCCCAGTGAGAACCGAACGGCGGCGGAGGCCGTCGGCCGATCCAGGCCGAGGGCCGTCAGGACGTGGCTCGGCTCCAGCGCGCCGCTCGTGCACGCCGACCCGGCGGAGACGAGCACGCCCTGCATGTCCAGGTTCAAGATCAACATCTCGCCGTCCACGGGATCGCCTCCGTCCGGCGGAAAGGCCACGTTCACGACGTGTGGCGCAACGGGCGCCTCGTCCAGCGGCGTGTTGAGAACGTACGGGCCGGGCACCGCGTCGTCGAGCCCCTCCACGAGGCGCCGCTGAAGCCGGGACAGCCGCGCCGCCCGTTCGTCCGCCTCCGCCACGGCCCGCTCCAGCGCCTCGGCCAGCCCGATGGCCCCGGCCACGTTCTGGGTGCCGCCCCGCCGGTCGCGCTCCTGGGAGCCCCCCTCCACGAGCGGCCCGAGGTCCACCCCGTTGCGGACGTACAGCACGCCGATGCCCTTCGGCCCGTAAAACTTGTGCCCGGACAGGGACAGCAGGTCCACCCCGAGGTTGTCCACGTCGAGCGGCTGCAGGCCCGCGGCCTGCACGGCATCACAGTGCAGACGCACGTCGTGCGCGTCGCAGACCGCCGCCACGCCTGGAATATCGGTCTGCACCCCGATCTCATTGTTCGTGTGCATCAGGGACACGAGGACAGTGTCGTCGTCGATCGCCGCCTCGACCTGTTCTGGCGTGACCGCCCCATGGGCGTCCGGCGACAGAAGCGTCACGGGCCGCCCCTGCTGCAACATTCGCTGCGCCGGCTCGACGACGGCCTTGTGCTCGGCGGTGGAGGTCACCAGACCGGCGTCCGGCGTCGCCTCCCCCGCCGCGCCCACCATTCCCTTTAGGGCCAGGTTGTCGGCCTCGGTGCCCCCGCTGGTGAACACAATCTCGCTCGACTCGGCCCCCAAACAGCGCGCGACGCGCTCACGGGCCTCTTCCATCGCCACCCGTGCCCGCCGTCCCATCTGGTGCACGGACGACGCATTTCCGTACTCTTCCAGCAGGTACGGTTTCATCACCTCGAACACCTCAGGGTCCAAGGGGGTGGTGGCGGCATGATCGAGGTAGACGCACTCCATCAAACGAAGGAGATCGGTGCAGTGGGCAGTCGTGAACCAGTACGACAATTGGGACTATGTCCAACGCGGAAGTGGGACGGCTGATTCGGACGTGACGCCGTGGGGTCTTCACACCTCCAGACAATCGCGCCGACGAACAATTCCGCTGGTTGGCGTGTTCGTCCGTCGACAATTTCGGCACTGAGTTTGATTCCACACGTCCTTTTCCCACCAGCTTCGTTGCTCAATGGACAAACTCGTCGTTCGCGGGGGGGCTTCCCTCCAGGGCCCCCTCACTGTGGGTGGATCAAAGAATACGGCCCTGCCCCTCATGGCCGCCACCCTCTTGGCGGAGGGTCCGTCCACCATCACCAATGTACCGGACCTGCGGGACGTGCGCACGTTCTCCAAGGTCATCCGGTATGGGGGGCCGGCCGTGACCTTTGACCCCGACGCCCACACCCTCTCGGTGGACGCGACCACCATCGACACGCCGGTGGCCCCTTACGAGATGGTCAAGAAAATGCGGGCCTCCTTCTACATGCTCGGTGCGCTTCTCGGCCGATGCGGATCCGCCAAGGTGTCGCTCCCAGGGGGCTGCGCATGGGGGCCGCGTCCGGTCGATCTCCACATTCAGGGCATGAAGGAGTTCGGGGCTGAGATTGAGTTGGACGAGGGCTACGTACACGCTTCGACGCCGAGCGGGGGCCTCACCGGCGGCACCTTTCGGCTCGAGCCGGTGAGCGTGGGGGCGACAATCAACCTTCTGCTCGCCGCCGTGACGGCCCGGGGCGGCTCCAAGATCGAGAACGCGGCCAAGGAGCCCGACGTGGTGGCCTTCGGACGGGCCCTCCAGGAGATGGGGGCTCAGATCGAGGGCCTCGGCACCCGCACACTCGAGATTCAGGGCGTCGACGCGCTCAACACGGGCACCTTCCGCAACACGCCCGACCGCATCGAGCTCGGCACCTTCATCCTGATGGCCGCGACGGCCGCCGAGCCCGGCCGCCCCGTCGACATCCACGAGGGCACCCATGAGCACCTGGGGCCCGTCTTCAAGGAAAAGCTGGCCGAAACGGGGGTCGACGTGTCCTACGGCGACGACACCGTGACCGTCACCCGCCCCGAGACGCTCCGCCCCGTCTCCATCGAGACGGCCCCCTTTCCCGGCTTCGCGACCGACCTTCAGGCTCAGTGGACCGTCCTGCTGGGCCTCGCCGACGGCACGGCCACGGTGACGGACACGATCTACGACGATCGCTTCAAGCACGTCCCGGAGCTGCAGCGCCTGGGCCTGGAGGTCGAGGTGGACGGCAACACGGCAACGGTGCACGGCGGGGCGCCGTTGAAGGGAGCAAAGGTGATGAGCACGGACCTCCGGGCCGGCGTCTCCCTGGTCATGGCCGGCATGCTCGCCGACGGCCGCACGGACGTCCTCCGTGTCTATCACCTGGACCGCGGCTACGAAGCCCTCGAGGACAAGCTGCGCGACGCCGGGATTGCCATCCACCGCGAGGCGTACGACGAGTTTGCGGAGCCGGACCGGGCGCCCGCTGAGAAGTAGACCGGCCCATTCGTGCATTCGTGCTCGTAGGGCTGAATCCGGGCCCGCCGATTCGTCAGAACGAGGCGTTGACCTGGACGCGCACCGTGTGGATGGGGTCGGTCGTGGCGGGGGCACGGCCGTCGTAGGACAGCGTGGCGCGGAGGCGGTCCGTGAACGCGTACTGGCCCTGCAGCCCCCAGAGCGCTGAGGTGCCGGGGCCCCGCCCGTCCGTCAACTCGAATTGGGCCCGCCCGACGGCCGCGCCCGTGAGGTCGACGCGCGCCACCTCGGCGTTCGCCGTGAGTCGCAGGCGCCCCGCGCGACGCCACGTCACCTCGAGGGGCAGCGTGTAGAGGTCAACCCGTCGCCCCTTGGCCCGATCCCGTTTGCGAGCGTATACGCCCGCGGCGGTCACGTCGAGCCGGCGGCCCGGCTGATACGAAATACTGGGCCGAATCCGGAGTGTGCGGATGTCGAAACTGCGCGCCTCGTCGAAGGCCTCGCTTTGCACCCGATCCCGTTCCGCGGTCCCCGTCGCCCGGAGATCCCAGGACGAAGCCGGGCGAAACGTTCCTTCCACCTCCCACCGATTCAGAAACTGACGCTCGCCCCCCGCGGCCCGCTCAGTCAGGCCCCGCACCTGCCGCCAAGAGGCCTCCAGTCCATAGTCTCGCCGGGCCCGAAACAGCTCCAGGCGCTGTTCGAGGCGCAGCGAGCCATCGATCGTGCGCCCCGGCCGCCGAAATGCATCGGGGTCCAGTCGGTAGAGGGCCGTGGGGGTGTCGGTCCGGTTCTGCTCTCGCACCTCGACACGCGTTTCTGTGGTGATCTGGCGCGCCGCCTGCTTCCACCACTCGTCCCCGGCCGGCCACAGGCGCCGGGGCCGCAGTGCGAGACGGGTACGCAGCTGCAGGTCCACGACAGATTCGAGCGTGTCGGACGGCACAAAGCGCTGTACGTACGTGCCCTCATTGGGCGTTGTCTCGGGGACAAACTCGTCGACCTGCTGCACGCCATCGTCGTTGGCGTCGCGCCATACGTACTGGCCACGGTCGGGCGTCGTCTGAACGTACACCTCTTGCTGAATCGGGGTGCGCTCGGTTGCCGCGTCGTAGAACATGCGGGCGTCGACCGCCCGGTCCAGCGGCCGGGCGCGCCCATCAAGCCGCACGACGACCGACTCGGTCTCGCGCCGCTGTTCGGTGCGCCGGAAGACATCGCTCACGGTCCGGCGTCGCAGTCCGCCCCGCACGGACACCCGGTACGGCGTCGGCGGATCAAAGGCCACCTCCGTCTGGGCCGTCCACGTTTGTGAGGCCTCCCGAAACGACCCGTCCACCGCCCCCTGCTCGGTGCGGTGCTCCAGACTGCCGATCGCCTCCACGGGCCCCTGGGCGTACGACAGTCCGGGACGGACCTCCAAGAATTGGAACGACTCGGCCGTCAGGCTGTCGGTGCCGCGGACCCGTTGGCGGCGGCGTTCCCGATTCACCTCGAGGCGGGGTTCTATGCGCCCGTCCCAGAGGGGCTGGCGCAGCGTGGCCGCCTGCCGCCGCCAAGCCCCATCGACTTGCGCGGGGCGGTCGGTGCTGGCAATGCGAACGGAGCGCAGCGAGAGCCGGGGCCACCCGGCCTCATCGAGAGAAAGGGCCCCCCGGCGGCGCCATGCCTCGAAGGCCGAGCCGACGGTCAGCCGCCCGAGCCCCGCCTCGAGGGACGAGCCCTCGCCCCAGTCAACGGTCACTTGCCCCTCGTCCACGGTCTCATCGCCGCGGTCGCGGAGGCGGCTCGGCAGCCCCGACCCGCCGCGCGAGAGGTTCCACCGCCGTCCGTACTCGATGGGGCGGGTCTGGTCAAACGTCACAAAGTGCTGCCCGCGCTGCCGTCGTCGAATCCGCCCTGAGACCGTTCCAACCTCCGTGTCCCCTACCTCCATCGTAATCGGGTCCGCCCGCACCCCAGCCACGTACGCCCGGCCCCGATCGTCGCCCGCGTCGCGCTCCGAGAACCGATTCTGGTCGTTTAGGGACCCCGCCCACTCCCCAAACACCTCGATGCCCGGCACCGGCTCGACCGACCCCGTCACGTCGACGAGGCGCTTTCGGGTCGGCGCCGGAAGCGGCTGAACGGGAGAATAGGCCCCATCGCCCGGCCCCAGGTATTCGTACACGACGCCATTCGTCTCCGCCCCCGCACGCTGGTAGTCCCCACGCCCCGTCCCGACCCGCGTGAAGCGCACCCGGAAGACGGGCGTGTCCGGAGACGGCGCCTCGTCCACAGCGACGAAGATTGTGTCCTGCGTCCCGTCGGGCGCCGTGATCGGCTCGCGGCGGTAGTGGACGTACGGCGCGTCGGGATCAAATTCCACACGGCGGGCTCCGCTCCGGACCGCCGTCTCGTCCCCGGCCCGCACGAGACGGAGCGAGTCTTGGCGGGACAGGTCGAGGGCCGTCTGGAAGTCGCGTCCGTCGGCCTGCCGGACGACCGTAGCCCCCAGCTGGACTCGAGGGTCGCCGCCGCGCTCCCGCCACGCCCCCGCCGTCGCCCGCCCGCCGACCAAGGTCCGCGTAAACTGCGACGTTGAGTACTGAAACTCAACGGTGATGCGGCGGTCGTCGGTAATGAGGCGGTTGGCAGTAAACGTGATCTCGGCCTGCGTGTAGTCGATCACGTAGTCTTCGGTTTGCCCGCGTGTGAGGCGTTCCCCATCCAGAAAGACACGCTCCGATCCCGCCACGACGATAATGGCCTCCTCCCCGTTGGCTCCGCGGAGCCGGTACGGGCCCTGCACCCCGTCGGTCGGCTCGAGGTCCTGCGTGCGGAACTGTCCCCGACTCACCGCCCCAAAGGCCGTGGCCTCCCCCTCTGCCAGCCCGACCGCCGCACCCAGCCCATCACTCTCGACCGAGCCCCCCTGCACCTTCTGCGAAAACTGACCGAACGTGCCCCCATCAAGGTCGACGTCCACGTCGCCGAGGCGGGCGGTGCCCTGGGGGGCGTCGACCGACAGGAATACGCGGTCAAAGTCTTGAAGGCGCTGGGTCGTCCCCTCCGGCTGGATGGGCGTGTTCTCGTCGGTGAGCAGAGCCTGGACGAACACGCTGTCGGCCACCTCGCCCTGCACCTGTAGGCGGAGCCCCGATTCCACACTTACGTCGCGCTGCGTGCCCCCCACCACACCCCGCGAGATGGACCCGCTGCGCTCGATGTCGATGCCCGCGAAGGGGTCGCCCCCCGTGGTGTCCGGCCCCGTCTCCTCCACAACAACCGTGGCGGAATCGGCCGCGGCGCTCGTGTCGGGCGCCCGGCGGCGATACACCTCCTCAAATGCAAACGGGTACGTCCGGTACTCAGCAAAAAGGGTATCGCGGGCGCCCAGGAGGTCGTCTCGGTCTACCCACAGACGCCCCGTCCGCGCCTCGATCCGGTACTCCGACGTGTCGAGGCGCGTAGGGCCGACCCGAATCGTCTCGCTGCCCGGCAGGACAAACGGACGCAGCGGGTACGGCTGCGGCTGAAAGGTATCGATCGTGTCGCGGTGACGACCCAGGTCCGTCAGGGTCCGCGTCGTGTCCTGTGCCATCGCCTGGCCCAGCAGGAGCCCCCCCACGCCACACAGCACCAGCACCCGAACGATCGACGGAGCGTACGGCACAAACGAAATCGCAGCGGCGGAACGAGACGAACATGAACAATTCTTCGGACGTCCTCCGAGCGCGACGCCTGCGCCCGCGCCTCACTCCCAGGCCGCCCGCCGAAGCAGGCGCGTTTCGGTCAGCAGGTACACACGGTCCCCGTGAACCGCCACGTCGACGAGCGGCTCGGAGAGCTCGACCGTGTGCTCCGCGACGATCCCCTCTGTTCGGTCCCACACAAGGACGCGGCGGGCACAAACGATCCACAGTTGGCCGCGGTGGACGGTGAGGGCCTGCAGGGTGGGAAGGGAGCCCCCGGCCACGCGGCGGCGGAACGTGCCGAAGGTGTCGTACGCGAGCACCGCGTCCTGGCCGGCGTCCGCCACGTAGAGTCGACGGCCCGACCCGACAGCCATCGCGACCGGGTCCTGGAGCCGTCCGTCGCGTCCAGGAACCAGGGCCTCCGACCGCCCGAGGTCGCTCCACTTCAACACACGACGGCCCTGTGCGTCGAGCACGAACACAGCCCCTTCGTCGTCCCGCACGACCCCAATCGGCCGCCCATCCCCCTGGACCGAGGGTCCACGTCGTCCCTCCTGAAACGTCCACTCACCACGGCCCCGCCGCCCGGTCCGTCCGACGGGCAGGGACTCAAGATACTGCCCTTCCTCCGAGAAGCGCTGGATGCGCCCATTTTGGGTGTCGGCCACGAGGAGGAGCTGCCCGTTCGTCGGATCCACGTCCGAGGGCGTGTCGAACGCTCCAGGCTGCGTGCCCGCCCCCCCGAGCACGTCTCGGCGGGTGCCATCGGACTCGTAGATGCTCACCACGTCGCGTCCCGCGTCGGCGACGTAGAGCCGCCCGCGGGGATCGACGGCCAGGGCCCGTGCCTCTTCAAACTGCGCAAGGACCGGCGGCGCTCGATCCAGTCCCTGGGCCTGGGCCGGGGGGCTACCCCCCCAAACGCCCACAGCCCCGCCCAGCAGCAAGAGCCCGAGGCCAGTGCAGAAAACTCGAATGCGGAGCATACACCCCCGTTTCTTACGACGTGTTCAGGTGGGCCCGCCCTTTTTCCCCAATGTCGCGGCGGTAGGTCTTGCCCTCAAACTCAACACGGTCGACCCCGTCGTATGCACGGTCGAGGGCCGCCGGGAGGGCGTCCCCAGTGGCCGTCACGCCAAGCACCCGTCCGCCGCTGGTCACGAGCGTGCCGTCCGGCGTGAGTCGTGTCCCGGCGTGAATGACCGACACGCCCTCCAGGGCCTCCGCGCCCCCGATCCCATCAATCTCGAACCCAGTCTCGTACTCAACGGGATACCCCTCCGAAGCGAGCACGACACAGGCCGCCGCCCCAGGGGTGGTCCGGAGATTGCCCCCTTGCAGGTCGCCATCGGCCAGATTCCGGAAGACTGCAGCCAGGTCCGAGTCCACGAGCGGCAGCACGACCTGGGCTTCGGGGTCACCGAGGCGACAGTTGTACTCGACCACCTTCGGCCCCTCCTCCGTGATCATGAGGCCGCAGTAGAGCACCCCGCGGTACGGTGTGCCCTCCGCCTGCATGCCCTGCAGGGTCGGCTCTATGATCTCGCGGCAGATGCGGGAGAGCAGCGCTCCGTCCACGATCGGGGCCGGGGCAAACGCACCCATGCCCCCCGTGTTGGGGCCGGTCCCGCCTTCTCCGATGGGCTTGTGGTCCTGGGACGGGGGAAGGAGAACGTAGTGCGCGCCGTCGGTGAGGGCAAGCACGCTCACCTCCTCGCCCTCCATTTTTTCCTCAATGACGACCTGGTCGCCCGCCGCCCCGAAGGCCCGTTGCCGCGTGATTTGGCCCAGCGCGTCGTGAGCCTCCTCCAGGGTGGAGCACACGAATGCCCCCTTCCCCCCCGCCAGGCCGTCCGCCTTGACCACGACCGGGGCCCCCACCTCGTCGAGGTGCGCCGCGGCCTCGTCGGCCTCCTCAGCGCCGAACACCCGAAACGAGGCCGTCGGCACGTCGTGGCGGGCCATGAATTGATCGGCGAAGGCCTTGCTGCCTTCAAGTTGGGCGGCGGTCCTCGTGGGCCCCACGATGGGCAGCCCGGCCGCTTCGAATCGGTTCACGATCCCGTCCACGAGCGGCCGTTCGGGCCCTACCAGAGTAAGATCGATGTCCTCCGTCTTCGCAAACTCGACCAGTCCCGCCAGGTCGGTCGCCTCCAGGCCGACGTTGGTGGCCTGCTGGGCCGTGCCTGGATTGCCGGGCGCGGCGAACAGGGCAGACACCTGATCGCTCTGAGCAAGGGACTCGACGAGCGCGTGCTCTCGCCCACCGCTTCCGACTACGAGGGTTCGCATACGGGGGTTGATGACTGACCGGGAAGAACCAGTTACACTGAAACCTCCCCCTCGCCCTGCCGTGCGGCAGGACCCCTTTCAACATAGGTGACGGCTTCCACTGATGCACACGCTTCTGTCCCGTTTTTTCCGCTGGTCGTCCAGGCCGCGCCTCCGCCGACGGAGCGCCCGGGTCGGACTCGTGCTTCTTCTCGCCGGGATGATGGGGCTGCCCGCGGCCCCGGCGGCCGGGCAGGCGTTCCCGGGGGCTCCGGACGCGCCGAGCATCAACCTGCGACTCTATCCCCTCGCCACGTGGAGCCCGCGGGTCGGCGTGGGCATCGGGGCCGGGCTCGTGGTACACCACCTGGGGCGTCGTCATGCGCAGGCCCTCGTGACTGCGGCCCCGGCCCGGCACGAGCAGGTGGCCACCGCGGCCTGGGCCAGCGCCAACCCCGAGCGGGCCCGGCGATACGTGCTCGTGAGCGCACGCGGGCTCCATACGAACCGCGACTGGTTCTACGGACTCGGGCCCGGAGCATCCTCCGACGCCCGGCAGTCCATCGAGCGCTCCGCCGCCCAGCTCCGGATTCGGGTCGGCCAGCAGTTTCTCGACCGGCGACTGCTGCTCCAGCCGCACGTCGGCCTGTCGGCCCATCGAGTCGATCGCGTGCCGACCCCCACGGCCCCCGATCTGGACGCACGCTCCCGGCAGCACCTCCGGCAACTGGCGAGCAGCCAAGTCGGCCCGTTGTCGCCGGACCACACCGGCCTCCGGGTGGGCATCGACGTGCAGTACGACACCCGTCCCCCAGGCCCTCGTCCCACACGTGGGGTGCTCCTGCGCGGCGGTTGGGCGCGGTACGCGTCCGTCGCGTCCCCTTCCGTGCGGTTCGACCGCTTGGACCTCAGCGCCCACAAGGTGGTGCCGCTCAGCGGCGCGCACCGTCTCGTGGGACACCTGTCGCTGGCCCACACCGTCGCGCGGGGCGAGGCCTCCGTGCCCTACTACCTGCGCCCCATGTTTGGCGGCAGCCGGGTCCCCGGATGGGCCCGACACCGCTTCGTCGACTCCGACCGTCTGATCGGCAGCGCACTGTACCGCTTTCCCCTCGCCCAGCCCCTGGGCGTGGTTCGCCTCGACGGCCATGTGGGTCTTCATGCCGCGAGTGTGTACGACGACGTGTTCACCGACGCGGCCCTCGACCTCACATTCGACGATGCTCCGGACGTGAGCGAGACCTCAGCCCCCCTGCGACCGGCCGCGTCCGTCGGGCTCCGAGTGGGGCTGTCGTTTCGCAAGGTGCCCTCGCTCGACCTTGCGCTCGGCGTCAGCCCAGAGGGGGTAACGGGCGTTCGGGTTGCCCTTCATCAGGACCTGCGCGCCCTGCGCCCGGCCCACCACCGGCTTCGCCGGCCGTAGAACAGCGTCCTCCCTCCAAGCTGGTCGTTCCATCGCTCCACGATTTCCCATGCCGTCCGTCGTCCTTACAACTCTTTTCGTCCTCGTCGGAGCGTACGCGCTCGGGGCAGGGGCCGCGGCGCTGGGCTTTGGCGCCATCCGGCGTCGCTCTCTGCCGAGCGCGCCCACAGAGTGGCCCCCCGTGACGGTCGTTCCTCGCCAGGGGGCGGACGCGGCACGCCTCCGAGACGCCCTAGAGTCGTGTGAGTATCCGATGGACCGCGTCGAGGTCGCGCGACCTGACGCCTCCACTGCGAAGGCGGGCGGCAGTGCCCCCGCCTCGGACCACGTGATCCTGACGCTCCCCCCCGGGGCCGAGGTCCCGCCCGGGTGGCCCCGTTCGATGGTGCGGCAGTGCCGGGCCGATGCCTCGGTCGTGGTCGGCCCCACGCTGGTAGAGCACGACGACCTGTTTCTGCCCCGGCTCGAAGCCCTGCAACATATGGGCCGCCTGACGCTTCTGGGCGGGGCTGCGCACTTGGGCCTGCCCATCGGCCCCGGCACGGCGAACCGGGCCCTCGACGCCGACGCCCGCCCCTCGGCTCCCTCCCCTTCTGAGGGGTCTGCGCCACGGGGCCCTTCCTCGTCCGCCCCGTCTACCTTCAGTCCCGCGCTGCAGGCCGCCGTGACGCGCCCCGCCGCCGGCTCATTCGTCGACCTCCTCCGCAGGCAGGCCGAGCGGTTCCACCACGCGCTCCGCTCACCGTCCCGGTTCGTGCAGGCCCAGGCGGTGGGGCTCTGGGGGGTCAATGCCGTGCTGCTTGCCTGCAGTGCCATTGCCGTTGCCCTGCCGGCCTGGCGGCAACCCATCCTTGTCGCCCTCCTCGGCAAGATGGGCGCGGACGTGCTGCTCACCCTTCCCGCCGCGTCCCACTTCGGGGAGCGCCGCCTGCTCCGATCCATCGTCGCGACCGTTCTGATGCTTATGGTCTCAATTCCTGTCGCGGGCGGATGGGCCTTGATGACATCCCTCAGGGAGAGAAGCCCCGCCGGGACAACCGCGGAAGTATAGAAATGCCCCGTTCGCCTGACTTGTGAATCGACTCCGATCGCACACCCTCCGCAATGCGCGTTCTCGTTCCCTACCTCGCCACCCACGGCCTTCGCCCCTTCCACCGGTTCTTTCCGGACCTCCTCTGGCGGGTGGGGGCGGAGGCCAACACCGCGTACCTCACGTTTGACGACGGCCCCACCGAGGAGCTTACGGACGACCTGCTCGACCTGCTTGCGCAATACAACGCGCAGGCCACCCACTTTCTCGTCGGCCAACATGCGGACGACCACCCGGACCGGACCCGGGAAATCGTGCGGGCCGGCCACCGGGTCGGCAACCATACCTACACGCACGTCGACCCGTGGTCTGTGCCCCACGAGCGGCTGCAGAACGAACTCGTCCGCACCACGCGGCGGCTGCGGGCTCTCACGGACACTCGGATCCGCGCGCTCCGCCCGCCCTACGGCCATCCCACGCAGGCCCTCCGCCAGTGGTGTGCGGCGCAGAACCAGCGGATGGTGATGTGGGACGTAATGCCGGGCGACTACCTGAAAACGGCGCAGGCTCGCCGGGTGGCAAATTTCGTGGCCCGCCACGTGCGCCCCGGCTCCGTGATCGTCCTCCACGACAACCCCATCTGTGAGGACGTGACCCTTCCGGCCCTGGACACCATTCTCAGCACACTCTCCGCCGAGGGGTGGACATTCGACGCGCTCTGAGGGCCCTCAAGGGCGGCGCCCCTTCGACTTCACGGACGGCATGGGCGGAAGAAATCCGTGACAGAGCATGGCGGGTCCGTTTCACTCTTTCGACAGACCCGTGCCGGGCCCTCCAGAACGGGGCCCCTCAGCCCACGCCGAGGGCCCTGTTTTTCCGCTCAAAGCACAGCATGCGGCCAAGGGCTACTCCTCCAACTGCTCGCGGAGCTCGACAAGGAATGAGCGGAGGGCCTCCAAATCGTCTTCGAGGTCGCCCTCGGGCTCCGTGCTCGCGTCTCTCCGGGCGATGGCCTGCCGCGCGCCCTCGATCGTGTACTTCTCCTCCTTCAGAAGATGACGGATGCGCTCGACCGTCGCCACGTCCTCCTCCGTGTAGACGCGCCGCCCGGCCCGGTTCTTTCGGGGACTCAAGACCTCAAACTCCTGCTCCCAGTATCGAAGGACGTGGGGCTCCTGGTCAACGATCTCGCCAACCTCCCCGATCGAGTAGTAGAGCTTCTCGATTTCGTCCTCAGGCATGGGCTTGCGTGCTCAGCAAAAAGGGCGTGGGCAAAACAGATGTAGGGCTGTACGTCACCGCGCCTTCACCGTTCGGCAGATCGGCCGTCGAGCCGGTTTTCGACGCTCGGGCTACGCCCCGACGAGTTCGAACGTGGAGCCCACGGAGGGGTCCTTCTCAACCTCAATGCGCACCGGGAACGCCCGCTTGAGCCGTTCGAGGTGGGTGATGACGAGGATTTTGGCAAAATCCTCGCGGATCGCCTGGATCGCCTCCACGAGCCGCTCGATCCCGGCCTCGTCCTGGGTCCCGAACCCTTCGTCGATCACCAGGGTGCGCACTCGCACGCCGCTGCGCTCGGCCAGCAGTTGGGCCAGGGCGACGCGGAGGGCAAAGTTCACCCGAAAGCTCTCGCCGCCCGAGTACGTCTCGTAGGGCCGCGGGGCGCCGTGCTCGTCGGTGATGATAATTTCGAGGGTTTCCTTCGTGCCGCCGCTTTTCTTCTCCTTCAGGGTCTCCAGCCGCACGTGCATCCGGCCGTCGGTGAGCCGGTCCAGGATGTGATTCGCGCGCTCCTCGATGTCGGGGAGCGTCTCTTCGATGATAAGCGACGGGATGCCGTGCTTGCCGAAGGCGGCGCGGAGGTGCTTGTATCGCTGCCGGTCGGCGACGGCGTCCTGTCGCTCTTCCTGGGCCTCCTCCAGGGCCTCCCGGTCCGCCGCGGCCTGTTCTAGCTGGGCGTCGAGCTTGCCAAGGCGCTGCTGCAAGTCGTTGAGCACATCCTCTTCGGCCTCCACCCGCTCGGATACCGCCTCCTGCTCGGCGATCACATCGGGCTTGTCCGCCAAGGCCGACTCGCACTCTGCGAGGCGTTCCTCCAAGGCCTCCTTCTCCGCCTCGGCCTCTTCCATCCGGGTCCGCACCCGAGCACGCTGCTCCTCCCATTCGCTGCGGTGTTCCTGGGCGTTGACGAGGGCGTTGTGGCGGTCCGGCACGTCGTCTAGCTCCTGCAGTCGCTCCCGAATTTCTTGAAAGCGGTCCGGGTCGAAATCAAGGGCCTCCATCTGTTCTCGAAGGTCCTCCATGTCCGCCCGGAGGTCCTCGGCCACCCGGTCTTCTTCCAGGGCCGCTCGAAGCTGCTCAATCTTCTCGTCCCGCTCGTTCAGCGTCTGCGTCAGCTCCTCGCGCCGCGCCGCCGCCCGTTCGATCTCGTGCAGCCGATCTGCGTACCGGTCGAACTGGGCCGCCCGGTTCTGAAGGGCCTCAAACGCGTCCGCATCGACCTCGACGCCCGCGAGGCGCTGTTTGCAGGCCTGCCAGCGCCGCCGCGCCCCCTCGGCGTAACGTCCTTCTGTGAGGCGCTGGCCGAGACGCTCGGCCTTCTCGCGATGGGCCGCGAGCGCCTCCGCCGTCTCTTCCAGCGACCGCTTCTGCTCCTGGGCCGTGGCGAGGGCCTCGCCCACGTCGTCCAGCGCCTCCCGCTTCTCCGCAAGCCGGCGGTACGTCCGTCGCAGTTTGGCCCGGCGCTCTTTTTCCTCGTCCAGGCGCGCCTGCGCCGACTCGATGGCCGTGTCAAGCTCGTCGATGTGCCCCTGGAGCGTGGCCGTCGCCTCCTCCCGGTGGGCATCGGTTAGTTCAGTCCCGCAGGTCGGGCACACGTCTCCGTCGGCGTCCCGAAACCGCTGGAGCTCCTCGGCCTCTCGCTCGCGTTCGTTCCGCAGCGCTTCCAGCTGCCCCGCCTGCTCTTGCACAGCCTGCGACAGGGCGGTCCCTTTCTTTTCGACCTCCACCATGCGTTCATCCAGGGCCTTTCGCGTCTCCCGCTTGGAGCGCAGCGCGTCGATGCGCGCCTCAATCGTCTCTTTCTGATCCAGGGCCTCGGCCTCCTCCTCGATCTGCGCCTGGAGGGTTTCAATCTCGCCCCGAAGCTGCTGCCGGGCCCCCACGATCGCCTCTCGTGCCTCGGCCTTCCGCTGCTCCAGCTGGTCCCGGCGCCGGCGCACGCGCTTCCGCTCGGGCACCCGCTGCCGGGCCGCCTGGGCCCGCCGCAGGTGGGTCTCCACCTCGGCCCGCTGGGTGAGGGTCTCTCGGCAGTCCGCCAGCGACTCTTCGATCCCAGCCCGCTCGGCCCTCAACCGCTCCAGGCGACGCGCTACGTCGTTGCGTCGCTCCTGCAGGGCGGACGACTTTTCGTCGAGCGCGTGCTTAACGGCGCGGTGCCGTTCGCGCATTTGCTCGAGCGCGTCTCGCTCTTCTACGAGGGCCTGATGCTCGTCGTAGGCCTCCGCGATGGCCGTGCGGTCTTCTAAAAGCGCCTCGGCCTCCTCAATGCGCCCCGTGAGGGCCTCGATCTCCTCGGCGTGCTCCTCGATGCGGTCGTCCAGACCCGCAATCGATTCGCGGATGGAGTCCACCTCTCGGGCGGTCGCCTCCAGGGCGGCCCGCTCTTGAGCCAGCGCCTTCTCCGTGTCGCGGAGGTCGGCGACGGTCTCTGCCTGCGCCTCGATGTCTGCCTGGACGGCCTCGCGCTCCGTCTCCCAGTCCGGCACGTCCTCCAGGGCCTGCTCTAGGCGCTCCACCTCCGCTGCGGCCCGCTGCTGCCGCTCTTTCGCCTCGCGCCAGTGGTCTCGGGCCCGGTCCTCGAGGGCCTCGTATCGGCTGAGGTTGAGAATGCGGGTGAGGATCTCCTTGCGCTGGCTGGGGCGCTTCTGCGTAAACTCGTCGGAGCGGCCCTGCAGCAGGAACGCCGAGTTGATGAACGTGTCGTAGTCCAGCCCCAGGGTGTCCTCGATGCGCGCCTGCGTCTCGCGCTGGGTGGCGCCCGTCAGCGGACGGTACTCCGCGCCCGCGGCGTCGCTGAGCTGAAACTCGAGGTCGGACGAGGTGGTCTTCCCCGTTTCCGAGCGCGAGAAAGAGCGCACCACCCGGTAGCGCGCGTCTTCCAGGTCGAACGTGAACGACACCTGCATGTGTCGCGTCCCAATCCGGATCAGCTCCTCGTCGGGCTTGCGCCGGCCGCTCGACTTGCGCGCCTCTCCCCAGACGGCCCACGTCATCGCATCAAGCAGGGCCGACTTGCCCTCCCCGTTGCCCCCGGACAAGCAGGCCACGTCGAAGTGGTCGAACTCGAGAGACGGGGCCTCCGTGCCGTAGCTCAAGAAGTTTTTCAGCTCCAGACGAACCGGGATCATGCGCGGGAACGAACAAGCGCGGACAAGAAGAAGAACCAATGGGGGCTACGGGAAATTCCCGATGCGCCCGCGCTGTTTCCGGGCCCTCCCGCCTCACCGAAATTCCACGGGCGTCACGATGACGGTCGCGTCCACCACGTCGGTCAACTCCTTTTTCCGCAGGCGGTCGTTGAGCTCGGCCTCCGCCGCGTCGGCAATTTGGGCCCGCTCCGGGGCATCCAGGGCATCGTCTGCCGCGGCCAGGGCGGAACGATCGCCCTCAACGTTCAGGTCCGCCTCCACCCGCTGGCGGGGCGCCCCCGGCACCCGGTCCCGCACGAGGTTCAGGTCAACGGTCAGGGTATAGTCGTCCGTCCCTGCCCCCTCCAGGACCTCACGGGCCGTGTCCTCGATGGCCCGCTGCAGGTCCCCTGCAAGCCCCGGACGGAGGCGTCCGTTTTCCTGCACGAGGCCACGGATGGTGTCGAGCTCAACGTCCCCGACAATGTGGAGGTCGATGGAGATGTCGCTTCCGAGTACGGGCATAGGAACGGGCCGATTTGATTGCGGTGCACGTGGCAGCTGTGATCGGGCAGTACAGGGCTCTTCCTGGGGCGGACCGGGCGGCTCACCAAACGTCGGAATACGGGCTCGACCGCTCCCCCTCGGGCTCAGACGATCCAGGCACAGGGTCCACCCGAGACCGCACCTGGCGCCCCAGCTGGTCGGCCGCTCGCTTGGCCGCCGGGAACCAGTCCTCAGTCGCCTCGATCGTCTCGGGCAGGAGCTGTGCGACTGGGCGGTAGAGAGCCGAGTCGTTCCGCGTCTCCTCCTCCGGAAGCTCCAGGCCCGCAAGCACCAGAAAGAGGAGGCTCAGGAGCAGCGCGGCCTTCACCCCGCCGACCGCTCCTCCAGCGGCCCGGTTCAGAACCGAGAGGGACAGGGTGTCGAATAGCTGCTCCAGAAGTCGGGCCAGGACGAGAAACAGAAGGTACACCCCTAGAAACAGCACTGTGAACCCGGCGAGTGGGGCGACAGACGACGCAAGGCCCAGGCTTTCCACGATGAGCGTCCCCATCGCTCCCATAAACTCTACGGAAAAAAGAAGCGCGACCACGAGCCCAAGCAGGCTGGCCACCTGACGCACGGCCCCCACCAGATACCCGCGGATCAGTCCCGCGAGAAGAATGAGAAGAATGAACCAGTCGAGCAGAGTCAGCATGTCAACACCGCCGGTGCACTGGATGTGGGACCGCGCCCAAAAGATGAAGAAAAAGTGCAGCGATGTAAAGCGGTCTGCGGCGATATGGTTCACCGTGCGGAGCACCGAAGCCCGACCTGGCCTGAGGGGCGAGAAAACAGGCTCCAGGCGCAGGGGCCTTCATGTTCCCCTCGGCCTCTCTGGGGGAGGCCCCCAAAGACAAAATTAGCCCGAGAGGCGGTCTTGCACCATCTCTCGCACGCGATTGCCGTCCACCCGCCCACGCAGCTCGTCCATGGCACGTCCCATGACCGGCCCCATGTCGGCCATCGAGGTGGCCCCCACATCGTCGATGATGGCGTCGAGGCGTTCGGCCAGTTCGGTGTCGCTCAGTCGGTCCGGCAGATACGTCTCGAGGACCTCGATTTCCGCCCGCTCTTTCTGCGCCAGGTCGTCCCGCCCGGCCTCTTCGTACTGCTCGATCGAGTCACGGCGCTGCTTCACCTGTTTCTGAACGACCGCCAGTTCCTCCTGCGCACTGAGGGTCTCTTCGTCGCCCCCCTGGCGCTGTTCGATCTCTTTGTTGGCGAGGGCCGCCCGGAGGGAGCGCAGGGACCGCCGACGCACGTCGTCCTGCGCCTTCATGGCATCGGTGAGGTCTTCCTTTACGCGGTCGAGGATGGAGTCGGACATGGTCTTGAAATTGGAAGTGACGGGAAGAGTCGTGACAGACGAGGGGGCCCGAACGAACCCGACGTGATCTTGGCGCCGCCGCACATTATCAATCGGAGGCAGTCGGGTCCCGGGCGTTCTCGTCCTGCGAGCCGGCCGTCTCGGCCGGCGACAGATGGGTGTCGATCCAGGCTCGGGCGCGGCGGCGCACCGCCTGTGCGTCGTCCGCTTGCAGGACGTCGCGGGCGAGGGCCTTGGCCGCGTCGTACCCGACCGACCGGATGATCCGGCGAACCCCGGGGAGCGACGGGAGCGAGACGCTGAGGGTGTCGACCCCAAGCCCCAGGAGCACCGGCACCGCCTGCACATCGCCCGCAATTTCCCCACAGACTTCGACCGGACAGCCAGACATCCGGCCCGCCTCCACGACGCGCAGAATCAGCCCAAGAACGGCTGGGTGCAGCGCATCGTGCCGCACAGTGGACCGGCCGCTGCCTCGATCCGCCGCCAGGACATACTGCGTAAGGTCATTGGTGCCGACAGAAAAGAAGTCCACAAGCTCGGTGAAGGCAGGGGCCTGCAGGGCCGCGGCGGGCACCTCTACCATTATGCCGAGGGGAAGGTTGGAGTCGTGGGGCACGCCGTCTTCTGTGAGGCGATCGCTCTCCTCGTCCATCACCTGCCGCACGCGTCGCACCTCCGCGACGTCCGTGACCATCGGGAGCAGGACCCGAAGCACGCCTTCCTGGTTGGCCCGCAGGAGGGCCCGCAGCTGCGGGCGCAGGAGCTCATCGGGCCGGTCCAGAAGCATGCGCAGGCCTCGCCACCCCCAGACTGGATCGTTCTCGGGCGCCCCCGCAGCCCGGCCCGGCCCCCGGTCCTTGTCTCCCAAATCCAGGAGGCGAATGGTCGCCCCTGCACTTCCAGCAGCCTCCGCAGCGGTTCGGTACAGCTCCACCTGCTGCTCTTCGGGGACCGCTCGCGGATCGCCCTTTGCCCGCAGAAACAACTCGGTGCGGAGAAGCCCAATGCCGTCCCCGGGTCCAGACCGGAGACGGTCGAGCTCCGCCTCCAGCCCCACGTTGGCCCGAAGCGTCACTGGATGGCCGTCGGTGGTTTGAAGGGGACGACCCGTCTTCTCCGTCCCCCTCCCCATCGGCGGCGATGTGTCGGCCGACCGCTGCCGATACTCCTCGACGGTGGCGGCCCGGGGCTGAACGACCAGGCGGCCCTCGGTCCCATCGACGATAACCCGCTCCCCCGACGCCACCGCCTGGAGCGCCTCCCCGGCCCCGACGAGGAACGGGAGCCCAAGCGCCCGGGCGACGATGGCCGCGTGAGAGGCGGGGCCGCCTTGGGCGGAGGCCGCGCCCAACAGATCGTGCTGACGAAAGCGAAGGAGGTCTGTGGCCGTCAGGTCCTCAGCCACCACTACCGACTGAGCACCAATGTGAGCCATCGTGGTGCTCCGGCGCAGGGCCCGAAGCAGTCGCTGCTCCACCTCTAGAAGGTCGTCGGCCCCGGTGCGTAGCTGCGCGTCGTCGCTTTCTTCGAGGCGCTCTCGATGGGCCCCCAACACCTCTTGCACCGCCGTCCCCGCCGGTTCCTTCTCCTCCCGAATCCGCTGCCGGATGGCCTGGAGGACATCTTCGTCGCGCAGCATCAGGGCCTGTGCCTCAAAGATGGCATCGGTGTCCGCCGCCAGGGCGTCCGGGGCCAGCGTGCGAACCGTCTCCAGCTCCTGCTCGGCCCGTTGCACGGCGTTGGCCAGGCGGTCCAGCTCCGCGTCTACTTCATCCGGCGCGATGGCACCATGATGCACGCGCGGTGCAGACGCCTCGTGACGGTACGCAGTCCCCACGGCAACGCCGGGCGCTGCGCCCGTGCCCTCGATGATGCGTTCGTCGTCGCCCGGCACGTCCGTAGACGGTTCGTCCATAACAGCAATAATTGGGCGGTGTCGGCGGCTTGCACGGAGCCCGGTCCTGCGCCGGGACAGACGGCCTACATCTCTTCCCCAAACCCATCTTCGAACAGCGCCTCGAGCGCGTCGGCGGCTTCCGTCTCGTCTGTCCCGTCCACGACGAGCGTTAACGTCGCGCCCTGCTCGGCGGCCAGGGTCATGACCCCGATGACACTTTTTCCGTTGATCTCGTAGTTGTCTCGACGCAGGTATACCTCCGCGTCAAACCGAGACGCGGTCTTGACGAGCATCGATGCGGGCCGCGTATGCAGGCCGGCCCGATTGCGGATGGTGACCGTACGCTCAATCATGGGCGGTGAAAGCGGGGCGACGGGGGCGATCCGCACGTCGACATCCAGTCAGAGTTCGGCGGCGGACAGGGCAGCGCAGCCCCGACCTGAATCAATATTCGCGGGCCTGCAGGCGATCGAGGAGCCAGTGAAGCGCCTCGGTCGCGGCCGTGTCCGGAAGGGGGTCCAGATGGTCGTGGGCCTGTTCGGTGTAGGTGCGGACGGCCGCCCGGGCCTCCTCAAAAATGCCAAGGTCGGCCATCCGGTCGCGGGCCTCGGGCACGTCCGCTCGGGGCAGGCCTCCGTCGGTCACCAGGCGGGCGAACCAGGCGTGCTCCTCCCCCTCGGCCCGTTCCAGCGCCCGCAGGGTCAAGAACGTTTTTTTGCCCTGCACGAGGTCGCCCCCCACCCCACGGCCCCACTCCTCGTCGTCGGCGATGAGGTCGAGCAGGTCGTCCTGAATCTGAAAGGCCCGTCCCACGAGCCGCCCCGCCGTGCCGAGGCGGGCGCGCTCCGATGCCGGTGCCCCCCCGAGGACGCTGCCCAGCTCGAAGGCCGCCGACAGAAGCGCTCCAGTTTTTTGGTCGATCATGTCCAGGTACGACGCCACGGTGACTGCCTCCTCGGTCTCAAACGAGGCATCGAGGGCCTGCCCGGCGCAGAGCCTTTCCACCATGGGGTGGTAGACCGCATGAAGCGCCTCCACGTCCGCCCCGTCGACCTGGCCCAGAAGGTCGTAGGACAAGCCCATCATGAGGTCCCCTGCGAGGACCGCCGTGCCGGGGTCCCACTTCACGTGCACCGTCGCCCCGCCCCGCCGTTCGTCGTCCTCGTCCATCAGGTCGTCGTGCACGAGCGTGAAGTTGTGAAAGACCTCCACGGCGAGGGCGGCCGGCAGGGCCCGGTCGACGGACGCGCCGTACGCCTCGGCCACCAGGAGGAGCAAAATGGGGCGCACCCGCTTCCCCCCGGCCCGCAGTACGTGCTCCACGGCGTCGTAGAGGGAGGCGGGCGATCGGCCGTCGACCACCCGGGGCAGAGCGTCGTCGATGCGCGTCCGCAGCGCCGCTACGTGCTCCTCGGACGACACACGTTTTGTAGAGGGAGCCATCAGACAGTGGAAGTCGACCAGTGTGCTCAGCGGAGCCATCCAGCGGACGCCCTAGCGCTCGAGGGCGTCGAGCGCCTCTTCGATGCGCCCAAACACCTCCTCAATTTCGCCGGTCCCATCGACCGAGACGAGCAGGTCACGGTCCTCGTAGTATGCCGCCAGCGGCTCGGTCTCCTCCCGGTACACCTCGAGCCGGTTTCGGATGGTCTCTGGCTCATCGTCGGAGCGCTGGACGATGAGGTCGGGATCCACGTCTTCGGGCGGCGGGTCGTGGTCCAGGTGATAGGTTTCTCCCGTTTCGTCGTGGACCCGGCGCCGGCTCAGTCGGCGGACGAGCGCGTCGTCGGGGACCTCCATGCTGAGGACGGCGTCGAGCGGGGTCCCATTTTCGTCCAAGAATTCGGTCAGCCATTCGGCCTGCTGATCGGTGCGTGGGTACCCGTCGAGCACGAAGTCGTCGTAGCCCTCGTCCGCGATGGCCTGTTCCGCGAGGTCTCGGACCAGAGCATCTGGCACCAAGTCGCCCGCATCGATGTAGGATTTTGCCTTCTTGCCCAGCTCGGTCTCCTGGGCCATGGCGTCTCGAAGGATGTCCCCGGTCGAGATCTGGGTGATCCCGTGGCGCTCGCCCAGCAGTCCCGCCTGCGTGCCTTTGCCAGCCCCCGGAGGGCCAAAGATAATCAATCGCATGTGTGTCGGTTGGTCGTGCAAAAAAGCGGTCGGAAACGGAGGCCTGCCCCTCACTCAAACAATTCCTCGTCGAGCCCCTCCGCGTCGGTGTCCCCGAGCCAAGAGAAGATCTGATCGCGAATCACCTCGCGGGCCACGAGGCGCACCACGAAGCCGAGGCTGTCGCCCAGGAAACTGCCGCCGGAACCGGAGGCCGTCGACGACGTCTCCTCGTCTCCCCGGTATACCACGAGGGGGGCGCGCCCTCGCAGCGCCTTTTCTACCGCCTCGCCCGGCGTATCGCCCGTCGCCATCGCCTCTTCGACCTCCGTGCGGAGTGCGTCGATGTATTGATCCAAGAGCTCCGCGTGCTCGGGGCGTCGCGAGCGGCCGCCGCCGAAGAGCGCCCCCACCGCCACGCCGGCTGCCAGCATGCCGCCGACGCTCTTCAGGGGGTTCTGAACAATCCAGTCGCGCAGCGAGGTCCCGGTGGTGGACACCTCCTCCTGAAGCGAGTCAAAGCGATCGGCCATGGCGTCCGCCGTTTCTCGGAGGCGCGCCTCCACGTCCGCTCTGGTTGAGTCCGAGTCCATGGGGAAAGGGGAGCGTAGAACAGAGTGATCGAAAAGAGCCCGCGGGCGCCCAGGCCCCCACTACGTCTCCACGCTGGATGTGGAGGAGGTGGACGCGCGCGGCTGGGCGGCGTCCTCTTCATCCACCGCGGCCGAGGCAGGACGGGCCGAGGGCCCTTCGTCCGGTGCGGCCCGCTCTCCGCGGAGGGAGTCCAGCAGGTTGGACGGCGGCATCAGGGCAGGTTTCATCACACGCAGGGCCACGATGATCAGGAGGAGCGCCACCGATACCGCAAGAAAGCCCCAGAACGGGTGCCCGAGCAGCCATCCGACCCCCAGCGCCACAGTCGTCAACGAAAAGAACGCGGCGAAGAAGGCGAACACGGCGACCGTGAGCCCGAGGGCCAGGTCGTTCTTGAACGCGTCGAGCCGCTCCTCCATCTCCAAAATCGCGAGGTCGACCCGCAGGTCCATCCACTCCCGCAGATCCGCGAAGAGCCCCTGCGTGTGGGCCGCGATGCGACGCACCTTGCCGCCCTCGGGCGCGTCTTCCACAGGACGTTCGGCATTCGGGGCCGACGGTCGGTCGTCAAGGGACTCCATGACCTAATCAGAGCAGTACAGGGGTGACAGGTGAAGGGCCGCAAAATACCATATTTTTCGGAAGACGCAAGTGAATTCACCGTACAACCCCGGCGGTCGTTCCGTCGTGAACTCGCCCGTATGCCTCGCGTTTTCCGGAAACAGTTGCGTCTCCTTCAACCTTAGCTCCGGCACGCCCATGGCCACCCCCCAGGCGGAACCCACTCCGAACCCGAACAGCCTCAAGTTCACGACAGACGAGGGGCCGTTCGTCGACGACGGCATGGCCGCGTACTCGTCGGCGGAGGAGGCCGACGGCGACCCGCTTGCTCACCGCTTGTTTTCGGTCTCGGGCGTGGACGACGTGTTCATCACGCCCCAGTTTGTCACCGTATCGAAAGCCCCCACCGTGGACTGGAGCCACGTGAAGCCGGACGTGGAGGCCATTCTGGCCGACCACCTGGAGGCGCGGTAGCGTCAGCGCAGGGCCCGGAGAACGTCCACGATGGCATGCCCCGACTCGTCCATGAGGGGGGGGAGATGGAGATCGCCCGGGGTGCGGAGGGGCCAGGCCTCGGGCAGCTGGTCGTGTAGCGGCTTCCGGGCCACGACGGCAGCGAGGGCCGATCGGTGCCCTTCAATCCATTGGGCCACCGTATCGAGGTCTTCATACTCCGTCCACCGGATGTGCCCCTCGGGACTCGGCACGTCTGGTTCGCCCCGACTCATTAGAAACTCGAGCCCTTCGGCGTGAGCGTGGGGCGCGTCGCGGGCCTCGAGAAACGCCTTCTGCATCTGGAGGGCCCCCGGCGTGTCTTCGTGCGCCGGGAAGACGCCCCGAAAGCGCGCCATCGCCTCGAGGTACGGGTCTGGTGGCAGATCGACCGGGGCCCACAGGAGTGCGAGCCGCCGGTGCCCGCCGCCGTCATAGAGCAGCGCGTCCTCCGCCAGCCCCCCCTGAGCGTCGTCGCCCTCGTGTCCATCGAGAACCGCCACGACGACCTGCGACGGGCGCACGAGCCGATGCTCCGGAGCAATGCCGTGGGCGTCGCACGCCTCGTGGACCGCGTCGGCCCCCTCTCGGGCGGGCTGCGCCATCACGGCGGTGGCACGCTCAAGGAGTGGCTCTTTTCCAACAAACTCCGCGTCAATGTTGTCGGCCCGGTCCACGACGGCCCGCGAAAAGGCCGGAAGCAGGGCGGGCGAGGCCTTCGCCGTGTGCCCGAGATACGCATGCCCTTCGGCCCACACCGCCACAGCGTCTCGGAGCCCCACGAGCGGCCCGGAGGGTCCGTGCAAAACCCCCACGGTTGTCGGGGTCTCAGGGGCCCCGTCGCCGAGCCAATCGGCAAGGGCCTCCGGCGTGAGGCGCTGCATCCACCGGTTGAGGGCATGGTCGAGCGCCTCCTCCGTCCAGCGGTTGGGGGCTTGGAGGGTGTCGGCAACAGCCGACTTGCGGGGCGGATGGTCCGGCTCTCGCCACTCCGCGGCGGCGTTGGCAATGGCCTCGATGCGGGCTTGGGGGGTGCTCACGGGTGCGTACACGGACGGGAAAGAGGCTGCGCTCCGCCCCCCCGAATGAGATCGGGCGGACGGTTCGCCACTCATGCGCACCCCACGTCCGGTTGTTCCTCCTTCATGCCCTCCACATTTGCCCCGTCCGAATCACCGCCGGCCCCCTCTCGTACGACCGGACGGAATGTGCGCTCTCTCCCGCGATGCCCATGTGCCCATGCGACAGTTTGACGTCCCGACCTTCTACGAGAGTCCGATCATCTCAACGGTGAAGGACGCGCGGCAGGCCACCGATCCGCGCAAGAAAGACCTTGAGCCTTCGGTGATCGATTTCGGTCCGGTGCGCTTCAAGATCGCCCGACACTTCGGGTTTTGCTTTGGGGTCGAGCAGGCCATCGAGATCGCCTACGAGGCCCTAGAGGAAAACCCTGACAAGCGGATCTTTCTGCTCTCGGAGATGATCCACAACCCCCACGTGAACGATGACCTTCGGGAACGGGGCATCCAGTTTCTGCGCACCACGAAGGGCGAGCAGCTGATCCCCTTCGACGAACTGGGGCCTGACGATGTGGTCATCGTTCCTGCCTTTGGCACCACGCTGGAGGTGGAGCAGGAGCTCGAACGGCAGGGCGTCGACACCGAGGCGTACGACACGACCTGCCCGTTTGTCGAAAAGGTGTGGCGCAAGAGTGCCCAGATTGGGGACGACGATTACTCGATTGTGGTCCACGGCAAGCGCTACCACGAGGAGACGCGCGCAACCTTTTCCCATGCCAAGGAGGACGGCCCGGTGGTCGTCGTGCGCGACATGGACGAGGCCCAAGAGCTGGCAAAGGTGATCCGGGGCGAGAAGGACACCGCGTTTTTCTACGACTACTTCGAGGACAAGTACTCGGAGGACTTCGACCCCGAGACCGACCTCCGCCGGCTCGGCGTGGTGAATCAGACGACCATGCTGGCAGAGGAGACCGCCGCGATTGCCGACCTCATGCGGGACGCGCTGACCGACCGCTACGGCGAGGCCGACGTGGAGGAGCACTTCGCCGACACGAGCGACACGCTCTGCTACGCCACCACGGAAAACCAGAATGCGACGCAGGCCCTCATCGAAGACGGGGCCGACCTTGGGATCATCGTCGGGGGCTACAATTCGTCGAACACCAGCCACCTCGTGGAACTGTGCGAGGAGCACATGCCCACCTACTTCATCCGGGACGCCGAGGAGTTCGACGCCCCATCCGAGATTCAACACTTCGACGTGCACGTCCAGGAGGAGGTATCGACGGAAGACTGGTTTCCCGCCGACGATCCCCCGGTCGACGTGCTTCTTACGTCTGGGGCCTCGTGCCCCGACGCGCTGCTCGACGAAGTCGTCCGCAAGATTGTAAGCTGGTATCCGGACGCGCGCCCTGTGGAAGAGGTCATCTCTCCCTACGAGGAGGCCCTTGGCGACGACTAGGCCCGTTGTCACGCCGTTTTGTCCCCTCGGCCCCATCTTCTCCCACTATGGCCTGGTACGAAGACTGGTTCTGGAGCGATGCGTACACGCACGTGTACGATCACCGGGACGAGACAGAGGCCGAGCGGGTGGTGGACCTGATCGAGCGAGAAGTCGCCCCATCCCCCCGGGCCCACATTCTCGACATCGGCTGTGGCCGGGGCCGCCACGCCCGTGTCCTCGCCCGGCGCGGCTACCACGTGACGGGCCTCGATCTCTCAGAGGAGGCCGTCGCGGCGGCGCGCTCGCGAACCGCCGACAACGGCCTCGCCGATCACGTTTCCTTTCAGGTGGGCGACATGCGCACCCCGGTCTGCGACGGGTGTGCCGATGGGGTCGTCAACCTGTTTACCTCCTTCGGCTACTTCGACACGGATGCCGAGAACGAGCGTGCCCTCGACGCCATGGCGACGGCCCTCCGTCCCGGCGGCTGGTTCTTGCAGGACTTCCTGAATGCGCCCTACGTTGCCGAGTCGCTGGGCGCCTCCGAGCACGAGACCCCTGACGGGCACACCATTTACCAGGACCGCTGGATTGAAGACGGCCGCGTAAACAAAACGATCACCATCCACCACGACGGTCAGACAGACACCTTCGAGGAAAGCGTCCGCCTCTACACCCTGTCCGACTTGACGGCGATGTACGCCCGGGTGGGACTCGACGTCGTAGAGCTGTTCGGGGACTACGACGGGGGCCGCTACAGCCCCGACGAGAGCCCGCGTCTCCTGCTGCACGCCGTGCACGCCCCATGACGGCCCGGCGGCGAGACGGGGGTGCCGACACTCAGAACGGTGTGGCGCCCCGCTGGACATGCTTCCGCCGTTCCTGTATCCTCCCCTTCGGTGCTCTTCTAAATCTTCGCCCCCTTTGAATCCACGGGCCGGAATGCCCTCGCGTCCGGCCTTTCGACCGCCGCTCTCCGCAACACCCCTCCTCCATGGACACCGCCCTCACCTACGCCGAGACGCACGCCGATCAGTTCGTCGACGAACTCAAGACCCTTCTCCGCATCCCGTCGGTCAGCACCGACTCCGCCTATGACGACGAGGTAGAGCGGGCCGCCGCGTGGCTCGCCGACCACCTCGACGGCATTGGGATGGAGCACACCGAGATCATTGCGACCGACGGCCACCCCCTCGTCTACGCCGAGCACATCACCGATCCGGCGAAGCCTACGGTCGTTGTCTACGGCCATTACGACGTCCAACCCCCGGACCCCCTGGAGGAGTGGGACACGGACCCCTTCGAGCCGGCCCAGCACGACGGAAATCTCTACGCTCGGGGGGCGTGCGACGACAAGGGACAGATGTTCATGCACGTGAAGGCCGCCGAGGCGTACCTGTCGGCGGAGGGAGACCTGCCCGTGAACCTCAAATACATCATCGAGGGCGAGGAGGAGTCCGGCTCGATGGCCATGGGGGCGTACGTCCAGTCGAACGGGAGTCGGCTCGGCGGAGACGTCGTGCTCATCTCTGACACGGCCATGTTCTCGCCGGACACGCCGTCCATCACGTATGGGCTGCGCGGGCTGGCCTACGCCGAGATTACGCTTCGAGGCCCCAACCGCGACCTCCACTCCGGCAACTTCGGCGGGGCCGTGGACAATCCGTGCAATGCGCTCAGCCGCATTCTTGCGGGCCTTCACGATGACGATCACCGCATCACGATTCCCGGCTTCTACGACGACGTGCAGGACCTGACGGAGGCCGAGCGGAAGACGTACGCCGAGCTTCCATTCGACGAACAGTCCTGGCGGGACGCCCTCGACATCAACGCCGTCCGCACGGAGGGCGACTACACCACGCTCGAATGCCTGTCGGCCCGCCCCACGCTGGACGTCAACGGGATCTGGGGCGGCTACACCGATGAGGGCGCCAAAACGGTCCTCCCATCTCGGGCCCACGCCAAGCTCTCGATGCGCCTCGTGCCCGACCAGCAGGTGGAGGACGTTTACGACAAGCTGGAAGCCCACCTGGAGGCGGCCGTGCCGGACACGATGCAGTTCTCGATGCGGCGGCTGCACGGCGGGGATCCGGTGCTCGTCGACCGGTCTGCCCCGCCGATGCAGGCCGCCAAGACGGCCATGGGCGAAGTGCGCGGCACCGAGCCCGTCTTCGTGCGCAACGGCGGCACGATCCCCGTGGTGGCGGACTTCCAGCAGCACCTGGGGCTCGACAGTGTGCTCATGGGCTTTGGGCTCGACTCCGACGCGATCCACTCCCCCAACGAACACTTTGGCCTCGACCGTTTCCAGCAGGGCATTCAGGCCATTATTCGTTTCCACAACCACTACGCCGAGATGGAGGCCTGAGCGTGCCCGGACGTGGGAACGAGGGGCTGCCCTATGAATTGAGCGAAGGGCCAGCCGAGCGGCCCCTCCATCATGTCCGTTTGGCCCCCTCCTGCCCGAGTGGCGGAATTGGCAGACGCGACGGATTCAAAATCCGTTGTCCGCAAGGACGTGAGGGTTCAAGTCCCTCCTCGGGCACCTGCTCTTCCCCGATAGAAAAACGCCCCTGAGCGGCGCTAGACGCCGGTTCAGGGGCATTTTCTATTTTGCTGGTGTCTCCGTCTCACAGGATTTCGCCGATGTTGAGGACGCGGATCGTCGAACTGCGGTACCCGCTCTTGTCAACCTCAATCTGTCCTCGTCCGCTTTGAGTTCCCCAATCGATGTTCGGGGAGTGGTCGTCGAAGGCGGTGGCCATCGGTTCTCAGTGGCATTTCGAGCGGTTTCTGGACGTCAAGAGGCTCTTCGGGCCTGAAATCGGGACCGATCCCCCCTGTGGAATGTGATCATGCCCTGGGCCTGATTTTCCTCCGCAAGGCGCAGCCACCCACCTCCGCTCGCTGGGTCCATTTCACCACGCCCCTCCCACGTGAACGTGAACCGCGGGTCGGTGCCTGCCTCCTCAACGTATCCGTCAATGGACCCGGTAACCAAGCCAAACTGGACGTCCCCGGTGCCCCCCTTCTCAATTTGGATGTAGGCCTGGGCCTCCATGTTGACGTAGTCTGCGTCCCACATCTCCATCCCGGTGATGTGCCACACACCGACCATCTCTTCGGCGGAGGGCTCTTCCCGAACAGATTCCTCTTGATGATCGGAAGGGCTGTTTGCTTCGCTCATTGAGCTGACGCTATTGAGTTGGCGCT
>NZ_JAZKRW010000010.1:0-43148 GCF_036626415.1 Salinibacter sp.
GTCGTACGTCCCAAGCTGCCATTCCACGAGGCCAGCGTTGTTCAAATTATTGGCCGCCTGCTCCCTCGCCCCCGCTGTTTGGGCCTGCTGTGCCGCCTGAAGGAAAGTCTGACGTGCCTCTTGCAACGTCTCCTCGCGGTAGCACACCACACCAATGTTTCCAGTCATGGCCGCCGCGCGCTTGGGAATTCCTGCCTCACGATACGTGGCCCGGGCCTGCCGGTATGCCGCCTGCGCCGCCGCAAAGTCCTGCTCCTCTCGAAGGGAATCGCCAGCGGCCGCCAGGGAGTCGGCCCGTGCGTGGAGGGTTGCGCTGTCCAGCACCTGTCCCTGCGCCGGCCTGAGACAGAGCATTCCCACCGCCATTCCTATCCAGAAACAGAGGATGCCCTTCCAAACGCGACTTCGCATCGCAAGTAGGCCCAAGTCGATAACGGTGTCTATGCGAAGCGTACCAATGTGGTGATCCGCTTGCTATCTTGCAACCGGCCTCGGGCTGAACCAGGGCAATCGCATGAGCGCAAATCGTCGCTCCAAGCTTGACTTGGAGCCCATCTGACGAATGTAGAAGCCTCCCCAGGCAGTCGGATGGGTCCCACACGAGCGAAGCGACTGATGCAATAAATCAAGTTTGGGACGACAAACGAGAGTGCTTTTTTGTGCCTCCACTGCCAGAACGCAGATGTCTGAGCATCAGTCTGAAGCTGTTGGCTATTGATGCGATTGCCCTGCGGGCTGAACCCTCCCCACGGATCCATCGTTATGCACAGGTCCACCTGTCACTCGCACCATTCCTTATCAACCGACCCCTCGTTTCACCGTGAGCAGCCTCGGATTCAACACGGGCTACATCGAAGAGCTGTACAAAGAGTACCAGGAGGACCCCGACAGTGTCAGTGAGAGCTGGCGGGAGTTCTTCGCGGACTACGACCCGGACGCGTCGTTCGTCCCAGCCCCCCAGACGACCACCGGCGACGGGGAGGCCACCTCTCCTCCCGAACAGCCCCCCAAGCCCGAGCCGGAGGCCCGCGAGGCACCGCCCGAATCTCCCCCGCCCCGTCCGGACGCGGACGACGGCGTCGTGGAGCCCCTGCGCCCCGCCTCCGCCCCGGCGGTCGACGAGGACACGGCCGACGTGACGGCCATGACCGGTCCCTCGGCCAAGGTCGTCGAGAACATGGAGGACAGCCTCGGCATCCCGACAGCCACCTCCGCGCGGACGATTCCGGTGAAGCTGTTGGACGAGAATCGCACCCTTCTGAACGACTATCAGAAGCAGGTCGGGGGCGAGAAGGTCTCCTACACCCACATCATCGCCTACGCGATGGTGCAGGCAATGCAGGAATACCCCGACATGAACACCACTTTTCGGCGGAACGAGGACGGCACGCCGGAGCACGTCAAGCCCGACCAAATCAATCTCGGGCTCGCCATCGACGTGGAGCGACGGGGCGAGCGCACACTGCTGGTCCCCAACCTCAAGGACGCGGGCAGCCTCAACTTCGCCGAATTCCTCGGCACCTACAACAACGTCGTCGGCCGGGCCCTGGATGGGGATCTCAACCTGTCCGACTTTCAGGGCACCACGGCCACCCTTACCAACCCGGGCATGATCGGGACGTCGATGAGCGTGGCGCGCCTGATGCCCGGACAGGGGGTCATTATGGGGGCCGGGGCCATCGACTTCCCGCCCGAGTACCGCGGGTACGACCCCGAGGTCGCGAGCAAGGCTGGGGTCTCTCCGGTCATGACGTTGACCTCTACCTACGACCACCGCGTCATCCAGGGGGCCACCAGCGGGGCCTTCCTCAATCACATTGAGGAGCTCCTGATGGGCGACCACGACTTCTACCAGCGGATCTTCTCCGGCCTGGGCGTGCCCTACCAGCCGTTCCGGATGGCCACCGACTCCACGCCACAGCTCGGGCGGTCCCAGCCACAGGACGAGCTCGACATGACGGAGAAGCAGGCGGCGGTCCTACAGCTGATCCGCGCCTACCGGGTCCGCGGCCACCTGCAGGCCGACATCAACCCGCTCGGGTACGAGTGGCAATACCACGAGGAGCTCGACCCCGCCACCTACGGCCTTACGGTCTGGGACCTGGATCGGAAGTTTATCACCGGCGGCCTCGGGGGCGAAGACAAGCTTCCCCTGCGCGACATCCTGTCCATCCTGCGGAAGGCCTATACCAGCAAGGTCGGGACGGCCTTTATGCACATCTCCGACCCGGAGGAAAAGACGTGGATCCAAGACCGGATCGAGCCGATGCGGGACGCCGGTCCGCCGTCGGAGGACGAGCGCCATCGGATTGTGCAGAAGCTCAACGCGGCGGAGGCGTTCGAGCGCTTTCTGCACACCAAGTACGTCGGCCACAAACGCTTTTCCTTGGAGGGGTCGGAAACCATGATTCCCCTTATCGACACCCTCCTCTCCGACGCCGCCGACGCGGGCGTGAAGGACGTGGTGATGGGCATGGCCCACCGCGGCCGCCTCAACGTGCTGGCCAACATTATCGGCAAGCCCTACGAGGAGATCTTCTCCAAATTCGAGGGCAACATCGACCCGAACACGACCCAGGGCTCGGGCGACGTGAAGTACCACCTGGGGGCCGGGGGCCACGTGACCTCGCCCAACGGAAATGAGATTCGGGTGTCGCTGGCCTCGAACCCGAGCCACCTGGAGGCCGTCAACCCGGTCGTAGAAGGCATGTCCCGCGCCAAGCAGAACCTGTTGCGCGACGAGCACCCCGAGGCGGCAGAGGACGACTACCACGACGCCGTGATGCCGCTCCTGATTCACGGCGACGCCGGGTTTGCCGGACAGGGCGTGGTGGCGGAGACCCTGAACCTCAGTAAGCTGCGCGGCTACACCACCGGCGGCACCGTCCATCTGGTCATCAACAACCAGATCGGCTTCACGACGCCCCCGGGCGACGCGCGGAGCTCCACCTACGCGACCGACCTGGCCCGGGCCATCGAGGCGCCCATCTTCCACGTCAACGGCGACGACCCCGAAACCTGCGTCCGCATCGCGCGGCTGGCGTTCGAGTACCGCCAGCGCTTCAACAAGGACGTAGTCATCGACATGATGTGCTACCGCGTCCACGGGCACAACGAGGGCGACGAGCCCACCTTCACGCAGCCGCTGCTCTACGAGAAAATTGAGAAGAAGCGCTCCCCGCGCAAGCTCTACACCGAGATGCTGCTCCGCCGCGGCGAGATCGAGCCGGACGAGGCCGAGCAGATGCTCGACGACTACCGGGGCCGGCTGCAGGAAGCCTTCGAACGAACCAAAGACCTGGAGGAGAAGGACGCCGAGGAGGCCTTGGAAAAGCGGGTGCAACGCACGGCCGACGATCGTCTGCCCGACGTGGACACCACGGCCAAGCGCGAGCACCTGGAACGGGTCGTGGAAGTCCTCACGAATTTCCCCGACGACGTCAACGTGCACCGCAAGCTGGAGCGGCTGTTCGGAAAGCGCGACGACCTCTTCTACGATCAGGAGCGCATCGACTGGGCCTTCTCCGAAACCCTGGCGTTCGGGTCGCTTCTGCAGGAGGGCACGCGCGTTCGACTGAGCGGACAGGACTCGCGTCGCGCCACCTTCAGCCAGCGGCACGCCGTTCTCATTGACCAGGAGACCGGCGAGGAGTACACGCCGCTCAACAACCTGTCGGACGATCAGGAACGGCTCCTCATCTACGACAGCCTCCTCTCGGAGTACGCCGTGGCCGGGTTCGAATACGGCTACTCGGTGGTGGACAAGAATGCTCTGACCTGCTGGGAGGCCCAGTTTGGGGACTTCGCGAACGGGGCGGAGATCGTGTGGGACCAGTTCGTGAGTGCCGCCGAGGAGAAGTGGGGCCAGACCTCCGGCCTCGTGGCCCTGCTGCCCCACGCCTATGAAGGCCAGGGTCCCGAGCACTCCTCGGCCCGCCTGGAACGCTTCCTACAGCTCTGTGCGGAGCAGAACATGATTGTCGCCAACTTCTCCACGCCGGCCAACTACTTCCACGCCCTGCGCCGGCAGGTAAAGCGCGATGTCAAGAAGCCGCTCATCGTCATGACGCCCAAGAGCCTGCTGCGACATCCGCAGTGTGTCTCCACGCCCGATGAACTCGTGGATGGGGGCGTGCAGGAGCTCATTCCGGCCGACACGGATCCTGCAAGCACCACGCGCCACATCCTGTGCAGCGGCAAGGTGTACTACGACCTCGTGGGGGCACTCGACGAACACGATCGGCACGACGAAATTGCCGTCACGCGACTGGAGCAGTTTTATCCCTTCCCGGAGGCGGAGATGGAGAAGGAATTGGAGCGCTACGCCGAGGCCGACGAGACGGTATGGGTACAAGAGGAGCCCCAGAACATGGGGGCTTGGTCGTTCGTGCAGCCGCGCTTCCAGGAGCTTCTGGAGGGGATTCACGGGCCCTGCGAGCAGCGCATTCAGTACGTGGGCCGCTCCGCCAGCGCCAGTCCTGCCACCGGCTCGGCCAAGGTGCACGACCGAGAACAGGAACGGCTGGTTGAGGATGCCCTCGACCTCTAGCCCCCTGCGTTCAACTGCGAAGGTCCCACTCTCAGCGACGAAGGCCCCACTCGGCAGGGTGGGGCTTTTGGGTTGTGGGGGACGCTGCAGAGAAAAAGGGACGGACCCAGACGGGTCCGTCCCTGACAACGACGTCCGACGCCGTTTCATTGGCGTCGGCGGCCAAATGTGCGGCGCACTCTACTTGCGCTTCCGGTTGTCGCCGCGCTTCCGCTGGCGGTGACGCCGTCGGCGCGACCGCTTCTCTTCGAGCCGCTTCTCTTCCGAGGGCTTCATGTACGTCATGTTCTGCCGATACTCCTGCAGTACGCGGCTCCGGTTCACCTGACGCCGGAAACGCTTGAGCGCGCGATCGATGTCTTCATTGTTTCGGACTTTTACACCAACAGCCAAGGTAGATCCCTCCGTAGGGAGTTTGGTTCTGAAATAGAACGGACAGTGATTAAAATGCGCAGTGGAAACGCGACTGTGAGAGGCATGTTTCTTCTTCGCGTGCTGGTGTCAACCTGCCCAATTTGTTGCCCTCATGACAACCCCCTCTCCCCTGGTGCTGGCGACCGGAAACGCCGGCAAGGTCGACGAACTTCGCGCCCTGCTCAGCGATCTTAATCGGACGCTCCTTCCGGCCAGCGAACTCGACGTCCCCCTTACCGTGACCGAGGACGCCGAGACCCTCACGGGCAACGCCCGAAAGAAGGCCCGGGCGTACCACGACCATACCGGCCACGCCGCCCTCGCCGACGATACGGGACTGGAGGTGGCGGCGCTCGACGGAGGCCCCGGGGTTCACACCGCCCGGTTCGCCGGGGCCGACGCCACCCCCGAAGACAACAAGCAGAAACTGTTGACGGTCATGGACGGGGTGGACGACCGACGCGCTCGGTTTCGCACCGTGGTGGCCCTCCTCGACGCGGACGGGACCGCTCACACCTTCGAAGGCCGCTGTGAGGGCACCATCACGACTGCCCCTCACGGCGACGGGGGCTTCGGGTACGATCCGCTCTTCCGCCCGGACGGCTACGACCAGACGTTCGCGGAAATGCCAGCGGAGACCAAAAACGAGACGAGCCACCGCCGAGAGGCCCTCGACGCCCTCCGCGCCTTCCTCTCGCGCCAGACGCCCGAGCCGGGCCCCTAACCGTTCCTCTTCCTGCTTTCCTCCACACTTTGCGCCGAACCCTGTATGGTTGCCCTCGTCCAGCGCGTCTCCGATGCTGCCGTCGAGATCGACGGCGACCCCGTCGGCACCATCGGAAGCGGACTGCTCATCCTGCTCGGTGTGCACGAGGAGGACACCCGCACCGAAAGCACATGGTGCGCCAAAAAGTGCGCACGTCTGCGTGTTTTTCCCGACGCCGACGGCAAGATGGACGAGTCGCTCCTCGACACTGGGGGCGACGCCCTGGTGGTGCCCCAGTTCACGCTCTACGGCGACACGAGCGCGGGCAACCGTCCCTCATTTACCGAGGCCGCATCGCCCGATCGGGCCGACCGGCTGTACAACCACTTCGTCCAGGAGCTCGAAGGACACCTTGGACGAAGCGTCCCCACGGGGGAGTTTGGGGCCATGATGGACGTCCGGCTCACGAACGACGGGCCGGTGACCCTCTGGGTGGAGCGACGGGCGGACGGCTAACCTGCCCCCGACACGGAGGCGGCAACAGGCGATCACTGTCCGAGGGGCGGATTGGACGTTTGCAGACTCGCCGGGAGCTCCGTGGCACCGGTGAGATGGCGGTCGACCTGGCGAGCCACGTCGCGCCCCTCCCCGATGGCCCACACCACGAGCGACGCCCCCCTTCGGGCGTCCCCCGCGGCGAAGACGCCCTCCACATCCGTCATCAGGCGGTCGTCCGTCGCGAAGGTGCCGTCGTCGGCCCGCTCAACGCCAAGGGACGCAAAGGGATTGTTGTCCGGCCCCGTAAACCCAATCGCCACGAGCACGAGGTCGGCGGGGATGCGGAGATCCGGGTCACGCACTGTCTTGCCGGCACGACGGCCGTTCTCGTAGGCCCACTCCACCCGCTCGGCCTGAAGCTCATCCACCCGGCCGTCGCCGTCGAGGTCGACCAAGGCCTGCGTGTTGACCGCAAACTCCTCCGCACCCCCCTCTTCTTGGGCGTAGGTCTTGGTGTACACCTGGGCGGCCTCCGGCCAGGGATTGTCCGCCGCCCGCTCGTCGGAGCGCCGCTCGTTGATGCCGATCTGGACCACTTGGTTTGCGCCCTGTCGGTGCGCCGTCGCCACACAGTCCGCCCCCGTGTCCCCCCCGCCCAGAACCACGACGTTCTTGTGTTTCGCCGTCACGCCTTCAGGGCCTCCGGCTCCCTGTTGGCGGCGGTTTTCCTGCGGAAGGAAGGTCATGGCCGGCAGCACACCGTCGAGGTCGGTGCCCGGGACCGGCAGCGAGCGGGGCTCCTGTGCCCCCAGGGCGAGGCAGACCGCGTCGTGGCCCGCATGCACCCGCTCCGCTGCGAGATCCGTCCCCACTTCTGTGTCGGTCACAAACTGCACGCCCTCCTGCCCAAGCTGATCGACCCGTTGCTCCACACGACGCTTCGCAAATTTGAAGTCCGGAATGCCGTATGTCATGAGTCCGCCGACGGCCTCGTCCCGCTCGTAGACCGTCACCCGGTGCCCGGCCCGATTCAACTGCTGCGCGGCGGCGAGGCCGGCCGGCCCGCTCCCCACTACGGCCACCTGGAAGCCGGTCCGCTCGGTGGGCGGCTCCGGCTGGATCCAGCCCTCCTCCCACCCCTTGTCCACGATGGCCCGCTCGATGCTTTTGATGGCCACGGCATCGTCATTGACGGCCAGGACGCACGCGTCCTCGCAGGGGGCTGGGCACGTGTATCCCGTAAACTCCGGAAAGTTGTTCGTGGCGTGGAGCTGCTGTAGGGCCTCCTTCCAGTCGCTCCGGTGCACCAGATCGTTCCACTCCGGGATACGGTTGCCGATGGGACACCCGCTCATGCAGGTGGGCACACCGCAGTCGACGCACCGTTCCCCCTGATCCTGCAGGGCCTCGGGGCTCCACTCCGGCGCCCAGATCTCGTGGAAGTCGGCCGTGCGCTCCGTGGCCGGCCGCTTGCCGATGGGGTGGCGCGCGTGCTTCCGGTATCCGTCGGGGTGGTGCTCTCTGGGCATGGTACAGACTGGATCGGTGAGGAAATTTCCGCGCGTGGAGGCCAAATACGAAGTATCCTGCCGGCAATTCAGCGAAGCGTATTGCGTGATGCGTATTGCGCAAACAGTTCTCTGCTCTCGCAGCGCTGGATACGTAATACGAAATACGCAATACGCACTCAGGCAGCGATGGGAGCAGGCTCCTCTGGGGATGGCGGCACGGACACCCGGATATCCTCCCCTTCCTGCAAGTGCTTCTCCACCTGTCGGGCGAAGGCTTCGGGCATGACCTTGCGGAACTGGCCGACGGACGCCTCCCAGTCTTCCAGTACGCGACTCGCCTTGGCACTGCCCGTTTGATGCAGGTGCTTTTCCACGAGGCGGCGCACAAGCCGCCGGTCTCGCTCGTCGGTCAGCGCTTCGACCCGGACCATCTCGGGATTAACCGTTTCCGCAAAGGTGCCGTCCTCATCAAGCACGTAGGCCTCTCCGCCGCTCATTCCGGCCCCAAAGTTGCGCCCCGTGCGTCCGAGGACGACCACCACACCACCGGTCATGTACTCGCAGCCGTGGTCGCCCACGCCCTCCACGACCGCCTGCACGCCCGAATTGCGGACCGCGAAGCGCTCGCCTGCTTGGCCGTTGAAGTAGGCCTCCCCACGTGTCGCGCCGTAGAGAGCCACGTTGCCCAGGATGATGTTCTCGTCCGCCTGGAAGCCCGCGGTCTCAGGGGTGCGCAGGACAAGCCGTCCGCCGGACAGCCCTTTGCCTACGTAGTCATTGGCCTCTCCGACGAGCCGAAGGGTAATCCCCGAGGCCAAGAATGCCCCAAAGCTCTGTCCGGCGACGCCCTCAAAGTCCACCTCAATGGTGCCGTCCGGGAGCCCGTCGGGCCCGTACCGGCCGGTGACCTCGGAGCTGAGCATGGCCCCGACCGTCCGGTTGCTGTTGCGGATGTCGCGGGCAACCTGGACGGGGGTTTGGTGCTCGAGGGCCGGACGCGCTTCGTCGATGAGGGCGCGATCGAGCGTGTCGTCCAGCCCGTGGTCCTGCTCCGTCGTCTTCCGCGGATCGTCGTCGCTGGACGGGCGGTGCAAAATTGGCCCCAGGTCCAAGCGGCGGGCCTTCGGGTGGTCGGTGTCGCCCTGGCGGAGCAGATCGGTGCGGCCCACCATCTCGTCGACGGTGCGCACCCCAAGGTCCGCCATGATCTCACGCAGCTCCGCCGCCACGAAGTGCATGTAGCGCATCACGTGCTCGGGTTCGCCCACGAACTTCTCGCGCAGCTCCGGGTCCTGGGTGGCGATGCCGACCGAGCAGGTATTGCAGTGGCATTTGCGCAGCATGATGCAACCCAAGCACACGAGCGCCGCGGTGCCAAAGCCAAATTCCTCTCCGCCCAGCAGCGCCGCCACGGCCACATCGCGACCCGTTTTGAGGCCGCCGTCCACCCGGAGGCGAATGCGGGAGCGCAGGTCGTTTTCGAGAAGCACCTGCTGCGCCTCCGACACGCCCAGCTCCCACGGGAGCCCGGCTGACTTGATGGAGGTCTTCGGCGACGCTCCGGTCCCGCCAGACTGCCCACTGATGAGGAGGGCGTCGGCCTTCGCCTTGGACACGCCCGCGGCGATGACCCCAATCCCGGCCCCCGCGACGAGCTTCACATGCACGTCGGCGGCCGCATTCGCGCTCTTGAGGTCGTGGATGAGCTGGGCGAGATCCTCGATCGAATAGATGTCGTGGTGGGGCGGCGGCGAAATCAGAGACACCCCTGGGGTCGTGTAGCGGGTGTCGGCGATGAGCTCGTTGACCTTTTCCCCGGGCAGGTGGCCGCCCTCCCCCGGCTTCGAGCCCTGCGCCATCTTGATCTCAATGTCGTCGGCACTGTTGAGGTAGGTACTCGTGACCCCGAAGCGCCCGCTGGCCACCTGCTTGATCGCACACTCGCGCTCAGTGCCGAAGCGGTCGACCTGCTCGCCGCCCTCCCCGGTGCTGGCCCGCCCACCAATCCGGTTCATCGCGACGGCGAGCGTCTCGTGGGCCTCCGGGCTGAGAGAGCCAAACGACATGGAGGCCGTGAAGAAGCGCTGGACGATGGACTCGGCGGGCTCCACCTCGGAGAGCGGAATGGCCCCGTCGGGGTCCGTGTCGAAGTCGAGAAGGCCCCGGAGCGTCTGATGGCGGTTCGCCTGCTCGTTCACGAGGGCCGCAAACTGGTCGTAGCTCGCGCGGTCGTTTTGCCGCACCGCATGTTGGAGCCTGCCGATCGTCTGCGGGTTCCACTGATGGTGCTCCCCATCCCGCCGCCAGTAGAGCTCTCCGCCGCTCTCCAGATCCGTCGTGCCCGGCAGGGACTCCCCAAATGCCGTCCGGTGCCGGTCTCGGAGGTCGGCCTCCAGCTCTTCGATGCCCGCGCCCTCGATGCGAGAGGTAGTGCCGAAGAAGTACTCCTCCACAAACTCGGAATCGAGGCCCACCGCCTCGAAGACCTGCGCCCCCTTGTAGCTTTCGAGGGTAGAGATGCCCATTTTGGCCATCACCTTGAGGAGCCCTTGCTCAAGGGCGCCGACGTATCGCTCGAGGGCCGTCTCGGGATCCGGGACTGCGTCGCTGCGGCTCGCCCAATCGCGCACGGTGGCGTAGGCGAGGTAGGGGTGCACAGCGTCGGCCCCGTAGCCGAGCAGCGTGCAGACGTGGTGCACCGCACAGGGCTGGCCGCTCTCCAGCACGAGCGCCGCGTGCGTCCGGCGCCCCGCCCGAATCAGATCGTGATGCACGGCCCCCACGACGAGAAGGCTCGGCGCAGGACAGCGGTCTGGCCCTGTCGATCGGTCCGAGAGGTGGAGAATTTCGTAGCCCGCCTCCACGGCCTGGCGCGCGTCCCGCCGAATGCGTTCGATCGCCGCCGACAAGGCCGTCTCCGTCTCGAACGTCGTGTCAATCGTCGTCGATTGGATGCCGTTCGTGTCAATGTGGTGGAGGGCCTCCAGCTCCGCGTCGCCGAGGATGGGCGAATCAAGATGGACCTGCCGACAGTGGTCCGGTCCCTCCGTCAGCAGGTTCCCTTTGTGCCCGATGTGGCTTTCGAGCGAGGTGACCAACTCTTCGCGGATGTAGTCGAGCGGTGGGTTTGAGACCTGCGCGAAGAGCTGCTTGAAATAGGTAAAGAGCGTTTTGCTCTGGTCCGAGAGAACGGCGGGCGGGGTGTCGTTCCCCATCGCCCCCACTGGGTCTTTGCCGTCTTCCACCATCGGCTGCACGAGGCGGCGCACGTGCTCTCGCGTATAGCCAAAGGCCCGCTGCCGCCGGGGCAGGACTTCGGGATCGCCGTTCAGGGACAATGTCGTCTCCGGCACGGGCGTCCCCCGCGAGGTGTGAGCGGGAACGAGCGTCTGGAGCCGGACGCGCATCTCGTCGAGCCACCGCTCGTACTTTTCGTCGGTCAACCGCCCAAACACCTCGTCCTCCGGCACGATGCGCTCCGCCGCCGCGTCCGCGAGGAAAAGCTGGCCGGGCTGAAGGCGATTCTTCTGGGCCACCCGGCCGGGCGGCAGGTCTACCACCCCCGCTTCGCTGGCCATAACGAGCCGATCGTCGTGGGTCACCCAGTAGCGACACGGACGTAGGCCGTTGCGGTCGAGCACCGCCGCGACACTGTCCCCGTCGGTAAAGGCCGCAAGGAGCGGCCCGTCCCACGGCTCGATGAGGGTCGAGTGGTATTCGTACCAGGCGCGCCGCTCCGGGCTCATCCGGGCGTCTTTGGTCCACGCCTCCGGGATGAGCATCCGCAGGGCGTGGGGCAGGGAGCGGCCGCTCTCCACGAGGAGTTCAAGCACGTTGTCGAGCACCGCCGTGTCGCTCTGTGCCTCCGTGGTAATGGGCCGGATCCGCTCCAGGTCTTCCCCGAAGGCGTCGGTGCGGAGGTCCGCTTCGCGGGCCCGCATCCAATTCAGATTGCCGCGGAGCGTGTTGACCTCTCCATTGTGGACGACGGTGCGGTAGGGATGGGCAAGGCGCCATGCCCCCAATGTGTTCGTGGAGAAACGCGAGTGGACGAGGGCCAGGGTCGACCGCACCCGTTCGTCGGTCAACTCCGGATAGTAGGAGGCAACCTGCGCGTTGGTCAAGAGGCCCTTGTACACCACCCGCCGCCGGTCCAACGAGCACACGTAGAACGTTTCGCGATCCTCCAGGTCGCTGTCGGCCACCGCGTTCTCAAGAAGGCGGCGCAGGATGTAAAGCTGTGCGTCGAGCCTCTCCGGGGAGACGGGGTGGGTGGGCTGCACAAAGAGCTGCCACACGTCCGGCTCGGTGGCACGGGCCGTCGGCCCCAAGTCCGAGGCATCGGTCGGCACGGAGCGCCAGGCGACAGGGTCGAGTCCTTCGGCCCGCACCCGCTGATCGATAAAATCGCGAAGTGCTTCCTGTACGTGCCGGTCCCTCGGGAGAAAAAACTGGCCGACGCCGTAGGAGTCGGCGGTCCCGAGGCCGGACACGACGTCTTGATAGAATGCATGCGGCTTCTGGATCAAGAGGCCGGCCCCGTCGCCCGTGTTCTCTTCGGCCCCACGGGCCCCGCGGTGGTCGAGGCGTCGCAGCAGGCCGAGGGCCTGTTTCACCATTGCGTGGCTCTGCGTGCCGTTGAGGTCCATAAGGACCCCAACGCCGCAGTTGGATCGTTCCCGTCGCGGGCCTAGCGCCGCACGATCTGGGGAGGACACGAGAGATGGGGGTGGGAGGGGGGAGCCCATGTTCGTGGTGTGGGTCGTGCCGCAATGGAAACTGCAGGTTTAGACCGGACAGCCGCCCGGAATCGCCAGTTTTTCGGAGTCTGTGTAAAGGGACTCGTTATATCGATGAAGGACCCGTGAGTATCAAATTACAATTTTGTGCAAAGCGCTTCCGGTCACTACTTCTTTACGAAAAGCGCTTTTACAAAGGGGGACAAGTTCACGTCCTCACTCTGTAACGCCTTTTTATCTTCCTCCTCTCTTGGGATGACGTCTTCCGAGCTCCTCATTACGAACGCCACCGTGTATCCAGTCGACAGCGGACCAAGCCCCGCCACGGCCTTGGCCATCCGCGACGGGCGGTTCGTGGCGGTCGGGTCTCCCTCCGAAGCGTCGGCGGCCGTTCCTGCAGCACGCTGCGTTGATGCGGGGGGGCGCCCCATCGTCCCGGGCTTCATCGACGCACACGCCCATCTCCAGGAATTGGGGCTGGCCCTTCGTCGTGTCGATCTCACGAAGAGCTCTTCCCCGGATGCCGTGGTCGAGCGGCTCCAGACATACGTCGCCGAGCACGAGCTCTCCGCCCATGCCTGGCTGCGGGGACACGGTTGGGACCAGACCGGGTGGAGCCCCCCTCGCTTTCCCCACCGCAGGGCCCTGGACGCCGCATTCCCGGAGCGGCCCGTGTGGCTCACGCGTACGGACGTGCACGCGGGATGGGCCAACACAGCCGCCCTGGAGGCCACTGTGGGGCTCGACCGCCTCCACGAGATGAGCGACCCAGACGGGGGGCACATCCACCGCGACGAGACCGGTACGCCCACGGGGGTACTGATCGACGCTGCGATGGCTCTCGTTACAGACCCCCTTCCCTCCCCGAGCGATGTGGAACAAGGGCGGGCCCTCTCCACGGCTCTTCGCCACACTGCCCAACACGGCGTCACCAGCCTGCACGATGCGGGAGTCGGGCTTGCCACCCTCCGTCGCGTCCAGGCCCTTATCGAGGACGACCAGTTTCCCCTTCGGCTATACGCCATGATTAACGGACGCGGAGAGACATTCAAGCACTTCTGTGAACGGGGTCCATTTCACCATTCATCCGGGCGCCTCGACGTCGAGTCCGTGAAGTTTTTCGCCGACGGGGCGCTCGGCAGCCGCGGGGCCGCCCTACTCGAGGACTACGCCGACGCGCCGGGCAATCGCGGCTTTCTCCTCCACAAAGACGACGCGTTTCGGGAAAACGTGCGCGCAGCCCACGAGTGTGGGTTTCAGGTAAACACCCATGCCATCGGCGACCGGGCCAACCGGCAGGTGCTGAACGCGTACGAAGAGGTGACGCTGCAAAGTGCTCACCCGCTCCGCCGCCCCCGCATCGAGCACGCCCAGATTGTGGCCCCCGAGGACCGTCCCCGCTTCGGCCGCCTCGGCGCCATCGCCTCCGTGCAGCCGGCCTTCGCGCCGAGTGACCAAGACTGGGCCCCGGCGCGCCTCGGGCCGGACCGCATTGAGGACGCCTACGCGTGGCGGAGTTTGAGCGACGCCGGCGCTGCACTCGCCTTCGGGTCCGACGCCCCGGTCGAGCCCCTCGATCCCATTCGGGCCTTCCACGCTGCCGTCACGCGCCAGGACGCCAACGGGGCCCCGAGCGGAGGATGGCACCCCAGCGAGGGACTTGCCCGAAGCACAGCCCTTCGTGCCCACACGCAAGGCCCCGCCTACGCTGCGTTTCAGGAGGATGAGGTCGGATCCATATCCGTAGGCAAACGCGCCGACTTTGTGGTATTGTCTCAGGACCTCATGACCGTGCCGGCCGATCGCCTTCTCGACACGGAGGTCGTGGCGACGTATCTTGGGGGGACCCCGGTGCACAGGCAGACGAACTGGCCAGATGCACAATAGCGCGCCCCGGTCCTTCGTTTTGAAACCAAGCGGCCCCCTTCCGATTCGAAGGGGCGGAGATGATGTCCCCCGCTACCCGTCGCACGTTTACACTTACTCCCCTTTTGCCGACTGACCCATGGCTGACCCCTCTACGCTTACCCATCCCGACCCCGAAGGAGGCGTCCGCATGATGGACGTATCTCAGAAGTCGGATTCCGCTCGCACCGCCGTTGCTGCTGGACGGGTCCACCTCGGGGAAGAGGCGTTCCGACGCGTCCGGGAGCACGACATCGAAAAGGGTGATGTCCTGACCACCGCTCAGATCGCCGGGATCATGGGCGCCAAGCAGACCGATAAGCTCATCCCCCTCTGCCACGACGTCACCATCAACGGCGTGGAGGTCGACTTTACCTTCAGCGAGGAGGCGCAGGCGATCGACATCCGGGCCTTCACCAAGTCCTTCGGGGTAACGGGGGTGGAGATGGAGGCCCTCACGGCGGTCTCAGTGTCCGCACTCACGATCTACGACATGTGCAAGTCGGTCACCAAGGACATCCGCATCGGCGACGTGCACCTGCGCGCCAAGACCGGAGGGCAGAGCGGGAATTGGAAGAGCAACCCTGCCCCCACATCCTCCGACTCGTAGCCTTTCGCCCGGCTCGGTCCGCCTGCAGGTGCTCTTCCCCCTGCAGTCTCCTTCTGTCGCCTGCCGCCCCCCCATGTCTTCCGATGCCCCTGATGCCTCCCTCGACCGCGTCGCCCGCTTCACCTCGTTCGCCACGGTAGGCACCCTTGGCCTCACGCAGGACCTCACCCACGCCGTGCTCGACAGCATAGGCGACATGGAGGGGGCCGATCCCGAACTGGTCGCCGAAGAGACGCTCTGTCTCGTGGCCACGGCGACGGCCCGGGCCGCGGAGGTGGGGCTTGAGGACGAGCCCGACCGTGCGCCCACAATGATCGAGACGCTCCTCGACTTGCCCTTTACCTACCGAAACTATCTTCTTGGCAAGGCGATGGTGGCCGAGGAGCGCCCGGAGCTTTCGGAGGTGGCCGAGGACGTTCGCGCCCGGCTGCAGGACAAGCGGGCGTTCTATGCGACTCACCTGCCGGAGGGCCAGTTTCCGGGACCGCATGCCCTCGGGGACAAGATGGAGCTGTGGATGGGCCGGGTGAGTCCGCCGAAGCTGCCAGAGACCCCACAGGAACGCTTGGACGCGCTGGGGCTTGTGGATCCAACCGTCGCCCACCTCAAGCTCGTGCTCGCCTACGGGCGTCGGGGCGTGCCGCCCCTTGGGGCCGAAGCGGAATCGACGGGGTAGGACTGCCCCCCCCGCGCGACCGCGCCGCTACTCCCGGACCCCAGATTGCGACGGCCGTTGTGTCGTTGCGTCGTCGGAGTCGGACACAGACACGTCGTCCCGCTCAGGCAAATCGAGGGGCCCGTCCGTGGCTGCGTCCAATTCTGCATCGAGTGCATCGAGCTCTTCCGTCTCCTCCTCGTCGAGATAGTCGGCCGGCGCGGCAAATACATCTTCGATCTCACGAATGGAGCTCTGCGTCTCTTCCACCTCTTGGAGCAGGGTGTCGAGCTGCGCCGTTACCTCTTCAGGGTTCTGCAGCGTCCACGACTGCTCGTGGATGTACCGCACCACGTCCTCGATCGTACTGAGCTGCGCGCCGAGGATCTCTAGGTTCTCGTGGGCCTTGCGGAAGCGCGCCAGCCGACGCTCCAGCACTTTCAGCCGTCGCTGCTTCACGGCCCGCACCCGCTCGGCGTCGTCGGCCATGTCTTTCTTCAGCGCGTCAATGGACTCGAGGATCTGCACCTCCGTGGTGCTGTCCATGAAATCCCGGTATCGTTCTCGCTGGTGAAGCAGGTCGAGGTACGAGTCGAGGAGGCCATCGATCTTGTCGACGTGGCTCCCCAGAATGCCCTGCGAGGCGTAGCTGAGCTTCTGATAGTTCGCCTCGATCTGCTCCTTCAGCTTCCGCAGCTTGGCGTAGCGGCGCTGGCTCTGGTTGCGGAGCTGACTGAAAATCTCCCGCTGGGACGGCGCCTGGTGCTTTTCGGAGCGCTTTTCGGCACGCACGTACCGCTGAAACCGGTTGTGACGGGGCATTACCCCCAGGTATACGAGCTCGGCCCCGCCCCCGAGCAGAAGGAGAAGCTCCGGAAGCCACCCGGGCAGGATGCCAATCACCCCGAGGCCCGCCGCCACGGCCACGACCGTGATCAAAAACACCAGATTCCAGGTGTTGAACAGCGCCTCCTTTGTGTAATTGATGTCGTCCTCCATAGCGGTAGGATTGTGTTGTCCCCTGGCAAAAAAGGGGCGGGTGCGACCGAAGGGGGGCACTACGAAGACTCGTCGGCACGGAGATCGCCCATGCGACCAATGGTTTTGTCGGGCCCCTCCGCATGTGGCTCGTCCGCGCCGGACGACGATTCGTCGACGGAGGGGCCCTCGGGATCGGTCCCCAACATGTCGCCCTCCTCCGCCTTCATCCGGCGAACGAGCTGCTCGGCGCGCTCCTCGCGCAGGGCCTCGTCGGCGTCGCGCAGGTCGTCGTCTTCGACCGACGCCTCGTCGAGGGCCAGCTCAAAGCGCGCCTGGTCCTCCACCGTCGAGCGACGAAGCGAATCGACGAGGGACTCCGTCTCGTCTAGCAGTCGCATGGCGCCCTGTTGCATGCGCTGCACCACACGTTGCACCCCGCTCCCGCTCTGCTGCTTCAGTTGGTTGAGGGTCGCCTGGAGCCGCTTCTTGGCACGAAGGTGCTTCTTCTCCGTCTCTTTGAGGCGCTGGAATTCCTCATCGGTCATGGCAGTGTCGAATTTCGAGTGTCGAGTTGAGGCGTGCGAATTCGCGGTTCAACATTCACAACTCGAATTTGGCTACTCGGACTTGTTGCGCTGCTTGCCGATGGTTTTGGACGGCTCCTCGATCTCCTCATCCTGGGGAACGTCGATCGTCTCTTCCTCGGCGGACTCTTGTTGCGGCGCCCCCTCCTCTTCCGCCAGGCCCATCTCCGTTTTGAACTCGTCAACGACCTGCTGTGCCCGCAGCTCTTCGGCGTCCTCTTCAATCTGCAGGGCCTCCGTGTCCACCGAGTCAAGCGCCATCTCCATCCGGGCCTCGTTCTTGGCGGACTCCTGGTCGAGGCGACGCACCATTTCGTCGTGGGTCTGATCCAGGCCCGACACCTCAAACTGCTCCATCGTGTCGGCAATTTCGGCCTGCCACTGCGCCCGTTCGTGCTGCCGGAGCGCATCTTTGGCTTCCTGAATCTTCTGTTCCTTCTCGCGCATGAACGCCTTTTTCACTTTCAGGGCCTTCTCGTAGGCCCGCTCGGCCCCTTTGAGCTGTTCCTGGGTCCGCTCCAGGCTCTCCTTCTGATCCTCCAGCCGCTTCGCATATTTCTTGGCAATGTCCTCGCGGTCGGACTTGAGGGCGGTGCGGATGCGGTTGGAGAGCTGCTCCACACGGTCTTGAGTCTTTTCGACCTCCTTCTCGAGCATAATCTTGTTCGCCTTCACCGTGGCGATGTTTTCGTTCATCTCCGGCACCTGGTCGTTGAGCTCCCGGATGTTCTGCTCGAGGATTGTCCGTGGATCTTCCATCGCCGACACGGCACCGCCAAAGAGGGACTTGACTGCACGTGTAAATCGGGACCAAATAGACATGGCAGGGGAATCAGTGTCGAAGGATCGGCGAACGCACGCTTCATATACTTTGCACGGAGGCGGATTGTTACACCGGATCCGCGTGCGGTTCTGACAGGGACGTCCAGCCCTGCGTGTCGTAGCGGGCCTTCAGGGCTGGCGCAGTGGACGGCGGGGCATCGGCAAAGGCATAAGCGTCGCGGACGGCAGCCCGCACCGCGTCGAGGTCCGGGCTTCCGCTGGCGTGCAGCCGCGCCAGCACGGCGCCCGGCTCGACCGGATCGCCCGGCTTTTTGAGGCGGGTAAGGCCCGCGACGGGATCGACCGGCGCCGCCTTCGTCTGGCGTCCCGCCCCGAGTTCCACCGTTGCCTGCCCGACGGAAAGGGCGTCGAGGTCCGCCACGTACCCGTGTGCCCGCGGCGGGGCCGTGACCTCGGCCACCGGCGCGCTGTTGGGCCGGATCTCGGGGTCCTCAACGACGGACGGGTCGCCGCCCTGGGCCTCAACCAGGCGCCGAAATCGGTCGAGGGCGGCCCCGTTCTCGATCGCCTCTCGGGCCCGTGCCCGCCCCTCCTCGGGCGTCTCCGCCTCTCCCCCCAGGGCAATCATCTCGCCGGCCAGCCCGCGGACGATCTTCATGAGGGTCGTGTCGGCGTGCTCCCCGCGCAGACAGGCGATGGCCTCCCGGATTTCCGGCCAGTTGCCCACCGCCCGGCCTAGGGGAACGTCCATGTTCGTCATGACCGCCGCGACCGGCATGTCGTGCTCGGCCCCGATGGCGACCAACGTCTCGGCCAGGGTCCGCGCCTCGGCGTCCGTCTTCATAAACGCGCCCCGCCCGCACTTCACGTCGAGCACGAGGGCATCGTTGCCCTCCGCAAGCTTCTTGCTCATGATGGAGGCGGCGATGAGGGGAATCGAGTCGACCGTGGCCGTGACGTCGCGGAGGGCGTAGATTTTCTTGTCGGCCGGGGCCACCTCCCCGGTCTGCCCCGCAATGACGCCCCGCACGTCCGCCACCTGGCGCCGGTACTGGTCAACGCTCAGGTCGGTGCGGAAGTCGGGAATGGACTCGAGCTTGTCGATGGTGCCGCCGGTATGGCCGAGCCCACGCCCGCTGAGCTTGGCCACCGGCACGCCGCAACTGGCGACGAGCGGCACGAGGATCGGGGACACCTTGTCCCCCACCCCGCCCGTCGAGTGCTTCCCAACCTTGGTGCCGGGCACGTCCGAGAGATCGATGCGCGTGCCGGACGCCAGCATGGCCTCCGTGAGCGCCGCGGCCTCGCGCGCCGACAGGCCGTTGAGGTAGGCCGCCATCAGGAACGCGCTCATCTGATAGTCCGGCACCGCCCCTTCCGTATAGCCGTCGACGAGGGCCGTTAAATCGTCGTCCGATAGCGCGTCGCCATCGCGCTTGGTCGCGATCAAGGAAACGGGGTTCACATTGCTCATGCCGGTCGGGTGCGGTTGATGGGGGGACGCGGGGGCGGTGCCCGCCCAGAGATGACCGCCCGGACTTCGACCGCCTCTCCCTCGAAAAACGAAAAGGCCACCCGTTCGCACAGGTGACCTCCACTGGTAGAAAATGGGGACGACAACCTACTCGTCGGCGTCCTCCTCAGGCTCTTCGTCTTCTCCCTCGTCGTCCTCGTTCAGCCCATACCGGCGGTTAAACTTCTCGACGCGGCCCGCCGTGTCGACAAACTGGCGGCGGCCGGTGTAGAAGGGATGGTTGGTCGAGTCAACCTCGGTCTCGTGCGTGTCGTCCTCCATCGTGGACCGGGTCGTGATCTCGGAGCCGTCCGCGAGCTGGACGGTCACTTCGCTGTACTCGGGATGCAGGCCGTCTTTCATGGCGTTGCGGGCTGGATCAGTCGTGTATTCGCGGTTTTAGGAAGTCGAGTCAGCTACACGACGCGCATTGCTGGAAGTTTCGGGGTCCGGCCGTCGCGCCGCGTGAAGAAGCGGCGAGGGCCGGCCCGGTCGCTCAGAAGTGCCCGATGGGCCCCACATCGTCCACGACGAGTCGGTGCGACTCGTGGATTGGGCCCTGGAAGCGGATCGTGAGCACGTTTGCCTTCGGGTCGTAGCGCCACCCCTGTCCCGCTGCCGACGAGAGTCGCTCCGGCAACGGCGCGCCATTCACGTGCACCCGGGCTGGGGCCCGCGGCACCCGATGCACGTGGACACGGACCGTTCGCGCCTCGGGCTGTCCTCCGTAGGTGCCCACCGCGGCCCCTACCGACACCGACAGGTCTGCCGTGCCGTCGTCCTGCGGCCGAAGTTGCTGCGTGAGGTCGGTGACCGCGTACGCCCCGTCCTGGTAGTTGAGCGTCCGGCCGTCGTCCTCGTACAGCGAAAAGAAGCCGGCGCGGCCGGAGTCCGGATAGACCGCCAGGGCCAGCGTATCGGGCGGCTGCGCCTCCGTGTGCGGCGCCACGGGACGCATCGGCACAATGGCGCCCCCCTTCACGAAGAGCGGGATCTGGGCGAGCGGGGCGTCGACGGTGACGGTGCGCCCCCCTTCCACCGCCGCGTCCGTCCAGTAGTGGATCCAGGTGCCCTCCGGGAGTGGCACGGCACGGCTGCGGGCGCTGTCCCGCAGTACGGGGGCCACGAGGAGCGACTCGCCGAGCAGGTACGAATGCTCCACCTCGTGCAGTCGCTCGTCGGACGGGTCCGCGAAGAAGAGCGGGCGGGTGAGCGGGATCCCGGTGCGGTGGTTCTGCCAGGCGAGCGTGTAAAGATACGGCATGAGCCGGTAGCGCAGGCGCACCATCTCCCGCACGATGTTTTCCACTCCCTCCCCGTAGCGCCACGGCTCGGTCGGTGTGTCGCTGCCATGTGGGCGCATGGTGGGCGACAGGGCCCCCTGCTGCATCCACCGCGCATAGAGTTCCGGCGACGTCTTCCCCGTAAAGCCGCCAAGGTCCGACCCGTACAGGCCGAAGCCCGCGAGGCCGACGTTCAACTGAAACGGAATCTGCAGCCGGAACGCCTCAAAGCTCGACGCCACGTCGCCGCTCCAGAGGGTCGGGTTGTAGCGCTGCGTGCCGGCGGAGGCCGAGCGCGTCAGGTTGAAGACGCGCTGGTTGTCGCGCCAGTCGTGCCATCCGTTGAAGAGCGTCTGCGCCCAGAGGTGGTTGTAGACGTTGTGAACCTTGTTGCGAGGCCCGAGGTGGTGCTGCATGTCGGCGGGATGGCGCTCCGGCTCGCCCAGGTCCGTCCAGAAGCCCGCCATTTCCGACCCCATAAACGGCGGGTGCTGGCGCCACCACCAGTCCCGCACCGCGGGATCCGTCACGTCGAGCAGGGCCACGTCGCACGCGTCGCAGGACCACCAGTCGGCCATCACGTAGGGCGAGCCGTCCGGGCGCTGGCCCACAAAATTGCTGTCGAGCGCCGGTTCGAACAGACGCGACGGGCGGGTGATGTAGGACTCGGTGATGGTGACGGTCTTGACGCCCCGGTCACGCAGGTCCCCGATCATGTCGAAGGGCTCCGGGAACGCCTTTCGGTTCCACCGGAGGTCCCCCATGTGCTCGAACCAGTCGAGGTCGAGGATGACGGCGTCGACGGGAACCTGCTTGCGGCGCAGCGTGTCGACCACCCCGCGGGCCTGGGCCTCGGTTTCGTAGCCAAACTTCGACTGGATGTAGCCGAGGGACCACTTGGGCGGCATCGGCTGTCGGCCCGTGAGCCACGTGTACTGCCGGAGCTGCTCGGGGATGGACGCCTCCCCAACCACGTAGTATGTGATCTCGCCGCCGGGGGTCACGTACTTCATTCGCGTGGAGTCGGCCGCGCCGAGCATGAACCGGGCCGGATACGGGTTGTCGACGAACAGCCCATAGCCGCCCGTCGTGGTGAGGAACGGCACGTTGATCTTCATGGGCAGCTGCGGCTCGCTGTAGCCGTAGTGGGCCTGGTTCTGCATGCGCAGGGTATCGCCGCGGAGGCCGAACGGGACCCGTTCACCGGTGCCGTAGAGGCGGGTGTCGGGCGTAAGGGAAAACCGGATCGAGCGGGCCGTGTCACGAGCGACGAAGCCGGAGTCGACCTCGGCCACCAATTCCCTCCCCGCCCCGTCCGTAAACCGGAGCCGCAGGGGGCGCTTCTGCACCGCAACGGTCATCTGCGGAGAACGGACCCAGAGGGCATCCGGGCCCATGTGAACCGTTGGTTCAATCTCTGGCTCGGGCGACTGCACGACCGCGAAGGAGCTGTCAGGCGTCCGTCCGGGCGGCAACCAGTCGACCCGCACGACGGACGAGCGGTAGAACGTGATGTGCGCGGTCGCCCCCTCTCCTTCCACAACGACGCTCGCCCCGTCGGTTCGGTGGTCCATATACGCGCCGGGACGGACGCCCTGTGGGACGGCCGGCTGGGACAGGGCCGGGGCCCCGAGGACAAGGCTCGCGAGAAACCAGACAAGATGCTTCATCGGGGGGGACGACTGGACGTGAGGGAATGCCCCTCCACACCGACCTCAGTGTACACAACACACGCCACAGAGTGAAGCGCACCGACGTGTCGTGCTCCCGCCGTGGCAGAAGCCCGGTCGCAAACGATGCGAACCAGCGAAGGCCGAGTACGCCCGGTCTCCCGAGGGACGAGGACCTGAAGGTGAAGCTCGGGGGATCATACGGCCCCGATTCAACGGCCTCGATCGTTCTATTCTCCACCGCCTTCGAGCTCCGCCTCCAGTTCCTCGATGCTGTCCCGCAGCTCCGCGGCGCGCTCGAAGTCCAGGTTCTCAGCGGCCTCTTCCATTTCTTCTCGCATCTGCTCGACCAGGTCCCGCTTCTGGTCGTCCGACATGTACTCCACCACCGGATCGGCCACCTCGCTGGAGAGCTGGTCTGGGCTGCCGTAGTGGTGCCGGGAGCCGGAGTCCTCCCCGTCGCTCTTCTCGTCGGCGATGGCCGTGCCCATCTTGATCTCATCGGGCGACTTTTTGATGGGCTCGGGCGTAACGTCGTGCTCCTCGTTGTACTCGAGTTGCCGCTCCCGACGCCGCTTCGTCTCGTTGATCATCTTCTCCATGGCCTCCGTGATCTCGTCGGCGTAGAGGATAACCTGCCCGTCGACGTTGCGGGCGGCACGGCCGGCGGTCTGGATCAACGAGGTCTCCGACCGCAGAAAGCCCTGCTGATCGGCATCGAGGATGGCTACGAGCGACACCTCCGGAAGGTCGAGTCCCTCTCGAAGCAGGTTCACACCCACCAGCACGTCGTACTCCCCGAGACGGAGGCCCCGGATGATGTCCACGCGTTCGAGGGCGTCGATGTCGGAGTGCATCCAGCGCACGTCCACGCCGTAGCTGTCGAGGTAGTCGGCCAGGTCCTCCGTCATGCGCTTCGTGAGGGTCGTCACGAGCACGCGCTCGTCTCGCTCGGCCCGCTTGCGGATCTCCTCCATCAGATCGTCCACCTGGGTCTCGGTCGGGCGAACATCAATCTCCGGATCCGGGATCCCGGTGGGACGCACGACCTGCTCCACGAACACGCCGCCACTCTGCTCCAGCTCATAATCGGCGGGCGTGGCGCTCATGTAGATGGTCTGCGGCGTCAACTCCTCAAATTCCTCGAAGGTAAGGGGCCGGTTGTCGAGGGCTGACGGGAGTCGAAAGCCGTGCTCCACCAGCTTCAGCTTGCGCTGGCGGTCGCCGTTGTACATGGCCCGCACCTGCGGAATCGTAACGTGGCTCTCGTCCACCACCAGCAAAAAGTCGTCGGGGAAGTAGTCGAGCAGGCAGTACGGCCGTTCGCCCGGCTCGCGGCCCGTCAGGTGGCGGCTGTAGTTCTCGATGCCGGAGCAGTAGCCGACCTCCTGCATCATCTCGAGGTCGAACATCGTCCGCTGCTCGAGGCGTTGCGCCTCCACCATTTTGCCCTCCTCTCGGAGCACCGCCAGCCGCCAGCGCAATTCTTCCTTGATGTCCTCGATGGCCCGTTCCAGCCGATCTTCGGGCGTGACGAAAATCTGTGCCGGGTACAGCGTGAACTGGGGCACCTCTTCCAGCTCCCGTCCACTCTCCGGCTCAAACAGGGCCAGGCGGTCGATCTCATCGCCCCAAAACTCGATTCGGAGGGCGATTTCCTCCCGGTAGGCCGGGAAAATATCCACCACGTCGCCCCGAACGCGGAAGGTCCCCGGCGTAAATTCGATGTCGTTGCGCTCGTAAAACAGGTCGATAAAGCGACGCAGCAGGTCGTTGCGCTCCACCTCCAGCCCCCGCTCCAGTGGCAGAATTTCTTTTCGAAACTCCGCCGGCGAGCCGAGGCCGTAGATGCAGGAGACGCTGGCCACCACAATCACGTCGTCCCGCCCGCTGATGAGCTCGGAGGTGGCCCGGAGCCGAAGCCGCTCGATGCGGTCATTAATGGCCACGTCCTTCTCGATGTAGGTATCATTCGGGACGATGTACGACTCCGGCTGGTAGTAATCGTAGTACGAGATGAAGTACTCGACGGCATTCTCCGGGAAGAACTGCTTCAGCTCCCCGTAGAGTTGGGCCGCCAGGGTCTTGTTGTGGCTCATGACGAGGGTGGGCTTGTTCACCTCCTCAATCACGTTCGCCACGCTGAAGGTTTTGCCCGTCCCGGTGGCCCCCAGTAGGGTCTGGTGCTCATCGCCCCTGCGCACCCCGTCCACGAGCTCTCGGATCGCCTGGGGCTGATCCCCCATGGGCTCGAAGTCGGATTCGAGCTGAAACTGATCCGTGCGGTCGTCGAGGACCTCGGTCATGTTCGTAGCGCGTCTGTTTTGAGAGCACCATAGAGAAGTTCTTGAATCCGCTCGCGTCGGTTGGGTTGCGACTCCGTTGTGGAAAATGTCCCCGTCGTCATTGCCCCCGCTCAGATTGCCGGGCGCGGAGCCCAAAGGGATTTCAATGAAGGATGACGGCACGTTCCAGAACTCATCGCTGAATCTTGACTGGGTTCTGACACAAGGGGGTAAGCAGACCCTTATTTTTTGGAAGCGGTTCCAGTTGGCTCAAGGCCAACAGGTTGGCACCTCCGGTCGGACTCGTCTTCATCATCCTACTCTCGTCCAACATGCTTACATCGACGGTGTCTTCTCAGTCTGGCGAGGCCTCTTCCACTTCCAGTGACTCGTTTTCGCCCGCACGGTTGCCCCTCGACGATCCCCCGTCGGATCTCGAAGAGGCCGTTGACCAGTTGCGGGGTCGGCCCGACGAGGAGCTGCGACGCGCCCACAAGCACCACCGGCGCGCCCTGAAGGCTCTGCAGGAGGGGGCGTACGAGGCCCTTTCTGACGATACGCGGGAGCGGCTCACGCACCAGTTTCGCTCCGGCCTTCACGCTTTGAACAAGGCATTGGACGAGCCGCAAGCGCCCGAGGCAGACGCGGATGAACCCTCATCCTCGTTTTCGTTTCGAGACGTGCTTACGGGACTCTGGTAGCGGGGGCCGTCGTGCTCTCTTACTGGCCGCCTCCGGACGGGGGCTGGAAGAGCACAAGCCCGCCGCGTTTGCCCCCCACGACGAGGTCCGGCAGCCCATTTCCACTCAGGTCGCCCACGGCGGGGGTGGCATTTCGGGGAATGCCGTCAAGGTCGATCGGGGTGGCCGCCGCAAAGTCTGGGGGATCGCTCCTGCCCTGGTTGCGGAGCAGGAGCAGGCCGTCGTCCGTTCCGACGAGCAGGTCCAGACGCCCCTCGCCGGTCGCGTCATAAAGCGTGGGGGCAACTCGCCCGTCCAGCTCCGCGAGGACAGTCCCCTCCGACGCGAAGTCCGGATCCGTCTCCGTTCCCGTGTTGCGGTACAGCGTGAGGATGCCACTCGACGTTCCTGTCACAAGGTCCAGGACTCCGTTGCCGGTCACATCGCCCAGGGCAGGGACCACGTTGCTTCCGCCCGACAGCTTGTCCAGGGCACCGTGGGCCGCATCGAAGGTCCCGTCCCCCTCATTCTCGTGGTAGGAGAGGCCTCCTTGCCAGGTCCCGAGGATAAGGTCGTCGGACCCATCGCCGTTCAGATCACCGAGGGCCGGAGCGTAGTGGTACGCGTCCGGCAGGTCCAGCGGTGATCTTTTTTGAAGCCGGCCCGCCTCATCGGTCGGCGTCAGTGGGTACACGAGAGAGGTCTCCCCCTTCCCGGGGTCGATTTTGTTCGCCACGAGCACGTCGGTCCGCCCATCGCCCTGAATGTCCCCGAGTGCCACGGTGCTCTCACTCCCCACGTCGAGCCCCCCGGCGAACTGGCGTGTCCGGAGCTGATATCCGTCCGCCGTGTGCTCGTAAAAGTAAAAGTTGTCGGCAAGGCTCGTGTTGGAATCGTTGGAGCCCCCGAGCACCCCGACAAACAGATCCGGACGTCCGTTGCCCGACCAGTCGGTGAAGGCAGGGGCGTTGTACCCGCTGGTCAGGAGCGGATTCGATGTCGGAAAGCGCTCCGGCTCGCCGCTCAGGACGGGATTCCCGCAGGATCCGGTGTTCTCGATCAGGAGGAGCCCGGGCTCGAAGAAGTCGCCCCAAAACAGATCGGAGTCGCCGTCGTCGTCCACATCGGCGAAGGTGAGCGTGTTGGCCCCGTGGAGGGACGGGCCGCTCTTTTGCCCCGTCTCCCCGACAATTTTGATGCCCTCGAACCTGTCCGTCACGTGGGCAAACTGAGGCATGCCCTCCGTTTTGGTCGACTCATAGTGCGTGATGGTCCCGTCGAGTCGCCCCAGAAAGAGGTCCAGCCGGCCATCGCAGCCGAGATCGGTGACGTTCGGGATGTTCTGGCGGTCCGAAAAGATCGGCTCGCCTTCGACCGTGCGCAGGGTATCGGCGTGCAGTTCGAACGCCGGCGCCGTGGACGTGCCCACGTTTCGGTAGGCGCGGAGGTGACTGTAGGGCTCCTCGGTCAACAGATCGGGCACCCCGTCCTGATCGAGGTCCGCAAACCGGTACCACTCCCCGATCTCAAGGTCCCGGTAGTGGTCGGTGCGCCAGACGAGGCGCGAGGAGTCTCCCTCGGTGACGTGCTCGAAGAAGGCAAGCTGGCCGGGGCGCTCCTGTACGAAGAGATCCGAATCGTCGTCCCCGTCGACGTCGACGAACTGGGGACGCGGCGTGTTGAAGCCGCCGTAAAACGGATGCGGAATGGAGGCTCCTTCCGCGTTGATCACTTCGAGGGACGGCGACACCACACGCTGGTAGTCGTCCGGGAACGAGGCCGATGGGGCCTCCGACGACACCGACTGCGAAGACCCGGCACAGCCCACCAGGAGAATCCCAGCGAGGCCGACAACAAAGGCGAGAACACGTCGCATCAAATACACAGGGCTGTCACGTCAGCGGAGCGAGGGGGCCCGGACTGCTAGGAGCCGACGGCCTGTGCCCCACCAAGGGTCCCGATGCCGGTGGGATAGGTCCCCACCTCGATCACCTTCACGATCTCGTTGGTTTGCGTGTCAATCACCGTCACCGTGCCCGCGTCGGGGTTCTCGCCGCGGGGCTCGTAGGTGCCCTCCCGGTTGTTGTTCGACACGAAGAGATGCCGCCCGTCGGCCGAAAGCACCGTGCCGTGGGGCTGCGCGAGGCCATCGCCCCGAATGGTCGCCTGCACCGATGCGTTGTCGACGTCAACGACACTGATGGAGTGGGACATCTTGTTGGGCACGTAGGCCAGGCCGCTCTGCCGGCCAATGACGGGATGCCATGGCTGACGCCCCACAGTGAGGGTATCAGTCACCGAGAGGGCGGGGGCCTCACTCGCATCGAACACCAGGAGCTGCCCCGTTTTCTGCCCCCCCGCGATGAGGGTCGAGCCATCGGCCGTCGCCGCAAACTGGACCGGCGTCTGGGTCGTCCCGTCCAGCCGGGTCAGCTGCGTTTCTCGCGTGTCCGTGTCCACGCCCATCAGCTGGTTGGTGCCCAGGCTCGCGATGAAGGCATGCTCCCCATTCGGCGTCACGGCCAGGGGGTGAGGCCGCGGAAAGAAGGTGCCGACCCGTTCTATGACCCTCATGTTGGACCGCTGGATCATGCCCAAACTCTTCGGGGGATTCACGGCACTCATCGAGCGGCCCGCATACAACACGTCCTTCGATGGGTCAAGGGCCAACAGCCCCGGCACTTCGAAGTCATCAAGGCGCGCGACGACTTCGTTTTGCCGGTTCATCTTGAGGATCGTGTTTGCCCCGATCAGACTCACGTACCAGTGACTCCCGTCGGGCTCGGCCACGACGTGATGCGGCTTCGCATTCTCCGAGAACCCCTGATCCTTGAGGTCAACGGTCGTCTCGACGGCCATCGCCTCCATGTCGATCACCGAGACGGTGGCCTCTCCCTGATTGCACACGTACAGCTTCGGGCTCTGCGCCTGCCCCCACGCCGGAAGCGCAATGCTCAGGAGCACACCGACGAGGAGAACCGAAAGGAAACGACGCACAATCATGCGTGGAAACGTTGGTTCAGCAGAATCAGGCCGATAGGATCCGCCCGTCGTGTCCTCTCGCGGGCGCTGCTGGTCTCGTTACAGCTCCTGCTGTGACTCCTCCAGTACGAACAGGCCTTCGCCGATGCTCGACACGATGATAATACCGCTCTCGAAGTACGGATAGTTGCTCCAAGAGCCCTGAAAGCCAGCCTCATTTTCGTCGTACGGCTGCGTGTCGAAGTGGGCAACCTCTTCCGGATTTTCCCGATCACTGATGTCGAGGATGCGCAGCCCGCTCTTGTAGTTGGACTGGTACATCGTCGACCCCTTCACGTACAGGTTGTGATCGATGGACTTCTCCGGAAGACTGAGCTGGTTGACGAGCTTCGGGTTGTCGAGATCCTGCAGGTCCCACACTAGCGTACGGGTGTTTTCGGCCTTCCCCTGCGCCTCGTCCAGCTCGTCGTTCTGGTAGAAGTAGCGCTGCTCCTCGTCAAACCAGCCCTGGTGGACGTAGCCGTAGTCCGGGTACGAGGCCGTCGAGAGGGCCACGGTGCTGTCCTTGTCCGTCACATCCGCGACGCTGATGGCCGTCTCGTTGAGTCCAATGCAGATTTCTCGCCCCTGGTACTCGGCGTCCGGCCCCTCATAGACGACGCACTGGGCGTCGTGGGTGTAGCCGGTGCCGGAGCGGCCCGTGGACGGATCGGCGAAGCATCCCTCAAAGGTCGGGTTCAGCGGGTCCTCGATGTCAATCATGTGGAGCCCGCCGCCGCAGGTCTCTCCTCCCCCACTGCTGCCTACGGCGTAGGCGTAACCCGTCTGCTCATTAATCACAACATTGTGGACACTGTTGACCCGGTCGTAAAGGACGTCGTGGTCGAAGGTGACAGGCATCTGCTCCGCGTTCACGTCCCGCAGACGCGTGAGGTCGAATACCTGCATGCCGTGGTCCTTGGCGTTGTCAGCCACCACGAATGCATGGTCCTTGTACACCTTTACGTCCCGCCAGGAATTGATGCGGGCCCCGTCCGTGAGCGGCAGTTCGCCCACGTACTGCGGGTTGGTGGGGTCGCTCACGTCCACAAAGGCGGTCCCGTCGGTGCGGCCCACGAGCGCGTACTCTGTGCCCGTCTCCGGGTCCGTCCAGCCCCAAATGTCGTTCAGGCTGATCCCGCGCTCGCCCCCAATGGCCTGAATGGGGAGAAAGGACTTCATGTCGACGCCCTCACAGGAGAACTGGGCAACGGTGCCGTCCGAGCAGTCTCGTTCCTCTCCCGTCATGGCGCTGAGGACCTGCCCCGTGGAGGGGGCGATGGGGGCCGTCTGCGTCCACTCGCCGGACGCGATGGAGTAGAGCCCCATCGTACCGGCCCCGTGGTCGTCCCCCGGCAGTCCCGCCGCCAGCACAGATTTGCTGCCCGCAAGCGTGGCGCCCAGCCCATTGCCCGTTTCTGCCTCTTGATGCGTCACCCGCGTCGCGCCGGTCCAAGAGTTGTCGGCATGGCCGTAGCGGTACAGCGCTCCAGTCTGATCCGAGGCACCCGGGGCGCCCACCCAGAGGTCGGCCCCGTCGTAGGCGAAAGAGGTGCCGAACAGATGACGCGACGCACCATCAAAGGGAAGAAGCCGCCCATCCACGGCCCAACGCTCCGCCTCCGCGTCGAACGAGAGGGCGTATGCCAGGCCCGTCGCATCGTAGGCACGGGGGGCCCCAACGAGCACCTGGTCCCCAGCGGCCTCGATCGCAGACCCAAATCGGGCACTGCCGCTCAGTTCTCCGGGCGTGATGGTCTGGAGTTCCGCCCAGCCTTCCGCGCCGTCGTGAAAGGCGACGACGGCACCTCCGTCATGCTGCGGGGCCGTGGCCAGCAGGTGATCGCCCGACGCGAGCAGGGCACTCGCAAACCCTGCGTCCGCCCCCACCTCCTCGCTCCGGAGCGTCGCAGTTTCTTGCCAGGACCCATCCTGTCGCCCAAAGACATGCACTGCACCCGTCGCGACAGTGTCCTGCTCCGTCATCGACACGGTCGCGGAGGTCCCCACGAACAGACGGTCGTCGTGCAGCACCACGCTCTGCCCAAAGTCCGAGGTGCTATCGGCCACGGTGAGGCGTGCGCTCTGCGTCCAGCCGTCTTCCCCCGGTTCAAACACGTAGACGGCATTCGCCGACGGGGCGCCGACGGCGACCTGACGGCCGGAGGCGTCAAGGGCCGCGCCGAAGCTGTCCCCGACGTCTCCGTCATCGGCCTCGAAGAAAGCGGATTCGGACCAGGCGTCGCCGTCCTCTTCGTAGACGTAGACCCGACCGGGAGTGTGGATGTTCTGGGATTCACCGACGTACACGCGATCGGCCTCCACGTCGAGGGCACGGCTAAAGCCGTTGAGTTGCGCGCTCGACGCAGTCGGAGTCGTCTGGGCGGAGGCAGGCAGCCCCCACGCCACGAGACAGAATGCGAGCGTAAGGAAAGAGGAGATTCGTTTCATGGGGGTTGGGGAAAGTGTCCGCAGGATTGCAAAGCGAGAGTTAACGCGAGACAGCATCCTATGATAACTGTCCGCACTGAAGGGGTTTCGGACGCATTGATGGAATTTCCACGCCTTCGTAAAGAGCCCCGACCTGCCGGGGCCCCGGGGGGGAGCTGCTGATCTTTCGGGATTCGCCCGCCGAAGGGGGCACGGCCACTGGCAGGACGCGAACGATCCACGACCGCCGCGGGGCCCCTTAGACTTACTCCATCAAAAGGTTGAGCAGCCGGATAATGCGGCGGCGGAGGCGACGCCGGTCCACAATCATGTCCACGAACCCGTGCTCCTGCAAGAACTCCGACTTCTGGAAGCCCTCCGGCAGGTCGGACCCGATCGTCTCGCGGATCACCCGTGGCCCGGCAAACCCAATCAGTGCGTCGGGCTCAGCAATGTGGATGTCACCAAGCATCGCGAAGGAGGCCGAGACGCCGCCCGTGGTGGGATGCGTCAGGATGGAGATGAACGGCAGTCCCGCCTCGTCCAGCCGCGTGACATGTGCGCTCGTTTTGGCCATCTGCATGAGGCTAAGGGCTCCCTCCATCATGCGGGCCCCGCCGCTCTGGGCAATGGTAATGAGAGGCATCCCCTCCGTGTAGGCGCGCTTGATCGCCCGCGCCACCGTCTCTCCGACGACCGAGCCCATCGATCCCCCGATGAAACTAAAATCCATCCCCGCCATCGACACAGGGTGCCCCCCAATGGCCCCAGTGGCGGCCTGCACGGCCTCGTTTTGCTCGGTCTCCTCCATCGCGCTCTCCAGCCGCTGGCTGTAGGGCTTGCGGTCCTCAAAATTGAGGGCGTCCACAGACCGGAGGTCGGTATCGTGCAGGTCGTAGTCGCCGTCGTCGAACAGGAACCCGAAATACTGGTGGCTGTCCATCCCAAAGTGGTACCCCGAGCCGGGAAACACGAGCAGGTTTTCCTCCAACTCGCGCCGATTGGTAATTTCGCCGGTCTCCGGGCACTTCACCCACTGCCCCTCCGGCATTTCATTTTGCTCTTCGCGGGTGGTGCGGATGCCGGCCTTCTCGCGCCGAAACCAGGGCATGGGCAGGAAGAGGGAACAGGTGCGGAGTGACGAATGCGAACCAGTGGGGCGCCGATTTGAGACGTCGCCCCGGCAGAAGATCAGAAACGACGCCCGCAAAGTCCAAACGAAGCTCAGTCGAAGGGGGACGGCGCTGGGGTCGCATGCACGTCTTTCACGTACAACGGTTCGACCGTCGTCACGTCGTCGGGCCCGTACGCGTCGACGCGCTGGTGACCGCACCGGGCCACCCAGCCCGCAGAGGGCGACACCTCGTCGGCGGAGAGCATCCTGCAAGAAAACGCGTCGTCGGAAAAGGCGTCTCGCCCCTTCGGCGCCCCGTCTCCGACGAGCCACAGCTGCCCGTCTACGGTCCCCAGCCAGCCGGGAAGGGCCTCCACCGGAAGCGCCGTCGTGGGCGCGTGCTCGGCCACCCCAGTCGTTGTCTGCCGGAACGCACCGGCGTACACCTCGTCCCGGCGGGCATCGAGCAGCGCGCACACCACGTCCCCGGGCGCGGCGACCGGACGCAACTGGGCGGCGTACGCCTCCAGCGTCGGCACCCCGACGAGGGCTGCGTCCGCGGACAGCGCCCACCCTTTTGCCGTGCTCACCCCAATCCGGAGGCCGGTGTACGAGCCCGGCCCCATCGACACCGCCACGGCATCCAGGGCCCCCGGCGACACGTCGGCGTGGCCGAGCGCCTCCTCGACGAGAGGGCTCAGGCGCTCGGCGTGCACACGGGGGCGGTGCAGATGGGCCTCGGCGACCACCACATCATCGTCCAGGACGGCCACGCCGCAGGTAGAGGTGGCGGTTTCGAGGGCGAGAAGCGTCACGTGCGGGAGGGGGAGGTCAACAAGAAGAATACAGGCGCCGAGCTACTTCATGACAAGGCCGCCGTCCACGACTAGGTTCTGCCCCGTGACGGCCCGGGCCCAGGGGGAGGCAAAGAAGAGCACCGCGTCGGCGACTTCCTCCGGAGTCGTCACCGTGCCCCGCGGGGTGTTTTGCCGGATGGCATCAAACACCGCGTCCGACGTCGCAGCGCTGGCGTCCGTCTCATCGAGCAGGCCGCCCGACACCAGGTTCACGGTAATGCCGTCCGCCCCAAGCTCAGAGGCCATATTGCGCGTGAATCCGAGGAGGGCCGCCTTGCCGGTGGTGTAGTCGTGATATGGGACCGCCGGGTTCTGTACGAGGTTGGAGCTGATGCCCACGAAGCGGCCTTCGCCCGCCGCCCGCATGCCGGGGAGGCAGGCCTGGAGCAGGTGAAGCGCTCCTTTGACCGACCCGTCCAGTTGCGTCTGGTAGTCTTCCCACTCGATGGTGTCGGCGGTCTCCCGGGCCTCTGCGTCGAATTGGTAGTCCACGAGGGCATTGTGAACCGCGGTCGTGACCGGGGCCCCAAAATGGTCTGCGGCGGTGTCGACCAAGGCCTGGACGGCGTCCGGATCGCGCACATCAGCCTGGACGGGCAGGGCGCGGTCGCCAATGTCGGCGGCGACGGCCTCGGCCCGGGCGGGGCTCTGATAGTAGTTGACGACAACCCGGGCCCCTTCTCGCCCGAAGGCCCGAGCGATGGCGGCGCCGAGCCCGCGGCTGGCCCCAGTAATCACGACAATTTGCGAGTCAAGAGCACGCATGAGAGACTGGCTTCTTGGTGTGTGGGGAATCGAAGCCAGACGGTACCGCGCTCATGCACCCCTCCTCGGGCAGGGCCGAGGCACTTCCTGCGCCGGTGCAAGCCGGATCAGGTTCGAAGGGTATTTCTCAGCCCGTGTTCTGTGCGCGACGGGTACCCCTGGCCATCCCCGAAAGGTATTCCCTCCCGCTCGGAGATGCAATGTGCTCACCCGCCAAAGCTGGGCTGCTTTTCGCCCGCCGGCACGGGCACAGCGACTCGGTTCTGAGGGGGCGGCAGCGGACAGGCGAAATCCGGATTGTAAGCGCAGGTGGGGTTGTACGAGCGATTGAAGTCGACCACGACCGAATCCGAATCCGTCGACATCAGATCGACGTATCGCCCGCCCCTGTACGTGGCGTGTCGGTTCGTGGAGTCGGCAAACGGGATCCAGAGTCGACCGCGGGGCGTGTCGCCTTCGCCCCGAAACACCACCAGCTTCTCGGGCCCCTCCGGAAGCGGCACCGTGACCTCTCCCACCCGCTGCTGAGGACGCAGGTCGCCGGTGCTCTCAGGGATCATGACCGTGTCGGGCGTCTCGAATCGCCGGAGCGGGACTGTGTATCGGTAGGCCGGGTCCACCTCATAAAAATTGAGTCCCTGAAAGGCCTCTCTCCGGCCCGGAGGCAGCACGCTCTCCTTGTCTCGCATCTCCATGTCCCGCGCCACGCGGTTCTGCACAACGACCTGTTCGTAGTCTTCCGACGACGGGTTTGCGCCGCACGCCAGGAACAGGCCCGCCATACAAAGGAGAAGCAGAAGGCGAGTGCGCATCGTGCACGGGTCTTAAAATACAAGGAAGACACCGCCTATCGTCCGTACTCGGCAAACACGGTCGTCTCTCCCGACGGGGTAAACGTCACGACCTTATACGGCTCCACCCGATTGCCCCGCTCCATGCCCGGCGAGCCCACCGGCATGCCCGGCACGCTAAGGCCACGGACATCGGGGGCATCTCGGAGAAGCTGCTTCACGTCCTGCGCCGGCACGTGTCCCTCCACCACATAATTGCCCACGACGGCGGTGTGGCAGGCCGCGAGCGACTCCGGCAGCCCCACCTGATTCTTCACCGGCTTCATGCGCAGCTTCGACTCCACCTCCACCGGAAAGCCCTCTTCCTTCATATGGGTGACCCACTCGGAGCAGCACTGACACGAGGGGCTCTTGTATACCGTCAGCGTCGGCAGGTCCGTCGACGCCGCCGGGCCAAACTGCAGGTAGGCCCCCACCCCGAGCGCAGCGAGGAGAATGCCGACCCCGAAGGCCTTAAAGTGAGTCTGATACGAGGCAAACGAAGCCATGAGAACAGGAAGACTGTCTGTGAACGATAGGGAATTCCAGAACCCAGTCCTGCAATCCGTGTTTCGCGCTGGGGGCCCACTGGGCCTGTGACCGGAGACCGTGCCCCTGGCGTCCTCTGCTCGGAATCAGGCAAAAGATCCTTTTCGTCTCGGGTCCTGATCTTGACTCCTCGTTTTCTTTTTCTGAACTTAACTGTCCCTGCAAACCTGGTTGACGGGCTGTCTACAGTCCCGAACCGCACGATCTCGCCCCGAGGGCACTTCTTGCTCGGGCGTTGCGCCCCTAGCCCAGAACGGCTTCTGCACCCGCTTGGGCGCTCCCCGGGGCATGATCGCGCCCTTGCTCGGCCCCTGCTCCAAGACTTGCTTGGGGGCCGTCCGAGCACTTCGCCCACAGTGTCTCAGCTTCGCACCCATCCACCGTACAGGGTCTGAGCCCCTCCCCTCAGTGGTCGTTCTCGCCCGGCACCTCTCCCTGACATTCCCGCAGAGCCCCTCAGTCCAATGACCGTTTCCGACCCCCAACAGATCCGCAATGTTGCCCTGGTCGGCCACCAGGGCAGTGGCAAAACGGCACTGACCGAAGCCATCCTCTACACGAGCGGCGCAATCTCTCGCGTCGGCACTGTGTCGGACGGCACGACGCAGAGCGACCACCACGAGAGTGAGAAGGAACGGCAGATGTCGATCTTCTCGACGCTGCTACATGCCGCGTGGGACGACAAGAAAATCAACATCCTCGACACCCCCGGCTACCCCGACTTTGCAAGCGAGGTGATCGCTTCGATGCGGGTGGCCGACACCGCGCTGTACGTGATGGACGCCCGGTCCGGGGTGGAGGTGGGGACGGAGATGGCCTGGTCCTACGGCGAGCAGACGGAAACGCCCTCCCTGTTTGTCCTCAACCACATCGACCAGGCGAGCGCCGATTTTCGGAGCATTGTCGACGAGATTGAGGACCGCTTCGGGCGGGGCGCCGCGGTGGTGCAGCTGCCCGCCGGAGAGGGCACCCGCACCCTGGTCGACGTGTTGCGCATGCGACAGCTTTACTACCCGGAGGGGGAGACGGAGCCGGAGGTGCAGCCGATCGACAACGCCTTCGAGGACGAGGCGCGCGAACTCCACGAGACGCTCGTCGAGGACATCGCCGCCAGTGACGACACCCTCATGGAGACCTACTTCGAGCAGGGCGAGTTGACGGACGACCAGATGCGAAACGGCCTGCGGAAGGCCATGATCGACCGGGAGCTCTATCCCGTTTTCGTGACGAGCGCGACAGAAATGGTGGGCGTCTCTCGGCTGTTGGACTTCATCGGATCGGTCTGTCCGTCCCCCGCCAGCCGGCGGGTCAAGACCGAGAGCGGCCCGAACCTGACGGCCGACCCCGACGACGCACCGGTCGCGTTCGTCTACCGCACGATGGCCCAGGAGCATGTCGGCGAGTACTCGTATGTGCGTGTGGTGGACGGGACCCTGCAGTCGGGACAGGACCTGGAAAACGCCCGTACCGGCGCCACCGAGCGCATCGGACAGATCTACGAACTGAACGGGGAGGCGCGCAACCACGTCCCTCGCCTCATCGCCGGCGACCTCGGCGCGCTCGTGAAGCTGGAAGACACCAATACGAACGACACGCTCCGCGTCCCGGACTCCGACGTCGTCATCCCGTCCATCCAGTTCCCTGATCCGCGCTACCGCATGGCCGTGCAGCCAGTTCAGGAGGGGCAGGAGGACAAGCTTGCTCGAGGTCTCCACCAGATCACCGACGAGGACCCCTCGCTCGTCTTCCACCACGACGCGCTGCTCAACCAGCTCACGCTAAGCGGCGTGGGCGAGATGCACCTCCAGATCGCCAAGGCGCGCCTCGAACGGGAGGCCGGGGTGGAGGTCACGTTCGTGGAGCCCCGCATCTCGTACCGCGAGGCCATCCAACACCGGGCGACCGCCGAGTACCGACACAAGAAGCAGTCCGGGGGGGCCGGCGAGTTTGCCGACATCTCGATGCTGGTCGAACCCTACGACGGAGAATTCGACCCGCCGGACGCCATCGATGTGCGCGGAGAAGACGTCGTCGAGACCGAATGGGGCGCCGAGATCCACTTCATCGACGCGATTGTCGGGGGCATCATCGACATGAACACATTCTTCTCCTCCATCAAGAAAGGGGTTCTCAACACCATGAAGGAAGGGCCCGTGGCGGGCTTTCCCGTCGGCAACGTGCGGGTTGTCATTTACGACGGCGGCATGCACCCGGTCGACTCGAACGAGGCGGCCTTCAAGCGGGCCGCCTTCCAGTGCTTCCGGCGCGCGTTCCAAGAGGCCGGCCCGGTGCTCTTGGAGCCCATCCACGAGGTCCTCATTACCACGCCGGACGACTACACGGGCGACATCATCAGCGACCTCAATACGCGACGGGGGCGTGTGCAGGGCATCGACACGCAGGGGCCGCTGCAGAAAATCAGCGCCGAGGTGCCGGAGGCGGAGCTGCACCAGTATTCCACCACGCTGCGCTCACTCACCCAGGGCCGGGGGCTGCACCATACGAAGTTCAGCCACTACGCAGAACTGCCAGGGCACGTGCAGGCCGAGGTCGTTGAGACGACAGCGGCGGCGACGTCAGGCGGATGAGGCGGGGACTATTCCACAGACCGGAGCCACGCGTCGACCTCGCCTTGTAGCGAGAAGGCCTCCTCGGGCGGATGCTCGAAGGAGCGATGGACCCAGTCGCCACTGCCATCGAGGCGGGGACGGTACTGGGTGCGGTACCAGTCGGGCCGTGCTGCGAGGTCGGACAGCGCCTCGACGGCCGCGTCGACATCCTCTGTTGTGTTGTACAGCCCGAAGGACGCCCGCACCATGCCCGGCTGCGTCTCGGGCCCGCACTCTGCACCGTTCGCGGCCTCCTCGGCCTCCCCCGTCCGGCCCAATAGCTCCCGCACGAAGGGCTGGGCGCAGAAGCATTCGTTCCGCACGGCCACCCCAAAGTGGTCGTTCAGGGCCGCGGCGACCAGGCCGTGCGGCAGGCCGGCGAGGTTGAAGGCGATCACCCCAATCCGGTCGGCCACCTCTAGGCGGTGCGACCCGTAGATCGTGAGGCCGTCGATCGCGGCGAAGCGCTCCAGCGCGTACTGGGTCAGTTCGCGCTCGTCCTCCGCCACGAGGTCCATGCCGATGCGGCCCAGCAGTTGGAGCGTGGCGGCGAGCCGCAGGGCCCCCGGCAGGTTGGGCGTGCCCGCCTCCTCCCGCTCGGGCAGTGCGTCCGTGATCTCGTAGTGCCCCGTCTCGACCCGCTCCACGATGCCGCCGCCCACCACCTGCGGCTCCAACCCCTCGAAAAGCGATTTCCGCGCGACGATCACCCCGGGGCTGCCGGGCGCGTAAATCTTGTGCCCGCTCATGCAGACGACATCGAGCGCCTCAGACCCATCTCGTCCCTGCACGCTGATCGGCACGTGGGCCGCCGACTGCGCCGCGTCGACCACGCACAGGGCCCCGGCCGCGTGGGCGTGGCGTGCCACCTCGTGGACCGGGTTGACGATGCCCGTCACGTTGGAGGCCGCCGTGATGGCCACGTAGTTGAGCCGGTCGGCGTGCGCGTCGATGGCGGCCCGCAACGCATCGAGGTCTACCCGCCCGGCCTCGCCGTCCGGATCGTGTTCCAGCGGCACGTGCACCACCTCGCCTACGTGCTTCCGATGCGGCAGGTCGTTGGCATGGTGCTCCATCAGGGTGGTAATGACCACGTCGCGCTCGGGGCGCCGCTCGGCCAGCACGCGGGCCATGCGGTTGAGGCCGCCCGTAACACCGCTGCCCGCAAAGAGGGTCGTGTAGTCGTCGGGCGCGTCCACGAAGCGTCCCACAATCTCGTGGGCCTGCTCGTAGAGATGCGTCATGATGCGGGCCCCGGCGTGCAGCGTCGAGTGCGTGTTCGCGTAATGCCGGAGGGCGCGACGAACGATGTCGTCGGCCACGGTACAACGGAGCGTCGACGCGGCACTGTCGAGGTAGGTGCGCGGGGCCGTGGTGCCGTCGGCGAGCGGGTACTCGGTGTCGAGGCCATCAAAGGCGCGGCTCAGCGCGTCCAACTGGGACCGCCGTGCGGACCGAGACCCACGCGATTCAATTTGGGAGGTGGGAGCAGAGTCAAGCATGGCAGGGAGGCGGCAGCGACAAGAGGACCGGGGCGTTTGGTTGAATTCCATGCGATAATGTAGGAACTGAGAACGAGAGATGCAGTCCACCCGTCGAGAGACATGCCCATTTCAAAGACGTCTCTCCACGTCGCCGTGCCTTCTTCTCCCTATCGTCGTCCCATGCGCGATCTTGCCGTCTTGTTGATCTCAATCGTCGGGGCGAGTGTGCTTGCCGCCCCGGCCCAGGCCCAGACCATCTGGTCCCGCCCGTACCAGCCCAACCAGGTCGCCCTGGAGGCCGTCGTCCCGGAGCTTCCGGACGATGATGCATCCGTGACATCGGGCGCCGCCTTCCTGACCGCCACTCGGTCCCTAAACGAAAACGTAGAGCTGGCGGCCGAGCTGCCCGTGGCCCGGTACGACACGGACGCGACCTCCTCCGCGGCGGTGGGCAACCCGTACGTGGGCGTCGGGCTGAGTAGCTCTTCCCGACCGATCCTGCTGGAGCTTGGGGTCCGGATCCCTGTGGTCCCCGACAATGAAGCGCTGCGGGCCGGCCAAGAGGCCGACCTGGGGCGCACCGCCGCCTTTCGGGACGAGAACATATCGACCTCCGCCCTTCTCAACGGCCGCGTGCCGCTCGGGCGCCGCGCGTCCCTCCGCCTTCGCTCCGGCCTCACCTTCGCGTCCGCCGATCAGGGCCCCACCGACGACCGAGAGCAGCGGTGGCGCCTTCCGTACAGTGCCCAGCTCTGGTGGGAGGGCGAGCGGTTCATGACGGGGCTGAGCGTGGAGGGACGTCCGCTCCTCTCTGGGTCGGCCCCGTCCCAGACCACCCACCACGCGGTTCTTTCGCTCATGCTGGACGGTGCCCGGGCCCAGCCCGGACTCTTCGTGGGGACCGGCCTCGACCCGCTCGTTCAAGACGGCCAGTTCGTAGCGGTGGCCGGCCTCACGATGTCGGTCTCGTACGACCGGTAAAGGGACCTTCGGGGGCACGGCGCGTCGTGACGCCCCGCTCCACCCTCACGATTCGCTGCCCTCTTTTTCGTCGTCGAGGACAATCTCCCGGCGCAGGCGCGCGACAGGGATGCCGAGCTGTTTTCGGTACTTCGAGACTGTACGGCGGGCAATCTTGAACCCCTTCTCTTCGAGGGCGTCGGCCAGGGCCTGATCGGACATCGGATCGGTCTTGTCCTCCGCGTCTACGATCCGCTGGAGCTCGGCCTTCACTTCCTTGTTGGAGACCTCCTCCCCGTCCACCGTCTCCAGTCCCTCGGAGAAAAAGTACTTGAGCTCGTAGACGCCCCACTCGGTCTGCACGTACTTGCCATTCACCACGCGGCTCACCGTGGAGATGTCCATGTCAATGATCTCGGCCACGTCCTTCAGGATCATGGGCTTGAGGTGGCCCTCTCCGTACCGGAAGAAGTCCTCCTGGATCTGCACGATGGCGTCCATCACCAGGTACATCGTGTGGCGTCGCTGGTTAATGGAGTCGATGAACCACTGTGCGGAGCTGAACTTGTCCTTCAGGAACTCTTCGGTCTCCTCATCAACCTCGTCCACGTCGTCGGACTTCTTCTGCGCCTTCAGCTTTTCGAGCATCGTGCGATAGTGACGCGAGACGTGCAGGTCCGGAGCGTTGCGGCCGTTGAGGGTAATCACGAACTCGCCGTCCACGTACCGCACCGAAAAGTCGGGCGTAATGTAATTGGTTTGCTCCGAGAACTCGCCCTCCCCGGGCTTGGGGTCGAGGCGCTGCCGGATGAGGTCGAAGGCCGTTTTGAGCTCCCGCTCGTTGACGTCGAGCCGCTTCTGGAGCTTGTCGAAATGCTTCTTGGTGAACTTCTCGTATTCGTCCTCCAGCATGGCGATGGCCGTGTCGCGCCCATCAACGTCATCGGGCATGCGGTGAAGCTGGAGCAGGAGGCACTCCTGCAAGTCCCGCGCGGCAATGCCGGCCGGGTCGAGCGATTGCACCTCCCGGAGCACTGCCTCCACGTCCTCTGCTTCAATCTCGATGCCGTGGTTAAACAGAATGTCGTCCAGGATCGAGTCGATCTCCCGCTTCAGGTATCCGTCCTCGTCGATCGAGCCGATGATCTGGTCGGCGATGATGCGCTCAGTCTCATCGAGGTCCAAGAACGAGATCTGACCCTGAAGCTGCTCGGGCAACGACTGGTCCGCGGGCATGGGCCGGTCTCGATCCTCATCGTCCCCCTGGTAGCCGGGGTTGGCATTGTAGCCGTACATGTCGTCGGTGTTGTTGAGGAGGTCCTCCACGTCGAAGTCCTCCTCCTCGTCCTCCGTCTCCAGCTCGTTCTCCATCTCCTCGGCCGTGGCGTCGAGCTCATCTTCCTCTCGCTGCTCCTCTTCGCCAAGCCCTTCTTCGAGCAGAGGGTTCTCTTCGAGCTCCTCTTCGATGCGCCGCTCCAGGTCAAAGGTGTCCAGTTGCAGCAGCTTGATATACTGAATCTGCTGCGGGGAGAGCTTCTGCTGAAGGTCCTGTTCCTGCTTGAGTTCGAGGATATTGCTGCTCATGCGACTGTCGGGGAGGCCGGACTGGTGTGACGAACGCGAAGTGCCGTCCAGAGAGCACGCAAGGGCGTCTGCAGTGGGCTCTCACTTCCGGACTGTGTGATGAGGCAAAATTCATTCCTCTATTTCCAAGTGCTCTTACAGAGCGGGCCGACAGAAGTTTGAAGCGGCCGGTCCTCCTCGCGCTCTTCGGTCCGCGGAGGCCGGAAGACACAAGGGACACACATGAAACCCTCTCCTCTCAACAGCCGTCCCGTAGGTCCCGGTGCTTCCTTTATCGATCCCCCGTTCCGTTCATGAGCAGTCCCCGCTCCGACGCCCTCAAGGCCGACGCCGAACCGTCGGAAACCGACGTCGAAAAGCTGCTGCGCCCGCAGTCGCTCGACGAGTTCGTCGGCCAGGAGAAGATAAAGCAAAACCTCAATGTGTTCATGACGGCGGCGCTGCAGCGCGGGGAGACGCTCGACCACGTCCTGCTCTCCGGGCCCCCGGGGCTCGGCAAGACCACGCTCGCCCACATCATCGCCAACGAGATGGGCGCCCGCATTCGCACCTCCAGCGGGCCCGTTCTCGAAAAGCCGGCCGACATCGCGGGGGTGCTCACGAACCTGGAGGAGGGCGACCTCTTGTTCATCGACGAGATTCATCGCCTGAGCTCCGTCGTCGAGGAGTACCTCTACTCCGCGATGGAGGACTACCGCATCGACATTGTGATCGACCAGGGCCCGAACGCCCGCACGGTGCAGATCGACCTGCCGCCCTTCACGATGGTCGGGGCGACGACGCGGAAGGGGCTTCTCACCGCGCCGCTCCGCGCCCGCTTCGGGATCGACTTTCGCTACGACTACTACACCGCGGACCTCTTGCAGAAGATCACCGAGCGCTCCGCCCGGCTCCTGCAGGTGGAGACGACCGCGGATGGGGCCTACGAGATTGCGCGGCGCAGCCGGGGAACGCCTCGCGTGGCCAACCGCCTGTTGCGCCGCACGCGCGACTTTGCGGAGGTCGAGGGCGATGGCGAAATTACAAAGGCCATTGCCGACCGCGCCCTCAACGCCCTCGACGTGGACGAAGAGGGCCTCGACGACATGGACACGCGCATCCTGCTCACCCTCATCGACAACTTCGACGGGGGCCCCACGGGCCTAAAGAACCTGGCCGTGTCGGTCGGCGAGGAGTCCGGCACCCTCGAAGAAGTGTACGAGCCGTACCTCATCCAGGAGGGCTTCATGGAGCGCACCCCGCAGGGCCGGGTTGCCCTCCAGCGGGCGTACAATCATTTCGATCGGTCCTCCGCCCCCGCCGACCAGGACCTCTTCGACCAGGAATAGCAGGGCCGCCGTCGCCACGCACCTCGCGTCTCCCACTCGTCCCCGACGGCGGCGCAGGGGGCAGTGCGGCGGGCAGTCGCGAATTGCGAGTGCCCGCTCCGGAGAGCCCATCCGGGATGCGAAGGGCGATTCGGACGAAAAGACTCAACGGGGGCGTGACTTTTGTGGAAACGCCTGGTACGGCCGACCACATCCGGAACCGCACTTTTCGGCCGGACTACCACACCACGGACTTTTCGCCCTGTTGCCCC